>CAITMK010000010.1 GCA_903893485.1 Candidatus Magasanikiibacteriota bacterium
CAAAATGGCAAGCCACAATCGGTCGGTTGCGCCGGTGCCATTTACGGTGTGCGCGAGGTGACGATCGTTTCCATTTTTATAAGTAATTTGCAAACGACGCGTTTGGTAGTCCGTGGTGTTGCTGGTCGATGTTAATTCGCGAAATTTATTTTGTGATGGAAACCAGGCCTCGATATCAAACTTTTGTGTGGCTGGAAAACCAAGATCGCCGGTGCAGATATTTACTACCTGATAATGCAAATCAAATGCACTAATAATTTTTTCTTCAAGCGCTAAAATGCGGCGATGCATTTCACGGGATTGTTCAGGTGTTGTAAAAGCAACCATTTCAATTTTTTGAAATTGGTGCACGCGCAAAATACCTTGTTGATCCTTGCCGTAGCTGCCAGCCTCGCGGCGGAAACAAGTTGTTTCGGCAGCGTATGCATACGGCATATTTTCCATTTGTAAAGTTTCGCCCGCATGAAGTGAAACCAGTGGCACTTCTGCCGTGCCAACTAAATATAAATCGTCTTCGCCAGGGTTTACGGTGTACACTTCGTTTCGTTCTGCGGGAAAATGACCCGTGCCGTACATGGCAGGTTCACGAACCAAAAGCGGTGGAATGACAAAGTTAAAACCTTCGGCAGAAATGATATCGCCAACCGCGCGGAATACCGCGCGCTGAAGTGCAGCGATGTTCCCTGTTAAGTAATAAAAACGACTACCTGATGTGCGTGTGCCGGATTCAATTTTTAAATCTGGCGCAACGCTTGGGAGTTCGTAATATGGTTTTGGTTCAAATGAAAATTCTGGTTTGGTGCCAATGGTTTTAATTACCACATTTTCATCTTCGGATGCGCCAATTGGGGTTTCGGGATCGTTAAAGTTTGGCAGCGCCAAAAGCATTTCCGTGCGGGCCGCTTCTTTGGTGGTGATCTCCCCTTCTTTTTCTTTAATGCGTGTAGACAATGCTTGCAATTCTTGGCGCTCTTCTTCGCTCGGTTTGGATTTTGAACGGGATTTGAGCCCGTGACGCATGGTATCCGTATCGCTTTGGAGCGTACGAATTTCGGCATCAATTTTTAAAAGTTCATGAACAGAAACAGTTGCACCGCGGCTTTTTGCGGTTTTTTCGACCAAATCTGGGTTCTGGCGGAGTAATGTAATATCAATCATAGCGACGATTATTATACGCTTTTTGTAATTCTCGTACAATAGCTTTATTCCCAGGCAAAAGGTCCATGGTGTGTGCCTTTTCAAGGGTCACAAAACGCACTTCTTTGACTTCTTTTGCATCGGCAATTGGGATTTGACCTAGGCGCATTTTGAGAACATAAAAAAGCAACACAATTTGAATATGTGGCCGATCAGGGTGAAAATTATTATAAATATTGAATAGATTTTCGACATCAGCAATTATGCCGACCTCTTCTTTTGTTTCGCGCACGATTGTTTCTGATGGGTGTTCAGCAAATTCAACTTTCCCACCGGGGAATTCCCACTTGTTATGCACGCCGCGGTTATGCGGATCATTGCGGCGAGAAATAAGGATCTCCCCTTTTTCATTAAAAATGGCACCAAGCGCAACAAGTAATTGGCGGCGAACTACTTTTTTTCCTGGCATAGGATTTTTTTAATGCCGGAGCTGGAATATTTTGAACGTTTATACGCGGTGAGCTGTATAATTTTCGGTGGGTTTTTTTGTGCAGCTGCCCATGCCATGAGTGGCGCGACACCAACCGTTTGATCGTGGCCGAGTACCACTACGGCCGGTTTATATTTTTTGAGTGGAACGAGCATGTCCTTTTTATCGCCGAGAATCGCTTTCGTAACAGGTTTTAGCGCTTCAATCATTATCTGGCGCTCCTTTTCAGAATGTACGGGTGCGCTGCCAGAAATTTTGGCGCGACGTGCGTCGCGTGCAATGATCACAAAAAGTTCATCACCTTGTGCGCGAGCCTTTTGTAAAAAAAATAAATGTCCGGGGTGGAGTAAGTCAAAAGTACCAAAACACATCACGCGTTTTTTCATACGCTAATCAGTTTGATAAGTGTTGCGAGCGATGCGCGTGAGAGATTTTTATTTTCTGCAACATCAGATCCGCAAATCAGCATTTTTTTGGAATGATGCAAATACCATTCGGCATGAGGTTCCGCGGTATGAATTTTTTCAAAAGCATCGGATAAATCAATTGGGCATTCTGGGGTGGCACGAATCGAACGAAATTTTGTTTTTGCACCTACAACGACGACGATAAAAATAGTTTCAGCGGTTGCGGCGCGTAAAATTGATTTTGCATTTGCGGTGGTGGTTACGGCAAGTGCCGGGCCCCATGGCGTTGCAAAGCGTATTGCTTTTTTTAAATCACGCGCAACCAGTGCCTCTTCAGTGAGCGCAGAAAAAACGCCATCCAAATATGTTGCACCAAAATTTAAAAGTTCTGAAGACGATTTCCCTGCTTTGGCCAAATACGTCATGCACGCCGAGATATGAAACTCTGCAAACGGCATTGAAATATGTTTGCCATGATCGTCGTCGTTTACAAAATCAACGAGCGCGGCAAGCGCTATTTTTTCGTCGAGGGCTAATTTTGGTTTCTTGGATAAAATAAATTTATATACCAAGGTGGTCGCTGAATCATTCAAATTGCCCTTGTGCTCATCGAATTTGCCGCGACCGACGCCAATGACCATGGTGTGTGCGTCGTCCTGTTGCGCGCGTTTTTTGGCGTTGGTAGCAACGTATACCATCGTCGCTTTTTCCCAACCGCGCAAAAATCGACGAATCATCCAAACGCACATGATTTCATCGAGATGCGGATGTTTGTGCGTTACGATTCGTTTTTTCATACCTCTTGTTGCGGACGAAGTGTTGGAAACAAAATAACTTCTTTCAGGTTTGGCGAATTGGTAATAAATGCGCAGAGGCGATCAATGCCAATGCCCACGCCGCTAGTTGGCGGCATGCCCTGTTCAAGCGCGCGGAGAAAATCTTCGTCCATCCACTGCGCTTCTTGGCTGCCCGCATCACGCAAGTCTTGCTGCGCCATAAAACGGGCGCGCTGATCGAGCGGATCATTGAGTTCGTGGTAGTAGGCATTTACAATTTCAGCACCATGCATTACCAATTGAACTGATGCGCTTTTAGTTGGATCGGAGGTGAGCGCTTTTGCAAGTGGTTTGAGTTCGAGCGGATAATCAAAAATCCATGTTGGTGCAATGGTTGCGGCGCGGGCTGTGCGTTTGAAAAGTTCATCGTAGTGTTCGCCCAAACCAATGCAGCTTGAAAAATCTGCAGGAATATTTTGCGCGCGAGCAGCAGCGACTACTGCAGCTGGTGTTAACAAAGTATCAATATCGATTCCGCAATTTTGAATAATTGAGTCGCGAAACGTGGTGCGCGCCCAAGCGCCGCCAAAATCAATTTCACCTTCGCCGTATGGCAAGGTGGTGCTACCGGTTGCGGTTTGAATTACCGAACGCATGAGTTCTTCCAAAAATCCGACAAATTCATTTTTGTTCACATATGCCCAATACATTTCGAACATAGTGAATTCCGGGTTGTGAGCATAATCAATGCCTTCGTTGCGGAAACAGCGGCCGATTTCGTATACCTTTTCGAATCCGCCAACAACTAAACGTTTTAAATAAAGTTCTGGGGCAATGCGCAAATATAAATCAATATCGAGCGCATTGTGATGGGTGATAAATGGACGCGCGTTTGCGCCGCCTGGAATTGGCTGCAGCATTGGCGTTTCAACTTCCATGAAATCGCGATCATTTAAAAACTGGCGAAGCGCCGAAATCATTTTTGAGCGCGTCACAAAGCGTGCTTTAACTTCTGGGTTTGCTAGAAGATCAAGTTCGCGTTGGCGATAACGTGTTTCAATATCGGAAAGCCCGTGCCATTTTTCTGGCAATGGGCGTAGCGCCTTTGATAAAAGCTGGAGCGTTGCAACTTCGATAGTACGTTCACCAACTTTGGTAACAATCGCGGTACCAGAAACAGAAATAAAATCTGCGTGATCTAAAAGTTGTTTGAGCTGCGCGTAAAATTCTTCGCCAATTTTATCTTTGCGAAGATGTAGCTGCATGCGACCTGATTCGTCGGCTAAATCTGCGAACGCGCTGCCGCCATGCCAGCGAAGTGAAATAATGCGGCCCACAACTTGCACAGGAGTTTCTGTGGCCTGCAAATTTTCGAAGTCCGTAAGCACGCCGCAAATTGTATGAGAGCGAGCAATGTCTCCACTTGGGTAGCCCGGAATTCCGAGTGCTTCCAAATCTTTTAATTTTTGAATGCGCACGGCGTGCTCATCGAGGTAGACAGCTTCTTCCATATTATTCAATTGAAATAATCGTGTAGACGGTTGTTTTGACCGGAGTTTTAACTTCAACGGTTGCGCCGACGTGTTCATCTAAAAATGCTTCACCAAGTGGTGATTCGTTTGAAATCTTGCCATTTGCAGGGTCTGCTTCTGCGGAACCAACAATATGAAAGTTTCGTTGTACACCGGCACTTTCAACAATGATTTTTGAACCAACGTGCACGGTGCCACTTCCCTTTTTAGTTTCAGGAATAATTTGTGCTTCGGAAATAATGTGTTCTAATTCAATCACGCGTGTTTGAATAAACGCCATGCGATCTTTTGCCTCGTGGTATTCTGCGTTTTCTGATAAGTCACCTTGCTGTTTTGCTTCGTCAATTTGACCCGCAACTTCACGCATGGTTTCGAATTTCAATTTCTTATATTCATCCTTGAGTTCCTGGAGACGTTCGGCGGACAGGTAAATTGGTGCTGACATATGCAGGTAGTATACGTAAATAAATGCGCTTCGTCAATTATGGTAGCGTCCGTGGGTAAACTTGATAAAACCTTCGGAAAAGAGCTCATCAAGCGCTTGCTGGATTTTACGCAACTCAAATGGTAATAATTCTGATAGCGATTCTGCGGTGTGATTTTTGCCCGCTAAAACTGTTTTTAAAGTTGCACCGCGAACTTGTCGATGCGATCCTTCAAACTTTGATTGCTTGGTGTGATGGGCACTAGCACGACTTGGATTTTTAAATTGTTTTTTTAAAAAAGTGCCATAATCCATGAGCGCCCAATACCACTGTCGTGCACGTTTTTTTGGAAGTGCTTCCTCGATGAGTGGCAGAAGTTCTTTATCTGTAACACCTATTTTTTTTGGAAATAAATGATGTAAAAAAACAGTACGCACGTTTGTCTCAATAAATATTTCTGGCAAGTTAAACGCAAATGCCAAAATTGATCCGGCGGTATTCGGGCCAATTCCGGGAAAGCGCTCAAGGGTTGCGCGATCTTGTGGTAATTGTCCGCCGTGATTCTTGGTAACAATTTCGGCAATACGTTTAATGTACAAACCGCGGCGGTTGTATCCAAGTCCTTGCCAGTGACGTAGCACCGCTGTATCGGATGCTGTTGCAAGTTCACGAAAAGTAGGAAATGCTTTTATAAATTCTGGAAATTTTTCTATTACCCGCGGCACTTGTGTTTGTTGCAGCATGATCTCTGACACAACGATCCAATACGGATCAATTGTGTCACGCCATTGCAATCGCCGGCCATTTTTTTTGTAATGCGCCCAAACAACGCGCTGAAGTTTTTTAATTTTTTCTTTCTGATTTTTCATGCGTTCGCAGAATAAAGTAACTTGCAAATACAACGACGGATGTAATTATCACCGCATAAATAAATTTTGCCAAAAGTGTTCCGTGTGATGGGGGCAAAAAAAATTCAATAAGAGATTTGATCGCATCATTCCATGCAAGACCCGCGACTAAACTAAATGCGGCAATGACGTAACCATACACCTGTTTGCGAATTTCCTTTCTGATTTCGTTAAGTGACATATTATTGAAGTGATAAATAACCGGCAATGATTGCGGCGGTTTCTCCGCGCAGCGTTAATGGGCCGAGAGAGCTGCTGATGCAGCCGGCATCGTGCGCCATTGTTATTTCAGCTTCAGTCCAACCACCTTCGGGACCAATAAAGAAAGCTTGCGCGTGCGCGATGCCAGCACTTCCGCTGCGTCCATCAAAAAAATAGGTTTGTGGCGGAATAGATTTGAGTGCGGTTTTAAAATCAATCGGCTCTGCTATTTTTGGTAGCTGCGTACGGCCCGCAAGTTCTGCAGCTTCTTTGGAGATTGTTTGCAACCGGCGAATATTAAGTGCCGTTTTGATCGTGTGGCTGGTGATAACAGGCACAATGGTTGTGATACCAATTTCGGTCAATTTCTGAACAATTAATTCAAAGTTATCACGTTTTAAAATGGCAATATATGCGGTTACGGGGCGCAATGTTTCTGGCGCATGGATAATTTCTTGAATCATACACGAGACCGCATTTTTGGTATATTCCATAATACTTGCGCGCACCAGAGTTCCCTTTCCATCGCACAGCTCAAAAAGTTCCTTTGGCGCAAGGGCTAAAATTGACTTCATATGACGTACCAAAGCGGTATCGTCAATTTCAAAGGATTCGGTGGCTACGGGCAGTTTCGTAACAAAAAAACGGTGTATTTTCATGTATCCCATCTTACCTTAGTCTTAAATGAAACTCAACTGTGGTTTGGTGCGTATATATAACTGATAGGTCGAACTATCCAAATAATTATTTATATTTTATGAAGAAATTTATCGCAACCGCATCACTTCTTGGTGTTATGTTGGTTCCAGCTTCAGCAGCATTTGCAGCAGATGCAACAACCGCAGCTCCTCACAAAGAAGCTCCTAAGACCACTTTGTCAGCAGCTCCAAAGTTGACTGCAGTGCAGCGTGCAGCTCGCGCCGCAGCACTTAAGACATACCGCGACGCTCTTAAAGCAGCAGATGCAGATCGTTCAGCGGCTGTTAAGGCAGCTCACACTGCATATACTGCAGCATTGAAAACTGCAAAAGCAGATAAGTCAAAAGACGAAGCTAAAACAGCTCATACAACACAGACTGCAGCTGTTAAGGCAGCTCAGGATGCAAGCAAAACAGCAAAAGTAGCAGCAAAAACTGCATACGATGCAGCTGTAGCAGCACTCAAAGCAGCTAAATAATTTTAGAAGCTTTAAAAAAGCCGCCTATTTAGGCGGCTTTTTTATTTAACCATTTTTCAAACGCGTCGAATGAATATGGGCGGCCTAAAAAGTCTTTGATCAAATCTGCTGCATCTTTGCTTCCACCTGGCGCTAAAATAGTTTGCGCATATTTTTGAGCTGCGACCGAGTCAAGTAAATTTTCGCCAAATCCGGTACGCAAATCCATCGCAATGACAAGTGACCACATATAGGTGTAGTACATTGCCGAATAGCCGATAAGATGTTCAAAGTTGGCGGCACTATGCAGTTCAACCACATGCGGAAATGCGCCATATACATTGGTAAGCGCGGCAATTTTTTCTTCAAGCGCTTCAGCGGATTCCGGCGTAGTGCAATGCAGCTCAAGGGAAATCGCAGCAAATGCCATTTGACGACGGGTTGAGAGGCCATTTCCCCAGTCATCCGCGCTACGCATTTTTTGAATCATCACTGGCGCAATCACCTCGCCTGTTTTATGGTGGCGCGCAAATTGCGAGAGCACGTGTGCATCCCATGCCCATTCTTCAAAAAGTTGTGATGGTGCTTCCACAAAATCCCATTCCGTAGCAACACCGGAATAATATTGCCAATTTACCTGTCCGCCTAAGATGTGGTGCATTAAATGGCCAAACTCGTGGAACATGGTGACTACCTGATCGTGATCAAGAAGTTCAGTGCTCATGTTGCAAACGAGGGCGCCTTCTGGCAACTGTTTGCCGCGAATACCGCTTTTAATTGGAAATTGCGCTGCGTGTTTATATTTTGCCTCGCGTGGATGCATGTCTAGATGAATGAGTCCAATTTTTTCAGCGCCACGCCAAACTGAAAAAGATTTTACATGAGCGTCCCATGTTTGAATCTTTAATTCTGCCTTAAATTCAATTTGATACAACTCACTTACAAGGTTCAGCAGACCTGCTTCAACAGCTTCATACGAAAAATATGCGCGCACTTCTTTAGAATCAAAGTTGATAGTTCGCTTTTTAAATTTATTTTCGTAAAACGCGCGATCCCATTGATAGAGTGCTGTTGCGGTTGGCTCTTGAAGTTGCTTTTCTTTTAAAAGAATTTCGTATTCATCGGTGCAGCGTGGTGCGGCGGCGCCTGCAATTTTGTTTATAAACTCACGCGCTGCTTCTGGCGTTTTAATCATTTTATCTGACGTGATATATGCGGCCCAATTTGGAAAACCTAGCAATCCTGCAAGTTCATGACGTAATGCTAAAACTTTTTCTAAAATGGGTACGTTAATTGGATAGGCGCGACAGTTAAAGGCGATAAATAATTCTTTGCGCGCTGCCCCATCCTCGCTATAGTTCATGAACGGAAAAAAATCGGGGTAATCGGTGCTAATCGCAATTAGGCCGTCAGCATTTGGCGCGTGAGCTGCGATATAATCTTCTGGAAGCCCCTGTAGTGCCGCTGGCGCAACAAAAATGGTGCGCACATCTTCACGCACGTTTTTTGAATATTCTTGATCAAGCGGCACCAAAATTTCTTCAATTTCGCGAATGCGCGCACGAGTTGGTTCATCTTTATCAACACCACTGCGTAAAAAATCTGCTTTGATTTTTGTAAGTAATCTAAATTCTTCGGCTGATAAATCACCCGTTGCCGCAGCGCACGCGTTATAGAGTTCTCGAGACAAAGAAATATTTGTTGCAAGCTCAGTTTCTTGCTGCTCTGCCCATTCTGCCGCTTCGCGAGCTGCCGCATCAGGATGTACGTGACTTTGCAATGCTGCTGGATGACTGATCGCCTCAAGTGCACAAGAGAGTTCATCAAATTTTTGAAGCCATTCGCGTGCAATAGGCTGCGATGGACCAGTTTTTAATTCTTCAAAAAGTTTATTTGCGTGTTCTAGTAAATCAGTGAATTCTTGCTTTGTCATAGTGTGTAAAAAAGTGCCAATAGCGAAGCGCCAAATAAATCATCGAATAGATCTTTCATGGTGTCGAACTGTGATAATTGAAAATGTGTGTGGTATACAAAATCATGGATAAATTCGTACCATTCCCATGCAACGCCAATGCAAGCTGCACTGCCGACTAATAGTGCAAATCGAGTGAGCGGATGTAATTTTTTGAAGCCTGCGCCTTCAAGTAACGAAAAAATACGCGCTGCTAAAAAAACGATGCAGGCGCCGCCCACGATGTGCATCGGGACATCGATGTTTGGGAATTGTAAATAAAGCCCCTGCATCAGCGGAGTTTCATTCCAGGCGAATAATAAAATTGCGGGCAAAAAACTGGTGATAATGTAGGCAAGATTTTTTTTCATGTACGTGCAGTTTAGCACGCCTGAAATCATCTTACAAACACCTGTTTTGCGTAGTTTCTGAATTGTTTTGCGATGTCTTCCATCACTTCATCGGAAAATGGGTGGTGGTTTGCAAACTCTGGTTTGAGCGTTACGGCTGGGCGAAATTTTTGTAAATACACTTTTTCAGCGCCGTCGGTTAATTTTGCCATACGCTCTAGGATTTCGGGAGTGTGAATTTCTTGAAGTAGTGTTGAACGAAATTCGTACTCAACGCGATTTTGTTTCAAAATTGAAATTGATTTGGCAATAAATTCTGGGTACGCGCAAGGCCCGGTAAGCTCGCGGTAATTTTCTAAACTCGTTTTAAGATCCATGGCAACATAATCCACAATATTTTCGTCAATGACTTTTTGTAAAATATCAGGGCGATTGCCATTGGTATCGAGCTTGATTGCAAATCCACGTCGTTTAACCGTGCGCATGAATGGAATAAGGTCTGGCATGAGCGTTGGTTCCCCGCCAGAAATTACCACGCCATATAAAAGTCCACGACGCGATTCTAAAAAATTAAGTATCGCCTGCTCCGGAATGAACGTTGATTTAATTTTTTGAATTTCTTCAGGCAAAACAAATTCTGGGTTGTGGCAATAGCCGCAACGTAAATTGCACCCCGGCGTGAACATAATACACGCCGGGTGTTCTGGATAATCGAGAAGCGTAAATTTTTGTATGCCACTAATTAGCATACTGCGCGCAGAATTCTGCGTTCGCGTTTGTCACGGTACTTTCGGTAAAGTGCGAGCGTGAATAATGTTCTGCCTTTTTACCAATATTAAAGTGGGAAACCGGGCGATGATACCCCATCACGCGTGTCCAAACTTCACAGCGAGTACGATTTGCGGTTTTATTTTCCATATAATTTGGTTAGGTTATTATTTTATTTATGTGACTCTTTGTTTTGATATTTTGCGCGGATGTCTGCATCGAATCGTTCGCCTGTTTCGATTCCCAATTCTTTGTCGCATGTCGGACACCAATCCCATTCGCCCGTTAGATAACCGTGTTTTGGGCAGATAGAAAATGTTGGTGTAATAGTGATATATGGCAATCGGAAATTGCTGAGCACTGAGCGCACCATATTGCGACATGCGGTGCCCGACGAAATTTTTTCGGTCATGTAACAGTGAAGTACCGTGCCGCCAGTATATTTAGTTTGCAATTTGTCTTGCAGCTGAAGCGCTTCGAACACATCGTCGGTGTATCCCACAGGAAGTTGTGATGAATTTGTGTAGTAAGGTGCATCTGGTGTGCCAGATTGCAAGATATTTGGAAATTGCTTGCGATCTTCTTTGGCAAAACGATATGTAGTTCCTTCTGCTGGCGTCGCTTCAAGATTGTACAAGTTCCCCGTTTCTTCCTGGAATAGCGTTAATTTTGCACGCATGTGATCGAGCACCTCTGCGGCAAATTCTTGGCCCCATGGTGTTGCAATTGTTTCAGCATCGTCGGTAAAATTTCTGATTGCTTCGTTTAATCCATTTACGCCAATCGTCGAAAAGTGATTTCGCAAATAGCCTAAGTATCGCTTGGTGAATGGAAATAACCCGGCGTCAATCCACTTCTGAATTTCTTTACGTTTGATTTCTAATGAAGTTTTTGATAAGTCCATGAGATAATCAATGCGTTTCAGGAAAGCTTCTTTATCACCTTTGTGTTCATAGCCAATGCGCGCGCTATTGATCGTGACGACGCCAATCGAACCAGTCATTTCTGCTGAGCCGAATAATCCACCGCCACGCTTGCGCAGTTCTTTTAAGTCGAGCTGCAGGCGGCAACACATGGAACGTACATCGCCCGGGTTCATGTCGGAGTTAATGAAGTTTTGGAAATACGGCGTTCCATATTTCGCGGTCATTTCGAAGAGTGGTAGATTTTTCTCTGATGCCCAGTCAAAATCTTTGGTGATATTATAAGTCGGAATTGGGAATGTAAATGTGCGACCGTTTGCATCGCCTTTAGTCATTACTGAAATAAATGCGCGATTGATGATGTCCATTTCGTTTTGGAGCTCGCCAAAGGTAAATGCAAATGGTTTGCCACCTAAGATTAATCGTTTTTCCGCCAAGTCAGTTGGGCAATCCCAATCAAGTGTAATGTTGGTAAATGGTGTTTGAGTTCCCCATCGTGATGGGATGTTTAAATTGAATACAAATGATTGTACTTGCTGATACACGTATTCATATACTTTACGACTGATATAATTTTCTTTTGCCTCGTCGCTTGGAAATTCCATTTGCTCTGTTTCAATATCCGTGCGCATTTCCATTTCGTATTTTTTAACGAATGGCGAAAGATAGGTGTCAAAACTTGAAAATGCTTGTGCGCCTGCCCATTCATTTTGCAATGTTCCCAAAAAATTTACCATTTGAGCAACTGCTGACGAAAGATGCTGCGGTGGTTTAGATTCAATTTTTTCTGGTACTCCATTAAAACCTTCTTCAAGCACGGCGCGCAAACTCCAACCTGCGCAGTAGCCAGAAAACATATCAAGATCATGGATGTGAACATCTGCGTTGCGGTGCGCGTCGCCAACATATTTTGGATAAATATGTGAAAGCCAATAATTTGCAATTACCTTGCCCGCGGTATTTAAAATCATGCCGCCAAGTGAGTATCCTTGATTTGAATTTGCGTTTACGCGCCAATCAGCGCGGCTTAAATATTCTGAAATTGTTTTTTCCACCTCGACCACTACATTTTTTTGTTCGCGCATTTCACCTCGTTTTGCGCGATATAAAATATACGCTTTTGCCGCGTCAAACAGATCAAGGCCGGTGAGTGCGGCTTCAACTTCATCTTGTATTTGCTCCACTGTTGGAATTACGTCCAAATATTTTACCAATAAGGCATCGTTGGTACGTGTTGCAACGCGATGCGCCATGTCGAGGTCAGCGTTACCAATGGATTGCAGTGCGTTTACAATTGCTCGTTCTATTTTATTTAATTCAAAATCAACGACTGCACCATTTCTCTTTTGTACTTTGTAGATCGGCATACGAGGTGTGTTGTAAAACAACGAAGCTCACCCTTGTGGGGTGAGCTTCGAGAGCTTCACGATGAATAAATTATTTTTTTGGCATTTCGGCGGCAGGTGCCACCGTAATTCGATGTGGACACGGATAAACGGCGCACAGAAGTTCGTTGAACCGACTGCTTTGGATAGAATTAATCGCGTGACAATGTTTACACTTCACTTCGATTTCACTTTCCACTAAAAAGCCTTTGAACAGTAGCTTCTTGCACTCCGTACACCGATATTCTCTGAGGCACGAGGTGTTCATACATTTTCTCGTGACACTACATGATGTGGTTCCAAGTCTTTCTTGGTAGCTATATGTTGTGTCTGACAGAATTATAGCACATGATATAAATTTTGTGTGCAAGGATTTTATCCACAGTAACTATTTTATGCTCCAGGCCAATAAAATAAAACTCTGCGAGTAGTACAAGCAGGGTTTTAAGTGTCACAAACTTGCCCAAACTTATTTCTCGATAATATCAATCGATGAAATAGCAATTGGTGTAATTGGTTTTGATCTCTCGCCGCCTGCGCCCATGGTGGTTGGGGCAGTTGCAATTGCATCTACTGCATCCATACCCGCGGTGACATGTCCAAAAATCACATAATTTTTTGGTAGTCCGACATCGGCGTGCATGATAAAAAATTGGCTGCCGTTGGTATTTGGACCGGAATTTGCCATAGCAACGGTGCCGCGAGTATATTCACCAGTAAACGGTTCGTCATCAAATTTATATCCTGGGCCACCCGTGCCGTCACCATCTGGATCGCCACCTTGAATCATAAAGTTTGGAATGGTTCGGTGAAACACAGTACCGTTGTAAAACTTTTCGCGCGCAAGGCTGACAAAATTATTTACAGTAACCGGAGTGTCTTTTGCGGTTAAATCGATGGTGATATCCCCTTTTTCGGTATGTAACGTTGCTGAGTAATTTTTATTTGGATCAATTTGCATTGCCATAGGAGATTTGATTTGATTTTTTTGTGCGCAGCCCGCACCCATGAATAATATCGCTGCCACAATAGTACCACACCACGCAAGTTTTTTCATAGATTACTGGGTAATATCAGCGCCGATGCGATAGTTTGTAAAATAAGCATCTGGCACATCATCTACTAACTTACTCCAATTTGCGCCATAATATTTAGTCGCTAAATCGCCGGTAGTGATCCAGCGAAGCGTTCCCCCCGGTGCTACTGCGTATACCTTTACATCGGTTGTGATTTTAACCAATCGAACACCTGGACGATATGTTACGTTTCCTCCAAGCGGAATCGATGCTAAGACTGCGTCGCTTAGAATTTTAACGGATGAAAAATCGGCATACCATGTTGCGTACGTTTTTGCATTAGGGAAAACATAGCGTTTTCCGTCAGCGCCACAATAATAAACGGTTTTACTGCTTGCACGAATTAGGGAATCTGCTGTACACGCCGCTGCGCCTGTGGTGGCTGCAATTCCGTGATCTGATCCAATGCTAGGTGCTGCCGATTTGGCAGCGTCAGGGTCGTAATTTGGCCCCGTAGGTGATGATGGGGTTACTGTGGTAACGGGATTTTGATTGTCGGATGCGCCACCCACCGTAACTGTCAGACTTGCGCAATTATTTACATCGGTAGTTGAACAAATGGTGATAACTGAAGATCCGTTATAATTCCCGGCATTGACCACGAGCACATTGCCTGAACTATTTAGAGTCGCTGAAGCTACATTGGCATTACTTGTGCCAGTAATTGTTTTTGAACCGCCATTTCCGCCAGTTACCGTAATTAATACGCTACCACCAGCGTTAAGATTTGGATTTGTTTGGCTAAAAGTTATTGGTGCTGATAACGAACCAACGGTTACGTACATATTTGCGCAAACCGAGCCGCTTGAGGCTGAGCAAACTGAGATGATTGTTGAGCCGGTATTTGCGCCATACAACGAAATAACGTTACTGCTACCAAGAATCATTGGTGTGACGGCCAGTGGATTTGAATTTGATGAAATGAGATATCCGGTGCCATTTCCGCCACTCACGGTTACATTTGTGGTATTACCCTGGCTAACGGTAACAACATTTTGACTAAATGTAATGGTATTAACCGAGGCAGTATTTTGATTTAAGGTTAGTGAAACTGAAAGAGTACCGCAGGTTGCATTTACTGACGCTGAACACACCGTAATGGCGGTTGTACCGGCATTACTGCCACCCGTAACACTAATTGTATTACCTGATGCGGTGGCAAGTGCGACGCCAGAATTTGAATTCGATGATACAAAATAATTAGAATCAGGACCACCACTTACGTAAACCGATTGACTAAGCCCTGGAATTAAATTTAAATTATTTTGACTAAAGCTCAGCATTGATGATGTCGAACCAATGACGGTGACAATCAAACTCGCACAATTGCTGGAGTTTTCAACAGAGCAAACGGTAATTGTAGCGCTGCCTGATGCGGTATTGCCAAAAATTGATAGGATATTGCTTGTGCCTGAAACATTTGCTTGAACGGACGTGCTGTTGGAATTTGATTTTATGGTATATCCATTTACTGAGCCACCAAAAATTGAAACATTTTTGGTTGCAAGTGCATTAATTGAAAAATTATTTTCGCTAAACGTAATTTGCGTTTGTCCGGTACCACCAATGGTCGCCACGATTGAGCCGCAGCCTAAATTTACACCACAGACCGTTACGGTTCCGGTTCCATTTGCTAAACCCGTTACGGTAATCTGGCTACCATTAATTGCAGTTGCCACAACCGATGGTGCGCTGTTTGATGCTAAGACAAGTGCGCTTGATCCTGAAATTGCAGTATTTTGTCCGATGGCGAGTTGCACGTTTGTTTGTGAAAGCGTAAGTACGCTTGTGTAGTTTGGCCAAAGCGCGGTGGTGGATTGGGTGCCACCAATTGTAATATACACGGGTGATCCTTGTGGAATTCCGTAACCGCCACTACTTATGGTTGTTGAAAAATTACCATTTGTATCCGTGGTGCCAAATGAAATGGTGGTGAGATTTGAAGCGCCTTGCGCCAAAAATGAAAGCTGCACATTACTACTTGGCGTGCCCGTAATTTGTAAATGTACCGCATCCCCTGCTACGGCACTGAGTGTTAAAACACTTGGAACCGCTGCAAATGCATGCGGTGCGTTTAATAAAAAAGTCGACGTGACCACGAGAATCGATAGAATCTTTTTTGCAAATTTCATATTCATATAGTGTTATTACGATTGTATTGGGTTATTTGGTGCGCTTGCGGGAATGAAAAAGTCTTTCATAAGCAAATACTGCGCAAAACAGAATACCAGTATGACCGCGCCAATCTCTGCGGCCGTTGTTGCGGAAAGTAATACATGTGAAATATTAAAGAACGTGCTAAGAAATGGAATTCGGTACAATGCATAGAGTAAAATAATTTCTGCAATTGCGCAAATATAAAACTGATATTTTTTAACTGCCGCGCCTGCTTCGTGGTACACCTGCGGTGCGCACACAAAGTAGGTAAACCCAAGGGCAATGAATGCGATAAGTACTGGCATATTCGAATGTGCGGTGCGCATTGACTCCGGTGTGAGTAAAAAAACGATTGCAATACCGAGCGCTTGAATAACTGCTGATGCGGCCGCAAATGGCAAAACACGTTTTAAGAACGATTGATCGCTGGCTGGCTGCGCTTTTTCAGTTGGGAAAATTGTCCAATAAGAAATTAATAGACCGGGCAATCCAATCGCACCGTAGTTGATTACGGTAACATTGAACGGAGTTAACGGATAACTATAGCCAAATGCACTTACGACCACAAAAAATAAAAATGCAAGCATTGTTTGGTTAAAGAACATACTCGCAAAAATTTCGATGTTGTGAATAATACTATCGGCAAGTGCAACACCGCCCGGCATTGCCGAGAAGCTATTATTGGTTAATACCACCGCCGCTAATTCACGTGTCGCTGGTGCGCCGTCAAACATGGCGATACCAAGATCGGCTTTTTTAATCGCCAACGCATCATTTGCACCATCACCCACCATGGCAGTGAAACCATCTACTTTAAAGGCTTCGACAATTTTTTCTTTTTGCTCTGGGACAATACGTGCAAAAACCGTGTACTTTTTTACGTTCTCGACATAATCTGCCGCGTCCCATGATTCAATTTCCTTTCCCGTGATTATGGCATCCGGATTATTAATTCCTGCGGCTCGCACCACCGCGTGTGCGGTTTCAGGACTATCACCGGTAATAATATGAATGCGCACGCCGCGCAATTGGAAAAAATTAATCGTATCTTGGATACCCTCGCGCAAATTATTGTGAAACACAAAAACCGCAACCACAGATAGTGGGACGCCTGATAATTTTTGCGGTAGTGCCGCACCTAAGGTTTGTACAATGCAAAGCATGTGTTTTCCTTCGGCAGCGTGCTGCGTAACTAAATTTTTTAACCATTCTTTTTCAGTTTCGCTTGAAATCTGTGGCATGAAAATATCTGACGAACCTGCCAAGACCACCGATTCTTTGGGAACACTGGACACGTGTACGGCGCCATAGCCACGCCACGGAGAAAATGGCAGTATGTCACCGTAGTTTCCTTGATGCTCTTCGCCCAAAAAATCTTTGATGGCAGAAATTATTTGTGAGCTATCTTGCGATCCTTGTGCATAGGCCGCGGCTAACTGCCCGGCTTCTTCTTTCGAAATCCCTGGCGCCACCACAATTGACTCAACGGACAAAGTGTTTTGTGTAAGTGTTCCCGTTTTATCCATGCACAAATTTTTGATGCGCCCTAATTTTTCCGTAGCATTAACCTCTTGTAGTAATACATGTTTTTTAAATAAATTTGCGGCACCGTAGGCAAAAAATAAAGTCACCGCAAAAACCAATCCTTGTGGAATGATAATGCTTGCGAGCGTACCAATGTTTAACACCACATCTACGATTGGTTGGCCAACAATTGCGCTACGAATGATCACGAAGGCGATAATTGCCACGAGCGAATATCCAGTGTATTTAATCACCGTGTTAACAGATCCTTGAATTGAGCTGACATTAACCGTGTACTTGCGAATACCCTCGGTCATTTGTGCAATGCGGCTTTCTTTAAAAATGCGGACAACTTCAATAATTCCAGAACCAGAGGTAACGATACTGCCGGCCAGTAAATGATCATTATTTTTTTGTGGAATTGAATTCGATTCACCGGTAATGAGCCCTTCGTTAATTTCTAAGCCAATTGATTCGAGCAAAATACTATCACAAGGAATTTGATCGCCGATTTTCAATTTAATGTGATCGCCCTTTTTAATTTCTTCAGTTAGAACAATTTCTTCAGTGCCATCAGTGCTCAATCGTATCACGCGTGGCGCTGTTAACAGTTGTAGTTTAGCAAGCGCAATCCATGCACGAATATCTTGAAATAAACCCGCGGCAATATTTACCACCGAAATGATTCCCAAAAATAAACCGGCCTGATGATTGCCAAAAACAAAAAGCAAAATCACCACCGTAAAAATGACGCCGTTTGAAAATGAAAAAAGATTACGGAATACAATGTATCGGAGATCCTGAAAATTGATATTTGAAGGTGCAATCATAGATGTTACAAGTTTAGCACATTGTGCTAAGATATGCAGCATGCAACTTCCCCACCGCAAACCGCCACAATTTAGCGAAGTCGAAACAGATCCGCTGATGACGCAGGATAAATTTGATTCGCTTACCAAAAAGTTGGCTGGCCTTTATGCCGGCCGCCCTGCGGTTGCCAACGAGGTTCATCGTTTGGCACAAAATGGTGATTTCTCTGAAAACGCCGAATATCAGGCTGCCAAGGGCAAGCTTCGCGGCATTAATTTTAATATTGAAAAGCTAGAATATCAGTTGTCACATGCTCAAATAATTAAAAATGGAAATATTAGTGATGTTTCCATCGGGCATACCGTGACTGTTTTGGTCGGTGGACTTGCTGAGCGCACCTACACCATTTTAGGTTCTGCCGAAACTAATCCAACCGCAGGCATTATATCGCACACATCACCTATTGGCGCGGCGCTTTTGGGCGCGCGCGTTGGCGATGAGGTAAAAATCAATTTACCGGACCGCGTTTTGGAAATGAAAATTTTAGAAATTAAATAGATTGACACGCGACGCGTATTTTGATACGATTTCAGCTCACTTTTGGAGGGTGCAATGAGCGAAGCACAAGAAATTCTGTGCAAGTTTTGTGGCGTGAAGTTGATTTATGACAAGCTGATTGACCGTCTGCGCTGTGCGCGAGCACCGCACTGCAAACACATCGAGTGGGATGGGCCATGGGCAAGTGCCGCAACGCTTATTCCGTTTCCCAAGAACCGCGTGGTTGCGATTCGGCGTGAACTGAAGGCGGATGATCCGTTCGGCGGACTGTGGTGCTTGCCAGTCGGCTGGGTCAATCGCAAGGAATCGCCTCGACTTGCGGCGATTCGTGAGACTGAAGAAGAATCGAATTTGCGAGTTTGCCTCATGCGACTGTTGTATGAAGGTGTGCCAAATCCCGACTATAATCGATTCACGATGATCTATTTGGCTCGCGCGCTGAATCCCGAAGAACTTCGGGCCGGCGACGACGCGATCGAGGTGGGCGTCTTTGACCGTAAAACTATGCCCCCACTCTGCTTCAACTCTCACGCGCAAACATTGGATTTGTGGTGGAGCGGAAAACTTGGCCGCATGCCTGCGCAGCCTGATCATTTTTTGCGCGAACTCAAACTCGCCGCATAGGAGGCAACAAAAAAACCGCACGAGCAGAACTTGCTCGTGCGGTCAATTTTTTTGTGCAATTATTTTTTTGCAACTTTAGCCTTTTTTGCTTTTGGCTTTTCTTCCTCTTCTACAACTGGTTCAACGGTAACAACTGGTGAAACCAATTTTACGATGTATTCCAATTTTGAGTAGATCACGTCGAGCTGCTTTTTGAGCGCTTCTACGCTTTCTTTTGTTGCTACATTGCTTGGCATGCTAGCTGGTGCTGCTGCTGGAGCAAATGAGCGTGCTGGAGCGTAGTCTGAACCGCCGCGGTCATTACCACGGTCGCCAAAACTGCGACGTTCTGGAGCACGATCGCCAAAGCGTGGAGCCTTGTCTTCGCGTTCAAAACAGTTGCTGCAGAATACTGGCTTTGTGCCGTTTGGACGAAACGGAAGTGAGCATTCGCTCTTACATTTGCTACAAGTTGCCTTGTGCATTGGACGGTCTGAGCCGCCGTTGCCGCCGCCATTACGTGCGCCCGCGCCGCCGCCGAAGCCAAAAGGCTTACGGTATGGCTTTGAGCCAAAGTCGCCGCGTGGTTTACCAAAATTTCCCATAGGTGAGTTTAAGTGATCAAGAGGACCACCATACCACGAAACTCCTAAAATTGCAACCCCCTGATATAAAAAATCCCCCAAACCCGGCGAAACGCGTCCGGGGAGCTTACAGCTCAAGGGGGAAATTGACGAAATCTGCTAGGTACTGGTCGGGCTGGACGCCAGAGTCGGGCGACAAGCCTATCCAAAACTCTCGCAATCGCGGATGATTTCGCAGAAACAGGTACTCATAGCGCGTCACGAGTTGCGGTGTGCGAACGCCTACCGACACTCGTGTGCCGTCTGTAAGCCTCATGCACATGAGGTCGCCACCGAACGCCTCTGCCTTTGCCCACATGAACGGCGCTGAAAGTCCAAGCTCCGAGTAATTGGGCAGATACAGTGCGTAGGTCACCAACTCGTTGAAATACTTTGCCCCGCTGCGTAGCTGTGGGACGTCTGGTCGATAGTCCCACCGTGGGGCATTGCGCCAGAGCATGTCCACGGTATCCCAAATCTTGCGGCCTGGGCGCCGGTCGTGCCAATACCAATGCAACGATTGAATGAAGCGTTCCCCGCAGCGGCGAATTTCGCGCTCGGAAAGTTGTCGCAAACCCCACTCAGGTGGAATCAAGTCGACATCGGCGGGAATGCTGCGCAGATCGCGCAGGAATTGCTTTGGATCAATACCTTCGTACGGTCGCAAGTTAATCCAGAACGAATGAAACCGTCGGTTTTCGCGTAGAAATTTGAACTCCCACGCGTTACCAACGATCACCGGAGAATTCGCATCGAGCCACAGATCATGAAACGGATTGTGGGTGTGATCCGTCGCCGGCTTTACCTGAACCAGTGAGCCCGCAATTTCTGTAACCAGAACCTTAGTGAAAGGTTCCGCAATCCCGTACGCCAAGTGATCAGCCAGGTAGCAGATCAGCTCACGGTTTGCCTGGACGTACAAATTGTCACGCGTAATTGGAATTGTGGTTTTACCCTGGGCCAAGGTTGATCGGTGGTACGCGCGATATGCACGTGACCAGTTCAAGCTTCGTGGTGCAACGCGATTCCAGTATTCGGACACATGGAACATGAAGTCCGATCCACAGTACACGTATTCCCGGTCGCTCAGCTTTCTAATCCCCCACTGCGGAGGGACCAAATCGAACAAATTGTCACTCATGAGGCACCTCCTGCCCGAATCGCAATTGTTTTAGGCGTTTTTGTCAATAATAAAATCTCCGTCTTTATAAAAAACTTTTCCGTCGGCTTCGATGGATTCAATGTCAATGAAAATATCAATGTGGTAGCGGCCCTTTTTGCGATTAAGGCCTGGCTTGGCGTATACGGTATGTTTGGCGCCAAGCGACACGTGCATGCCTTTTTGGCGTTCAAATGCGGTAATGTCGTTGATGAGTGCGTGTTTGCCAACGGCTGGATTTAAACCCAACCCAAATTCACGAACTATCACGGCTTCATCTTCGCGGATTAAATCCAAAATGCGTTGAAATTCGGCTGGCGCCTCTGGCGCGGTTAGCACACCCTGCTCGATATGAACCGGAAATGGTTCAACGATTTGCACCATGTGCTCTTCGTTTGCGTACGAAAAAACCATGGCATCGCCATTAACTTTGGTGAGATCAGCTGCCTCGGTAAAAACTTCGCCAATTGGAAACGTTCCGCCAACGTTTTTCATTTCACGATAGTCGCCGCAATTTAATTTCACCATTTCCATGGGCGTTGCATACGTGAGTGTTGTTCCCTTGCAGCGCACGATAATTTCTTTGGCTGGCTCAATAATTTTTTTAAGAGCGTGGCCGAGCGGGCTGTAATAGCTCGGGTCGTAGGCCAACGTATTAATATATGTTTCAAATTGATCTTCGCTCATGCGATATAAATGCATGTGCTCGATTGTTTTAAGGCCGCGCTGAAATAATTCGATGCGCACACGAAATTCATTAAGACGAAAATTGGTTGACTGAAGCAATACAACCAAGTCGCCGGGCTTACACGCATTAAAAAGTTCTAAAATCTTATCTGGCGTGGTGGTGCTAAAATCAATAAAAGTGCCTTCCGGAAGTGCGGCACGGTACCCATCAAGTAAAATTTGTGTCAGCGGCGCTTCGGTATCAAAAATAACATAGGCGTGCTCAGTCGGCTGCAAGCAAATTGCGTCTTTGATAATATCCGATAAATTTTTTGCGGCCAAAGCGGTGAGCGCTGCGTGATCCATAGTGTGGCACACTATACCAATTTATTTTCATTTTGTCTACATGACGAACTCAACTAAAAGTTAATAAAAAAATGCCACACGACCGCGGGTATTGCGGTTGTGTGGCCCTTGCCGTGCAGGATTATTTCACCAGCTCGATTTCGAAGACGTAGACACCAAGCCTTTCGCGATTTTCTGGATAAATCCTTCGCAGCAAATCGACAAGTTCGCCCTCCTTGCGTCCCGGCGCGATTGATGATTCGGGTTCAGTCATGAGCATGTCATCAAAATCTCGGTAGTTGCGCACGGCTTGCACACGTACCCGAAGTTCCGATTTAACTGAAAAAAATTTGATCTCGTCGCCCGCCTTGATGAGTTTTGCAAAATCATCACCAACGCGAACTTCAAGTGTCTTGTTTCCTGCCCGAATGGCCTCGAGGGCCTGCCAGTTCAGTGGCACTGGATGCAGTGTCATGGTTCCTCCGTGCCAAAGTGTGAAAACACACTATCACGAACAGTAATAAAAATCAAGGGTTTAGACTAGAGACGCAGCGCACGCGGCTGTGACATGATTGCGGCAGGATTTGTTTTCCAGTCATCGGAAACATCTGCGTATAACTCCAATTCATTACCGTCAGGGTCCAATATATATAAACTATGGGTAACGCCATGATCCGTTGCACCTATGATTGAAACATTTTGCGCAAGCAGTTCTTTATAAACGGTACGCAGCTCTTCGGTTGAATCACCAATTTTAAAACCGATGTGATATAAACCGGGCTGTGGTTCGTGATCTGTGCGTGGAGCGCCACCAATTTCAATAAGCAAAAGTTCGTGATGCGTGCGGCCACTTGAAAATGCGGCAACGCCTGGTTTGACGGCAATTGCGGTGAATCCCAAAATATCGCGATAAAAATGTACTGCGCGATCTAAATTGGTGACATATAAAACAACGTGGCCTAATTCTTTAATTTGCATACAAATTTATTTAGATCGGTTTCATTACAAATACGCAGAGCTCATCAAGTACGCCACTGACGACTTCTTGAGATAGTCCAAGTCGCTCCGGCGACACAAGTTTTGCCTGAATACTTTTGTGAGGAAAATCTTGCGTGGTGAAACCAAACCGCTCGTAAAAATCGCGGGCGTCGGTAACAGTTGCAAATAAGTTACTATCAATATTCATACCGGTTACTGCACCTACTTTCGTATCTCCGCGCTGATACGCATTTTGCATGGTCGGCACGTCAGAGGTCATCCAGAGCCCGCCATATTTTTTAAGTAGCGCACAAATATTATTTATCACCACCGTTTTTTCGGTGTGTGTCAAATACCGAAATAACCCTTCATGCACGATGGCGATTGGGCCTGGACCAAAATGCCGAGTGGCGCGTTCGAGCTCGGCTAATTCCATGGCGCTCGCCACTTCAATATACAAGCCGCTGTGTGCGGCCCCTTCTTTTTTCGTTATTTGTTTTACGATTTCACGTTTCTGCTCAACAATTCCCGGCAGATCAGTTTCAACATAAATTATCGCGGAATCTTTTGTCATAGCAAGTCCACGCGGCGTTAGCCCAGCGGCTAAATCTAAAACCTGCGTAATGCCCGAACTTTTGAGCGCGGCATCAATAAGCTTGTGTCGCGCTTCAAAAATTGGGGTGAGGTGTGGTGGAATAATGTCACGCGCTATTGCGAGCTCATCTGGCGATACCGCCGAGGCGGTTAGGGCTTTGAAAATCTCGGGGGCGTATTGAATATCAGTATCAGCCCGGCGTAGCGCACACCCAATAGCAGTAATTCCAACTTTTTCATTACCATGCATAGCCCAACTATTTTACCAGATTTATTTTCCAATCACTACAGGGATTTGGATTGAATCATCATTTGCGGGAATACCTGATGGATTATCCTTTTTTAAAATAAGCGCTCCCGTATTACTTGGCGCTTTTGCATTTGGAGTGAATGTCAGCGTTGCAGTAAATGGCACAAATTCTTTTGTCATCCAATCACTTCCCGCCTTTGCGGTTCCTTGCGCGATGATTTTTCCATCCCAATCAGTGAGTGTGATAGGAAAACTTGCTTCAAAAAACCAGGTACCGCGCGCTTCACCTGCAATGGTGAGTGGGCTTTTGATGGTGGCGCCAGAAAGTGGTGAATCAACGTGAATCATGTCCGAGGCATTCCATTCAACACGCGTAATACCAGGAATACGGAGTAAATTTGTCTCAACAAGTGGCTGACAGCTGCACATGGTGATCGAAACGCCTGCCCATGCGTCTACCGGTGGGATATATACGACGCCTTTGCTAACGGTAACGGGAAGCGCAGTGAGCGCGGTGTGACACATGCCCGTGGTTGCTGCTGCAATCGTTGCATTTGCAAGTTGCGCTAGAGTTGGATTTACAAGCGCGGTACTTGTGGTCATTTCAACGGTAAGTGTTTTTTTATAACCCACACTGTCCATGTCAGCGCCGTTACAATATTTTAAAGCATCGCCACTTGATACCACGTATGGGATTGTGGTGCTGGTAATTTTTGTAAGTGCTAGGCCGCTTAACTTCAAGTACATGCTGGAACCAATTGATGGCGCGGTGGTCATGGGTTCGGTTGGCTTGCGATCAGCATAATTTGCAATGATCTGGCCATTAGCAATGGTGATGTTTTGTGGCGCAATTCGATCGCCGATTAAAATTGCGTTGGTTCCGCTGGCGACTCCTGCTGCGTTAATAGCTGAAGCAACGTAATAAAATGTGCCACTACCACCCGGATTTTGAGTAATAATAACCGCTGCGTCTGGAATGCCGTCGCCATTTAAATCGCCAACAACAGGTTGACCAAAAATCTTAGTCGTTCCGTCGGCTGACTGTCCATCTGCGAGAGAAACTTTTGTGTTCTCAAAGGTATACGTTGCGTTTAAGGGGCTAAATGGCGCTGGCTGAGCTACGGTTGTGGTAGCTGCACATCCGGCGCCGCCGAGTGCGAGTAAAGCGCCAAAGAGTGCCGCGACTTGAAGTTGCTTTTTCATATGACCGTACTATGCGCTTAATACGGGAATATGTATATAGGATTATTTTACATTCACCCAAACGTTATTTATCAAATTTGCGACAGTATGCTCATTCTCTGGCATTCCATCTGCATCATAATAGACTACTGGATTTTCTCCGTCAATTTCGACATTAAACGAGTAAATACCACTCTCGTCTTCAAGCAATTGGGTTTCACGAAAATCACCGGGTATAAACTCCCTAAACTTTGCAAGAATTTCTTGCTTTGTTAAAATTTTCTCCGCTGTTTTATCTAATGATGGTGGAATATCGAAATTCATAGAGTTTATTTTTAGGTTCGGTAGTAGTATATCAAAATTATTGATAGTTAGCATCGGTTTGACATAGCCATTATTGAATAAAAAGCCTGAACAGGCTATACTTTATCCATGTCGTGGTCGCTTAAAAGAACTTTTTTATCTCTTCGTAACCGAAATTTTCGGTTATTTTTTATTGGGCAGCTTATTTCTAATACGGGAAATTGGTTGACGAA
The DNA here is from genome assembly GCA_903893485.1 of Candidatus Magasanikiibacteriota bacterium. Taxonomy (GTDB): domain Bacteria; phylum Patescibacteriota; class Patescibacteriia; order Magasanikbacterales; family 2-02-FULL-50-9b; genus 2-02-FULL-50-9b. The sequence continues at coordinate 25,471 of CAITMK010000010.1, forward strand.
TGTTGCAATCACGCTTTTTATTCTTAAACTCACCCATAGTGGGCTGGCAGTCGGCATTGTCGCAGCCTGCCAATATGGGCCAACACTTTTTCTCTCTGCGTGGGGTGGTGCGATTGCTGATCGATCTAACAAGCGACGAGCGTTATTGCTCACACAAATTTTGGAAATGCTACAGTCGATTGCACTCGCGATTTTGGCTTTTATGCCTCACACATCAATTATTTGGCTGTATATAATTGCTGCTGTTGGTGGCATTGTGCTCGCATTTGATAATCCGCTGCGCCGCTCATTTGTGTCCGAGATGGTTCCCGAATCAGATATCCCGAACGCTGTGGTACTTTATTCAATGATTGTAAATATTTCGCGACTATTTGGTCCGGCGCTAGCGGGATTGTTAATTGTACTTCTTGGTTATGGCTGGTGTTTTTCTATTGATGCGGCGACGTATTTATTTGTTTTAGCTTGTCTGTGGATGATGCGACCGCAAGAATTATATCGTCTGCCTCCACGCAAGCGCGCGCCCAACGAAATTCGTGAAGGTTTGCGATACGTGATAGCGAATCCAATTTTGTGGATTAGTTTTACCATGCTCGCTGTGATTGGCACACTGGCTTATAATTTATCCATTACTTTGCCGCTATTAATTACCGTTGGGCTGCACAGCACCGTTAGCGCGTTTACAATCGTATATTCA
>CAITMK010000011.1 GCA_903893485.1 Candidatus Magasanikiibacteriota bacterium
TGAAGAAGAAGCGGCCTTGCATCTTTGGAATATAAAAAAGCGTAAAGAGCTGGCCGCACGAAGTTCTGCAGAAGAGCAAATCCACGCACAAATAAAAGACAATCAACAATCTGAAATCGTACAAGGTGTCGCGGATTTTTTAGCGCTTATTTTCAGGAAAATTGGGATCCAAACGCGCGAGCACTTATTGAACACCGTATTCGATATATTACAGAGTTATTACGTGTCGCAGAGCTTGTTGAAACCGCGATTTCTTCACCAGAATCAGATGCTCAAAAACAAATGGCAGCAAGAATATGCATCCATCGTTTTGAAGAATTGGCACGAGACGCAGATCAAGGAGGCACACATAATGACGAATCACACCTGGTGAATCTTCGTGCCACGGCAGCACGTCTTGAAAGCGTTCTCACTTTTAATCCAGAACATCTAATCGGTCGCATCAACGAACTTCGTTTGATTGTGGATGATGATTTGATCAACGCTGTTGCAGAAAGCCGGCAGCGGCTCGCGATGTCTTCTGGTGCTGCCCCAGATATTTCGCGCAGCAAAATTGATGAAATTAGCGTGCTACGAGGAAAAATCATGGATTGGCTTGATAAGCTTGAGGCGACAACAACATCCAATGCTCCTGCCGCCGACCTAGCAATTAGATTTGGCATCTTGAATAAGAAAACCATTTTTTCTGATCCGGATTTTCCGCTTAAGGCGTTTTATGATGCGCTCAATAAATTTAAAAAAGAAATTGTATCACAACAACGAGCGCTGAGTGTTGAAGTGGTGAAAGAATTGCCCGTGGAAGTTATTCCCGAAGTTTCGTTAGAACAGTTTTTATATTTGAATGTCCAGGAAGCGGAGCGTTTAGGTCTCGAACGCGTAGAAATTCAAGGAAGTCCAGAGGCGCAAAAGATGTTAGAACGTATCTTCGACCAATCCAGACCAGATAAATTTGATGTCGCAAATTTAGATGACAAAAAATCTAAAGCAGAAATAGCTCAGTTTGTTGCAGAGTGGAAACAGCGTGTGCCAAACATTCCAGTTCCGTGTGAGGTTGCACAAGGCTATACAGGGTATCTCAAAGCACTTGCAACTGGAAAAATTATTAAGAACTTAGATAAAGATCATCCTTTTTCTGGTATTCCTCACTGGGAACGCTCTGCGGTTCTCTGGATGGAAAATTGGCAAGAACAAGATTGGGATACAAATGACAAATTAAAAACAACACCGTCACCGCTCTTACAAGAACTTGGTATAAAACAATCTGACAACAAACTTGCCGCAGGTGCCGTAAACATTTCCCGAGAAGCGGTAGATACTGCGCTCTGGGTTGGTGGTGACCAAACGAAAAAACAAAAGACACCACAACACATAGCGCTCCTCCAAAAGCTTGGGCTAGATCCAGCGGTCCATAATTTCCGTCTTATTGCCCAAGATGAATACGCCCGCCTTAACGGTGTTGGTAAAAACTTTGGTAAGAGTAACCTTTGGACGTGGTTTAACGATTATTGGGTCGAGGGCGGCGATGTCTACGGCCTCAACGGTGGTAACCGCGGCCGTGGCGGTCCTTCCGGCGTCGGCCGCAGCTCGCGCGGCCTTGCGAATGCTTACTTGGCCGTCCGTCTCGTCCTCGAACGTGTGCCGCGGGCCTCTGAAATAAAACCAATCGAAAAAATGCCTGATTCAGTGCGTTCACGTGAAGACATTATTGCAATCGAAAAAAGCGGCACGATTCAGGCTAATCTACACCATGTTTTTAAGGAGGCAATATCAATATATCATGCAAATAAGTGGGCAGCGGCAATTAATGCATTTGAGGCTGATTTACCTCGTTTTACACCCGATCAATTGGCGTGGATGGATCAGATGCGTCAGCAGGGGAATATTATTTTTCCGATGCCAGGGAGAGATATAATAGAGGCCCATTTTTCAGACGTACTCGAAAAGTTGAGGCCTTTTTTCAGAGATGCGCATCAAAAGGTGCGACAAGCGGAGCAGACTGCTGCATGGGCTTTTGTAAATGAAGTTGCGCAGGAATCTCTTCTTGGAGAGATTCCTAAGGATTCGTATTTTGCTGTTTTTTCTCCTTCAGCGATGACTCCGCTGGCATCACGCAATAAAACAGTTGATGAACAAGCTGATTGGATTAAACAGCAATCCATTTCTGAAAGCCGTCGGCGAATGAATATTGTCACGGACGAGATAACACCAATCGAATGGGTTTTTGCGCAAATGTTTTGGACTGAGAAGGGGGGAGAGGTATTAGATTTTGCCGGGCGACTTCGGTTTGCAAAAATACCTAATTTAACGAATTCACTCACGTTATGCGCTTATTGGAGTATTGGGAATGATAGACTCAATTTCCGTTGGGGTGAAAGATATGCTAAGGAGGATGCTGGAATTCGACTTATCAGCCGCGTGACCCCTGCTGAATCACTGATTTCAAGAATTTTAGGCGGAAAATTATTTATTGAATAAAACTTGAAAAGACGAGCGGATGCTGGTAGACTAGATTCACTATGCGAACCATCCTTGTTGGCGGCGGCGCGGGCTTTATCGGGTCAAATTTTGTCCGATACATGCTCGGGGCGCATCCTGATGTCAGAATTATTAATGTAGACAAGCTCACTTACGCGGGAAATTTGGATAATGTGAGCGATTTGCCGGCAGACCGGCATATTTTTATCAAAGCCGACATTGCAGACCAGGAGGCGATCGACGCGATTATTCAGGAATATCGCCCAGATCAGATTGTGAATTTTGCAGCGGAAACCCATGTGGACCGCTCCATTCACGGTGGCCTTCGTGATTTTGTGTTCGCGAATGTCATGGGCCCGCAAGTTTTGTGCGAGGCGACCAAGAAATTTAATATTCCATTATATATTCAGATTTCGACCGACGAAGTTTTTGGTGCGCTGGAATTAGAAGAAGATCGCTTGTTCCACGAGGAAACAGCGTTTGCCCCAAACATGCCATACGCGGCATGTAAGGCTGGCGGTGATTTGATTTGCCGTTCGTACTTCAAAACATTTGGAACGCCAATTATTGTGACGCACTGCTCAAATAATTACGGCCCATATCAGTTTCCGGAAAAATTTATTCCACAAGCAATTTCCAAAGCGCTTGCGGACCAGCACATTCCAATTTATGGCGACGGATTATATGTGCGCGATTGGATTCATGTGATTGATCATTGCCGTGCGATTGATTTGCTTTTGAACAAAGGCGTGCCAGGCGAAGTTTATAATATTGGTGTTGACAACGAACGTTCCAATTTGGACGTGGTGAAAATTTTGCTCGAAATTTTGGGCAAGCCAGCGGATTTAACGGTCACGGTGCAAGATCGCCCAGGCCATGATCGCCGCTACGCAATTGATGCGAGCAAAATTAAGGCACTTGGATGGGCGCCGCTGTACGGCCGTGAAGAATTTGAACGCGGCCTGCGCGAAAAAATTCAGTGGTATGCGGATAATGCAGCGTGGATTGATCGTTTAAAAACGCGCGGCGATATTAATTCTCATATTAAAACATAATATGTTTAAATTTTGGCCTGTTAAAGTTTGGACAAATAAGGTATATCACCTTACTCCATTTGAATTAAAAGATAATGTTCCATTTGAAGTAAAGCGTGTGTATTGGGTAACGCAGAGCCCTGGTATTCCAACGGGTCAGCACTGCCACTATGAAGAACAAGAAGTTTTTGTGTGTGCAGCTGGTACCATGACCGCGGTTATTGATAAAGGGCAGGGCAAGGAGATGATCGAAATGAAAGAAGGTGATGCAATTTATGTGCCAAATTTTGTCTGGCATGGATTTGAAAATTTAACAGCAGAATCGGTGCTGCTTGCATTTTCATCAACCAATTACAAAGCAGACTTGAGTGATTATTGTATGGATTACGATGTGTATGTTGCAGAGCATCGCTCAAAAATTGCAAACTAATATGAAAATTGTTGTTGTAGGCGCCGCGGGAATGTTGGGGCAAGAATTATTAAAAGAGGGCGCGCGCCTGGGCCATGAAATGGTAGGGCTCGACCGCGATCAGCTCGATGTTGCAGCGCCAGAATCAGATGAAGTTATTGCTGCATATGATCCAGCCGTAATTATTAACGCAATCGGTTACAACGCAGTTGACGAAGCAGAAACACCCGAGGGTTTTGCAATTGCTGAATTATTAAATGCAGAAATTCCAGAGCGCTTGGCGCATTTGGCGCACAGTCTTGGCGCAACATTTGTTCATTACTCAACTGATTTTGTTTTTGATGGCGAGCAAGAAGCAGGCTATGCCGAAGATGCAATTCCAAATCCAATTAACGCGTATGGCCGCAGTAAATTGCACGGCGAAACACGCGTACAAAAAGTTGGAGGAAATTTTTATTTGATTCGAATTTCGCGTTTATTTGGTGCGCCCGCATCATCAGCCGCGGGCAAAAAAAGTTTTGTTGATATCATGAAAGGCTTGGCTTTTGAAAAACCAGAAATTAATTTAGTTGATAGCGAACGCGGCACACCAGCCTATGCGCCGGATGCAGCCGCGGCAACTTTTTCGTTAATTACTGATGCGGCAGCGCCGGGAATTTATCATTTAGCAAATTCAGAAACGTGCACGTGGTACGAATTTGGTAAAGCAGTTTTTGAAGAATTAAAATCGCCAATCATCGCGCACGCGGTAACACCCGATGCATTTCCACGCCCCGCAAAACGTCCACGTGTGTCGCCGCTCATCAACACGAAACGTCCGCAGGCTCGCAGTTGGCGCGTTGCGCTTCATGAATATTTATATGGCGCAAATTGATCTTTCGATAATCACCGTCGGCTATAAAAGTGCAAGTTACTTAAAAGATCTTTTGGAATCTTTACGCACGGCGCGCCAAGGTTTGGATATTGAACATTTTATTATTGATAACGCCTCAGGTGATGGCGCACTTGAAATGATCGCGCGCGAATTTCCGGATCTGAATGATGCACACTGCACGATTCATTTAATTCAAAACGAAAAAAATCTAGGTTTTGCAGGTGGTAATAATATTGGTATTAAGCAAGCAAAAGGGCGCTATGTGTTGCTGCTGAATCCTGATATGCGATTGCACGCGGACACACTTACCAACATGCTCGCGTGGATGGATGCAAATCCGCAAGCCGCAGTTGCGGGCTGTAAATTGCAAACGCCCGATGGCGCCATTCAGCCGCACGTACGCAAATTTCCAAAACTTACTGATCAACTCGCGATCACTTTAAAAGTGCCACATTTTTATCCGCATGCGTTGCACGATTATTTGATGCATGAATTTGATTACGAAAAAGCTGCGCAAGTCGATTCAATTCGTGGGTCATTTTTTTGTATTCGCGCCGAGACGATTGCAAAAATTGGTGGTCTTGATGAGCGATATTTTATCTGGTTTGAAGAAGTTGATTATTGTAAATCCGTTGCGCTCGCGGGGTTACAAGTATGGTACACACCAGCCGCGGTTTGCACTGATTTTGTCGGGCGTAGTTTTTCGCTCGTGTCGGGTTATACCAAACAAAAATATTTTAAAACAAGCATGATTCAGTATTTTGAAAAATGGCATAGTGCTGCTGCAGCGATATTGCTTCGTATTGCATGGGCGCCGATTATGTTTCTCGCTAAATTTATTTCATAATATGCCGCGAGTTCATATTCAATTGGTCAGCTGGAACGGCGAGAAATATATTCCGTATCTTTTTGAATCACTTCGCGCGCAAAAATTTACTGATTGGGAATTATTTGTATTGGATAATGGATCAGCGGATAAAACTTTTGGACTTATTAGCGAAGAATCAAAAAAACTTTCGCAGCCAACGCAGCTGATTCAAAAAGTAAAAAATATTGGATTTGCGCCAGGTCACAATGAATTATTTCGTGCGGCGCTTAAAACCGACGCAGAATATATTTTGCTTTTAAATCAAGATATGTGTCTCGATGCATCATTTTTGGAAAAATTGGTTTTTTTCTGCGATGCGCACCCAGATGTTGGCGCTGCATCGGGCCGGCTCATGAAGTGGGCGTTTCCACAAAAAACAGAAATCATTGATTCGCTTGGGCTTAAAACATTTCGAAGTCATCGTGTAATTGATATGGATGGTGGCCACACGTGGGACGAAGAAGACGATGTTGATGCGCTTGAAGTTTTTGGCGTTTCCGGCGCGCTGCCATTATATCGTACCGAAGCGCTGCGCGAAGTTGCCTATGAAGGCGAAATTTTTGATGAAGATTTTTTTTCGTATAAAGAAGATGTTGATTTGGCGTGGCGATTGAAACTCGCCGGCTGGTTTGCGTTCACGGTGCTCGATGCATTTGCGTATCATGATCGTTCAGCCTCGGGCCCAAAAAATTTATCAGACAAAGCGGCACGCGAAAATCGAAAATTCAAATCAAAATTGGCAAATTTTTATTCATATCGCAATCACATTTGCATGTTGATTAAAAATTTTCACCCCGTAAGTTTTTGGGGTGAGATCTTGCCAACCGCGTGGTATGAGTGTAAAAAGGTTGTGTACTTAACTTTTGTTGATCCGCGCGTCGTGGTGCAAAGTTGGCGTGAAATACGCCGTCTGATGCCGCGCATGAAGCAAAAACGCGCCTTTATTGCGGCCCATACTACCGTTTCACCCACCCAAATGGCTCATTGGTTTGAATAATATGTACGACATTTCCGTTGTTATCCTGAATTACAAAATGCGCGCACTCGTTGAGAGTTGTTTGGCGTCGCTCTACAAAGATATTGCCACCTCGGGCCTGCGTGTTGCCGTGGTTGTTGTTGATAATAACTCAGAAGATGGTTTGCTCGAATGGATCGCCGAGAAATTTCCAACCGCAACGACTATTCAAACTGGCTCAAATCCAGGTTTTGGTACGAGCGTGAATAAAGGACTTACGGCAATTAAAGCGCGCTATTATTTTATTTTAAATCCCGATACATTGTTCACCGAAGAAAATACGCTTCGCCGCTTATACGATTACATGGAATCACATCCTTGTATTGGCATGTGTGCACCGCAACTTTTGAATGGCGATGGCACCGTGCAATATTCAGTCAATCGATTTCCTGATGTCGCCGTACAGCTCATTCGTCGTTCGCCACTTTCTCGCCGTCCAAAATTTGCTAAAAAAATTGATAACTTTTTAATGAAGGACATGGATCGATCAATCGATCAACCGGTTGATTGGGCGCAGGGCAGTGCACAGTTTGTGCGCGCCGAAGCATACGACGAAGTTGGTGGATTCGACGAACGTTTTTGGATGTACTTTGAAGACACTGATCTGTGTCGCCGTTTTTGGAAAGCTGGCTGGCCGGTTTATTTTGTGCCATCAATTTCATTGGTACATTATCACGGCCGTGGCAGCGCTAAATTGCCAGGCATTATTAAACCGCTTCTCAAAAATAAATTAGCGCGCCAGCATTTACTGAGCTGGGCAAACTATTTTTGGAAATGGCGCGCCGATATTTTTTCTTCACCTCTATGAAACGCATTGCCATAATTTATCTTTCATTTCACTGCGAGCCATACATTGATGACGTGGTAAAAGCGCTCGAAACTGTGCAGTATCCAAAAGAAGCGCTCGAATTTATTATTGTGGATAATCCACATCCCGTGCACGGCCTCAGCATGGCGCATTTAACCGAGCATGTTTTACCGAAATCGGAAAAGTCGCTTCCAAAAGTTACGCTGCTTCCACAAGAATCTAATTTAGGTTTTGCTGGCGGCAACAACAAAGGTGTTGAATACGCCGAACAACACGGTTTCGATTATGTTTTTTTCCTGAACAACGATGCATATCCATCAGAACATACATTTACTGAATTAGTAAAAGCCTTTGAAACGGATTCAAAAATTGCAATCGCGCAGTCGCTCATTATGTTGCATCCACGCCGCGAACTTATCAACACGAGTGGCAACATGATTCAGTTTGTTGGTCTTGGGTATTGCCGCGATTACCAGGTACCACTCAGCGAACGCAAATTTCAGCCCATCGAAGACATTCCGTATGCGTCTGGCGCGGCATTTATGATTCCAACTAAACTTTGTAAACAGTTTGGCGCATGGGACAATGATTTTTTCTTGTATCACGAAGACATGGAATGGTCGCTGCGTTTAAAATCCATGGGGTATCGCGTGGTCATGGTGCGCGATTCAGTGGTGTATCACGCTTACGAATTCGCCCGCAGCATCACCAAATTTTATTGGATGGAACGCAATCGTTTTGGCGTGCTGCTCATGTTTCTTAAAATTCCAACGCTTATTATTATTGCGCCTGCCGTACTTGCGTACGAAATCGGCACCTACGCATTTGCGTGGAAAGGGAAATGGCAAACCGAAAAACATAAATTGTATGCGTATTGGATCAAGCCATCAACGTGGAAAATGTGGCTCGCAAAACGTGCGCGCATCCAAAAAAATCGTTCAGTTTCAGACCGCGTTTTGACCGCGGATTGGGTTGGCTACGTCGCCTTTCAAGAAGAGCGCGTCAGTAATCCAATTCTCACCTACATTGCAAATCCAATCATGACCATATACTGGGGGGTTGCACATTTCATCATTTTCTGGTAAGGTTTTGGCATTATGAAAGCCCTTATTGCTGCAGGTGGTCACGCAACGCGTTTGCGCCCCATCACGTACACTACCAATAAACATCTCATTCCGCTTGCAAACAAGCCAATGATTTTTAACGCAATCGAAAAGATTGTGGAAGTTGGCGTACGCGAAATCTACATTAATATCAATCCGGGCGAACAAGAAATTCAGCGCTATGTTGGCGATGGCGCACGTTGGGGTGTTCACATCACTTACGTCGAACAAACTGGTGGCCCAAAGGGTTTGGCGCACATCATCAAAAATGCCGAAGGTTTTTTGCGCGGTGAACCATTTCTTTTTTACCTCGGCGACAACATTATTTTGGGCAGCCTGCGCCGCTTCGTTGAACAATTTCAAACTGAACAATTGGATTGTATGTTGGCATTTGCACACGTGTCAGATCCGCAGCGTTTTGGCGTGCCAGTTATCGAAAATGGTAAATTAGTTCGTATCGAAGAAAAACCATCGAATCCGCAAACGGATTTGGCGCAGGCAGGTATTTATATTTACAGTGATTCAATTTTTACCGCGGTAAATGCAATCGAACCAAGTGCGCGTGGCGAATTCGAAATTTCCGATGCAAATACGTATTTAATTGCAAAAGGTTACAAAGTAGGCTGGCAAGAAATTACTGGTTGGTGGAAAGACACGGGCAAACCAGAAGATTTACTTGAAGGCAACCAGCTCATCATGGATGAATTGCATTTTGCAGATGGTACCAAAGACGCCATGATCGGTCCGAAGGTGCGTATCCAAGGCCGCGTAAAAATCGGCAAAGGCACGGTGGTGTGGGACAACGTACTTATTCGTGGGCCTGTGGTCATCGGGGAAAATTCATCGATCCGCGAAAGCTATATTGGCCCGTACACCGCAATTGGTAATCATTGCACCGTGGAAAATACTGAAATTGAACATTCGATTATCATGGACAATGCACAGCTTAATGCAGGCACACGTATTGTAGATTCAATCGTTGGTAAAAATGCACGCATTACGTCTACCAAAGAAACATTGCCACTCGGTCACAAATTAGTGGTAGGTGACAACTCTCAAGTAGAAGTGTAATTTGTAATTATCGTGTCAAAATGACTTGCGTCCAGGTGCTGTATTCGGCACCTTTTTTGGTTGTATAGGTAATTACACCGCCAGCGGTATTTAATGATGCAGATACAATTTCAGCGCCTTCAGGGGCATGTGCAATTGAGATTGGTACGTTTAATGTGTCGGCCAATTGATACGCAATGATTTCATCGGGAAGCACCGCAAGCGCCACCGCGGTTTGTGGCACCGGTAAAACAGTAATAATTGGTTTGCTGAGACGCGACAATAGTGTGGCAGCCCCAGAATTTGGATTTACTTCCCAAAGCTCGAACGGTGTAAACACTAAATGAACTGAGATTGCGTTAATATTATTCCACGAGTGATCTAATAAATGAGTTCCAGGCACTGAAAACGCGATTGAATCTGGTGAGCTCCACAAACGAAATTGTGTTTGGCTAGCGTCGAGGCGAGTAATTGCAAAATAGCGACCGTCACCGCCGGCAATGCGCCAACTGCCAATGCCCAAATCACGAGTGAGCGGATTTGTTCCGTTGGTAATTATGGTGCCACCAGCTGGCGTGCTACTGACGGACAAAAGTGATCCATTAACCACGGTGCTGGTTGGTGCAATTAGTTCTGCCGGCGCTGTAAAGGAGGTGCTTGATGAAACTAAAACCGCATCATGTTTTTCGAGTAAATACACATCGCTTACAAAGGTAGTGCGCATTGGCTGCACGGTTATTGGCTGCGAATAAGGAAAAAAACCAGGCGCCATAATAGCAACGGTGTGGTTTCCAGGGAAAACAGCGCGCACGCGGCTTGGAGCTGAGGTATCAACGAGCGAGCCATCGAGCAAAACATTGCTCCGTGTAGGCACAAAAGTTATGAGTAAATTGCCGGTTCGTAAGATTTTAAAACCCGGAATTTGCACGCGATAGCCATTTCCAAATAATAACAAAAGAGCCGCAGTTATTACGTAGAGTACTAACATGGTCCAGAAAAATGCGCGCCGAGCTGTTCGTGAAATCACAGAGTTGAAAAAAAGATACCAATAGTGTACTCTAGTACACATAGAATAAACAAGTATGGCACAATTCCGTATTCAAGGACAACAGCCGCTTCAGGGTGAAATCGCCGTAACTGGCGCTAAAAATGCAGCGTTAAAGTTCATTGCCGCCTCACTCATGTGTGACGCGCCGGTAACGTTAACCAACGTGCCAAACATCGAGGATGTTCGGCGTATGTTGCATTTGGTGCAGTCATTGGGCGCTGGTGTGCAGCACAATGTTGAAGCGCACACCGTGGTAATTGACCCAACCACCGTAAACACCCAAACAATTTCTGCGGAACTCGCGAAAACCATTCGCCCATCAATCATGTTTGTGGGGCCACTTATTGCTCGCTACGGAACCGCGCGAATCGGCTATCCAGGCGGATGCGTTATTGGTCGCCGCCCAATCGATTTGTACCTTAAGGGCTACGAACGTTTTGGTGCACAAATTACATCATCAGACGAAAGTTTTGTTTTTACCGCACCAACACCACGCGCCATGGAATTCATGTTTCCACTTATTAGCGTGGTTGCAACCGAAACATTCATGATCACGGCAACGCGCATTCCAGGAACAACGGTGTTAAAAAATTGTGCCATGGAACCAGAAGTTGTTGCGCTCGCAGAATTTTTAAATAGTTGTGGCGCACGCATTACGGGTGCTGGCACACCAACCATTTCCATCGAAGGCGTAACCGCGCTCAGCGGCGGCACCGTGGCCATGATTCCAGATCGTCTCGAAGCTGGTACCTTTGTTATTTTGGGTGCACTTACGCGTTCCAATATTCGCGTGACCAAATGTATTCCAGAACATCTCGAAAATATTTTGGATCATTTGCGCGAAATGGGCGTGCCATTTACCGTTGGCCCTGATTGGATTGAAACGCAGCCATATTCGCATACACTTAAGGCAATCAACATTAAGACCCATGAATATCCGGGTTTTGTGACAGATTTACAAGCACCATTTACTGTTTTGTTAACGCAGGCTGCCGGCACCTCATTGGTTCACGAAACAATTTTTGAAGGCCGCATGTTCTACACTGACTTACTTAATCGTATGGGCGCAAATATTATTTTGTGTGACCCACATCGCGCCATCGTTGAAGGTCCAACCGCACTGTCTGGCCGCAAACTCGACAGTCCAGATATTCGCGCGGGCATTGCCATGGTTTTGGCAGGGCTTGCAGCGCGCGGCGAAACCATTATTGGTAACATCGAACAAGTTGATCGCGGCTACGAATCAATTGATGCTAGACTTCGCTCCCTTGGAGCTGCTATCATAAGAGAATAAACTATGAACTCGTCCTTTGAACAATCACGCGTCCAGTTGCATCGCTACGTTTTTGCGTTTTTATTGGTGGTTGCTTTTGGTGCCGGTGTTTTATTGGGTAACCATGCGCCACGCACTGCAAGCGCACAGGATGTGCAGACCGATACGGCAACGAGTACCGGCGTTGTTGAAAATAAAAATACGATTGGCCGCACCTTGCCAAGTAAAGTTGATTTTCAACAATTTTGGGATGTCTGGCAAAAGATTCAAAATAAATCCGTTAAGCGCCCGGTTGATGACGTACAATTATATTACGGCGCCGTCGGTGGACTTGTCGCATCACTTGGCGATCCATACTCAGTGTATTTTCCACCAGATATTGCTAAGGAGTTTCAAGATCAGCTAGCTGGTTCTTTTTCGGGCATTGGTGCAGAAGTTGGCGCTAAAGATGGAAACGTCGTGGTGGTCTCACCACTTCCAGACACCCCAGCTGAGCGCGCAGGATTAAAGACTGGCGATATTGTTGCTGCCATCGATGGTACTTCAACTTTGAATACGGCCGTTGATGAAGCTGTAAAAATGATTCGCGGGCAAAAGGGAACCAAAGTTACGCTCACAATTATCCGTGCCGGCTCAAAGGATCCGTTAACGTTCACCATGGTACGCGACACTATTGAAGTTAAAAGTGTAAAAACTGAACAACTCGATAATAGCGTCATGGACATTACTATTTCAAGTTTTGATGAACAGACGCAAAAATTATTTGCAAACGCGGTTTTAGAAGCTAAAATGGCACATGCAAAGGGTATCGTGTTGGATTTGCGTAATGATCCAGGTGGATTTTTCGACAGCGCAATTATGGTTGCTAGTGAATTTTTAGCAGACAATCAAGTGGTTGTTGCAGAACGCGATTCCACGCAAGTTGGCACCAAAAATCGCAAAGAATTTGTCACCGAAGGCACGCACGGATTACTTGGCATTCCAACCGCGGTTTTGATCAATGGTGGATCAGCGAGTGCCTCTGAAATTGTCGCGGGTGCGCTTCAAGACCACAAAGTTGCAACATTAATTGGTGAAAAATCTTTTGGTAAAGGTTCGGTGCAAGAATATGAACAGCTCGCAGATGGTTCGGCGCTTAAATTAACCGTTGCGTTATGGTTTACACCAGACGATCATACGATCAACCAAACCGGTATTCAGCCAGACGTGGTTATTGTGCCACCAAAAGTAGATCCTAAAAAAGTTGCGTTGCCCGTGGATCCGCTTAAGGCAAAAGATTGGAGAACCGATCCATTTATCATGAAAGCCATGGAGATACTGAAGACAAAAATTAAATAGCAGCTCGAACGCTGAAGAAATAAAAAGGCCACATCTTGGATGTGGCCTTTTTGAACAAAAGATTTTCTTACAGCATTTCCATCCAACGTGGATTTGTCTCAACTTCGATTTCCAAAAACACACGTGTATCCAAAATACCCTCGAGCTCTTTGCGTGCCACGGAGCCGATTTCTTTAATGATGCGGCCGCCGGTACCAATTAACATTTTTTTGTAGCGATCGGCGGAAACCAAAATACGAGCTTTAATCACAAACATATGTGGATTTTTTGGGCCCGGCTGCTTTTCTTCGATATTATCCACAATCACATGCATTGAGTAGGGAACTTCGGCGCGGGTTTCATGTAACGCTTTTTCGCGAATAATTTCCGCAAGCCACTGTGCGCGGGTTTGGTTCGTATTCTGCAAACCGTCATAGGTTGGTTCACCTTCAGGCAGTGCATCGAAAGTTGCATTAATCAAAGGTTTGATATGTGAGCCATCTGCGGCTGAAATTTCAAATGTTTGGGTGAAGTCCGGTGATAACGCGCGGTAATCTTCCAAATAAGGTTTTTTATCTAAATCAATTTTGTTGATAACTAAAAACTTTGGGATAGATGCGCCGCGGATGAGTGACAATGTGTAACGTTCTTCAGCACCAAGCCCACGGGTAGGATCAACAACGTACAAAATTACGTCGATGCCATGGAGCGCTTCTTTAACCTTTTCAATCATGCGGCCCGTAAGCTCTGCGTGGGAGCCCTGCAAGACACCTGGGGTGTCCATAAATACAACTTGCCCGCGTTCATCGGTAAGTGCACCGTGAATCACGCTACGGGTTGTTTGGGCCTTATTCGTAACAATAGCTAACTTGCTCCCCACAAGCGTGTTGAGGAGAGTTGATTTGCCCACGTTGGAGCGGCCAATGATAATTGCAAAACCTGATTTCATACGCGGAGCATAACAGATTTTTATATTTCTGTCCAGTCTGGCTCTGAATACAAAAAACCGGCCCGAAGGCCGGCTCTCGAACGCAGATTTATACCGCCTTTGGAGTAACGTTTGCAAAGGTGCGGAGCTTAAGTGATCCGTCGAATGCAGTTACTTTGCGGCGGGTAAAGGTAACAATACCTGAAAGCGCTGCATACAAGGTGTCATCTTTGCCACGGCGAACGTTTTTGCCTGGGTGGATTTTAGTACCACGTTGGCGGAAAATGATCTGACCGGTGCGAGCTGGTTGACCGTCGTGAAGTTTAGCTCCAAGACGTTTTGATTGGGAATCGCGGCCTAGTTGGGTGGAACCGGCCGATTTTTTGGTTGCCATAGCAAGAAAATTGCAAAATTTAAGTGAGGGGAGTATACTCCATTTCACGAATATATGTCAAGAACTCAATCAGAAATTGAAGAAGCGATCAAAAAAGTACTCGAAGAAAAGGTGGCTCCAATGCTCGCCATGCACCAAGGCGGCTCTGAATTAGTATCCTATGATATGGAGTCAGGTGTCGCAACTGTGCGATTTTTAGGCACTTGTATCGGTTGTCCCATGTCGACCCTTACCCTCAAAGGCGGCGTTGAAGCCGAGATCCTCGAGAACGTCCCAGAGGTCCAAGAAGTACATGCCGAAGGTGTTGATGAAGACGCCTTCGAATTCATCGGCGAAGAATAATCCACAACCCCCATGTCCATTCAATGGTACCCGCTGCAACTGTTTGTTCGGCGCCTTGAGCTGGTAATCCCGCTCGCGGTTTCGTTTTTAATTAGCGTGGGGCTATGCGTGTGGGTAATTGTTTTGGCTCGCCACATCAAGGAACCGGTTTTTTTGCATTACAGTATTGAGCTTGGTGTGGATGCTTCAGGCACGTGGCATCAAATGCTTATTTTACCAATCGGACTCGTTCTGGTTAGTCTTGGCTTTGCGGCATTGGCAAATGGGCTCGTTTTACAAGCTCGCAAATTTGCGGTGCTGGTAGCTTACGCATCGCCACTTATTATTTTACTCGGCGCCTGGTGCGTCTTTTTACTTTTACGCGTTAACGGCGCAGTGTAACTATGAATCCACGAACCGCTCTTATTTATATTAGTATTTTGGCTCTGGCAGGTTTCGTGGTTGCGGCAATTGCAGCGCCGGCCGTCGCACGTCTTCTCATTCGTTTTAAATGTTGGAAAAAGTCCGTGCGATCTGTTGCACCAGACGGATCCGCAACACCACTTTTTGCAGCGCTTCATAAGGATAAAGAAACCAAGACTCCACGCGGCGCTGGTATTTTAATGTGGGGATCTGTTTTTGTGGTGGCGATTTTAGCGCGCCTTGTGGCACAATCGTTTCCGCACACGCCGCTCGTACATTTAGATTTTATCAATCGTTCACAAACCTGGATTCCACTTGCGATCCTCGGGTTTATGTCCGTACTTGGGCTTTTGGATGATATTTTAGTTGTTGGTGGTTTTGGCATTATCGAAAAGGGCGGGGGAATTAAATTTCGTCATCGCATGCTTGCTGTTTTAGTTGCGGCTGGTGTTGCAGCATATTGGTTTCATTATAAATTAGGTTGGGACATGATCCATATTCCGCTCGTGGGTAATATGTTTGTGGGTTGGTGGTATATTCCACTTTTTATTTTTGTATTAGTTGGTCTCAACAGTGCGTCAGTTGTCGATGGAATTGATGGATTGGCTGGCGGCGTTTTTGCAATTTTGTATGCAACATTCGCTGCAATTGCCTTTGCACGCGGGCAATTTTTCTTGTCAGCATTTTGCGCGGTGTATGCGGGTTCGATCACAGCATTTTTGTGGTACAACGTTTCACCCGCAATTTTTTACATGGGTGAAACCGGTATTTTGGGCCTTACCACAACACTTGGCGTTGTTGCATTTTTTACCAACACGGTTTTGCTGCTGCCGCTTGCGGGAATTATTTTGGTGTGGGAAGCACTTTCGGTTGCAATTCAATTAACTTCAAAAAAGTTTTTACATCGCAAGATTTTTTTGATCGCGCCATATCACCATCATCTCGAGGCAAAAGGTTGGCCAGCACACAAAGTTACCATGCGTTTTTGGATCGTCACGGGCATCGCTTGTTTGGCAACGTTGGTTATTGCACTCGTAGATATTATTTGGAAATAATATGTCACGCGAATCCGCTGCAGAAAATAATGGCGATTGGTCTATATTTTTAATTGGCGCGGGCATTTTGGCATTTGGTTTGGTGATGCTCGGGTCTGCAACGGCGCCAATTGGCGCATCACATTACGGAAGCACGTATTATTTTTTAATTCGTCAGATTTTATTTGGGGTTTTGCCTGGATTATTGTTGTTTTATATTTTTCGCCGCGTACCAATTGTTTTTTGGGAACGATCATGGCGAACCATGCTTTGGGTTTCGGCGGTTTTATTAGCGCTGGTATTTGTGCCGCATTTGGGTGCGCGTATCAACAATTCACTTAGCTGGATTCATATTGGGTCCATTTCCATGCAGCCGGCGGAGATTGTAAAGTTTACGTTTATTGTTTTTTTGTCGGGCTGGCTCGCAGAAAATCATAAACGTCTGGCAAAACCATTTAGCGAAGGACTTGGGCAGTATTTAGTATATTTTGGCGTTGTCGCGGGGCTCCTTATGTTGCAGCCAGATTTGGGAACCACGCTTGTTTTTTTTGGTGCAGCCGCAATCATGGCGTATGTTGCTGGCGCGCAAACAAAACAGCTCATGGCCGTGGCGGGCGCGGGGCTTGCGGTGCTTGTTGTTTTAATTGCGATTGCACCATATCGGTTGCAGCGCATTACGGTTATTTTTCACCCTGATCAAGATCCACTTGGCAGCGGCTACCATATTAAACAAGCGCAGCTTGCCGTGGGAACTGGCGGCGTGCTTGGACTTGGCCTGGGTAATTCGCGCCAAAAATTTCAATACTTACCAGAAGTAAGTGCGGATTCGATTTTTGCAATCATTGCGGAGGAAATGGGATTTATTGTTTCAACCCTGCTACTTATTGCTTATGCGGTGGTGGTGCTAAAAAGTTATCAGCTTGCGCGTTCATCGCATTCACCGTGGGCACGCTATTTTATCATCGGAACGGCGACCTGGTTTTCAATTCAAACTTTTTTAAATATTGGCGCGATGCTTGGTGTGGTGCCGCTCACCGGTTTGCCACTGCCGCTGGTCAGCCATGGTGGCACATCGCTCATGGTAACGCTTGCGGCATTTGGCGTGGTATCAGCTATTGCGATTCCGCCAGAGCGCCGTATTAAATCACGCGTATGAAAATTGTTTTTTCAGGCGGCGGCACATTGGGCCCGGTAACACCACTCTTGGCGCTCATGGAAACGTTGCAGGCCGCTGAGCCGGGCGCGCACGAATTTTTGTGGATCACCACTGAGCGCGGTGTTGAAATTCCGTTGCTCAAAAAATATGGTGTTGCGGTTTTATCAATTCCATCGGGCAAATTTCGTCGATATTTTTCTTGGAAGAATTTTTCTGATCTGCGTCAGTTTTTTAAAGGCGTTGCGGTGGCGCGTGCGGCACTGCAAGATTTTAAACCAGACGTTTGCGTAACCGCTGGGGGTTTTGTTTCCGTTCCCGTGCATTTTGCGGCGCGCATGTTAAAAATTCCAACACTGGTGCATCAGCAAGATATAAAAATTGGTTTGGCAAATCGCCTGATGAGTTGGTTTGCATCGGCGATTACGGTTTCGGTTCCACAGCAGTTGGAGCAATTTAAAAAAGGGAGGGCTGTGTACACTGGAAATCCCGTACGCCCGAGTATTCGGCAAGGTTCGCGCGAGGCAGGTGTTGAAATGTTTCGGCTCGATGAATCACGTGCAACGGTTTTTATTTTTGGTGGCGGCACGGGCGCCGAGGCAATTAATCGCGCCGTGGAAGGAATGGTTTCCGCGGGCTGCGAACTTTTTCAGATTATTCATGTGACCGGCATGCATCGCGGGCGGCCATCTGCAAATGAGACGCCGTTTTATCACGCATATCCTTTTTTGACCGCCGAGATGTCACACGCATACGCGGCCGCGGACGTGGTGGTGGCGCGCGCGGGTTTTAATACAATTACGGAAATCGCGGCTTGTGGAAAGCCTGCAATTTTGATTCCGATCGGGCGGTCGCATCAAACATTGAATGCCACCTGGGCCGAGGCAGCTGGCGCGGCTCGCATTTTGCCAGAGGACCATTTGTCCCCAGATTCTTTGCTTGAGGCGATTCGTGATCTTTTAACGGATCATGAGGGCTATGCGGCCTTGGCAGCTGGCGCGGAAGGCTTATTTCCTGCGGATGCTGCGGAGCGCATTTTAGCGCAATTGCGTAAAATTAGCCAAAAAGCGGCCTAAAGGGGTTGACAAAACCCTAAAAACGTGCAATACTAGCATGTTCCTGGTGAAATCTATCCAACCACACCAGGGGGAGGCGAACATGATTCCGATCATTTGGGTACTAGTGTTGGGCGGAGCGGTCTCGTGTGGTATGTACTTGTACTTCGCCGTCACGTTCATTTCCATCGCGGCGACCCTTGGCTTCGTCAAGGATCATGTGGTGGCAACGATCGCCATCATCGCCGTGCTCACCATCTTGGTGCGCGTGGTGGGCAACACGCGGACCTGCAAGCAGTATCCGCGGAACCTCGCGTGGCCAGCCGTCGTGGCTGTGCTCGCAACAATCGTCGCGCTGATTCATTTCTAGCGCAAAGGAGAGAGTCGATGAACATGTTCATTTGTCTTGCGTTCTTGGTTGAGCTGATCCTGGGCTTTGTCTACGGCCCGATCAGCCACGATCTGGTGGAGGTCATCATAGCGTACATCACCGGTGGATGTGTGCTGATGCAGAGCCTCCACTACAGTCATCCGCAGTGCTTGGACGGGAATGTCCATCTGCGGCTGCCCACAAAAAATGAGTGGCTCGAGCTGGCACTGCTGACCACTCTCCAGGTGGTCTGGTGCCTAGTCATCTGGGAGCCGCGCATCCTTTACGCGATTGGCCTTTGCATCGCGGGAAAGTTTCTGGGAGGTCAGGCTCGCCAACGGCTGCGCAACACGCATGCCTACGGGAACCCGCTGATCGGCAAGGAGCTGGTCTGGTTCGAGAACTTGCAGGCGGCACGCAAGCGCCGGAAAGTTCTGTGACATCGGCGGGCGGCAACGAGTCGTGGCGTTTTGCGAGGAAGACTTCCTCGCAGACGCCACGGCTGTTTTATTTTTACACAGGTACTTGCAAGATTTTTCAGATTCGAGTATAATTTTCGCGCTACGTAATGCGGATGAGCGCAAGTGCTTATCTCCAACCTTCGGTTGACCTGGTAGCTCAGTTGGTAGAGCAGTGGCCTTTTAAGCCAATGGTCGTGGGTTCGAATCCCACCCGGGTCATACTAAAAAAACCACCTTCGGGTGGTTTTTTTAGTATTATCAGAGTTGGGGATTCGAAGGGCACGCGCACATGCGAGCGTGCGCAGCATGTGTCGCGCGTGCCCCGGGACTGAGCGCGGGCATTAAGCCCGCGCGAAGCGAATCCCACCCGGGTCACTCATTATGATATACTATAATTTCTGAATGAAATTTATGCTTAGTTTTCTTCGAAAAATTACTCCACAACCCGTTTTCACACTCTACCATTATTTGCTCGCGGTTACGGGCGCGTTTCGTTATAACTATCCAACGCGGCGCATGATTACCATTGGCGTGACCGGCACCAGCGGCAAGTCGTCAACGGTTTTTTTCTTGCACCGCATTTTACTGGCGGCGGGCCATATGCCGGGCAGTACCTCAACTATTGAATTTTGCATTGGCGATTCGTGCACCATGAACAAAACAAAAATGACGCAGCTTGGCCGGTGGGGCACGCAGCGTTTTTTGGCGCGCATGTTAAAAGCGGGTTGCGATGTAGCAATTGTCGAAACAACATCGCAGGCAATCGAGCAATTTCGCCATCTGGGTGTGGCGTACGATGTGTGTTTGCTCACCAATTTATATCCAGAGCATATCGAAGCACATGGCAGTTTTGAAAATTATAAAAATGCGAAGAAAAAATTATTCGGTTATTTGGCAACGCTAACGCGCAAACTTTTTGGCCCGCCAACAACGGCAATTGTTAACGGTACGGTCGCTGAGGCACCAGAATTTTTAGATTTTAAAATAGAACGCAAGTGGACCACGCAGGCCGCACTTCCAAATACGGATCGCTCGTTTGTGCCAAGCAATATTCAAATCACGGGCACGGGCGTTTCGTTTGATTTGGATTTAGTTCATTTTGCAATTCCACTTTTGGGTGATTATGTAGTAACCAACGCGGTTGCTGCAACTGCAGCGGCAGTTGCCATTGGTGTAACCGCACAGCAATGTGCTGATGCGTTATCTAAAATCGCGGGAATTCCAGGGCGTAATGAATCGGTGGATGCGGGCCAACCGTTTAAAGTGATTGTTGATTTTGCGTTTGAGCCAGTTGCCATGGAAAAATTATACGACGTGGTTAAAATGATTCCACACGGAAAAATAATTCACGTACTTGGCGGCACCGGTGGTGGACGCGACAAACGCCGTCGTCCAATTTTGGGCAACATGGCAGGTGAGCAGGCAAACGTAGTTGTGGTAACGAACGAAGATCCGTACGACGAAGATCCGCGTGTTATTATGCAAGCGGTTGCGGATGGTGCGCGCGCCGTGGGAAAAAAAGACAACGAAGATTTATTTGTCATTGATGATCGCCGTGCAGCGATACATTTTGCATTGCAAAAAGCAGCGCCAGGCGATATAGTGTTAGTAACGGGAAAGGGTTCAGAGCAAGCGATGGTGCTTGCAAATCGAAATTTTGTGCCATGGGATGATCGCGCGGTGGTGCGCGAGGAATGGCACGCAATTGAAAAAGTGAAACAACATGGCGGTACAAGATAAGATCATTTTAAAGCCAGAGGAGCGGGTGATTCGCACGGTGCGGCGCGTCCCAATTATTGATATTGGGCGCTATGCGTTCGCCGCGTTTTTTTTACTGTTGCCATTTTTCTTGATTTATCCGCTGCTTAAAATTAAACCATGGGGAATCGCAATTGGCACGGTGTTGTTTTGCATTGGATTATTTTTGGTGGTGCGCACATTATTTTTGTGGTATCACAATGTGTTTATTGTTACGACGCATCGCATCATCGATTTGGACCAACGCGGATTTTTTGATCAGGTTGCGTCGCAATCATCGCACGAAAAAATCCAAGACGTTTCATTTCACACCAAAGGATTTTTGCCAACGCTGTTTCGGTTCGGCACTATTACACTCAAAACTGGTTGGGGTTCCGTTGAACTCGTGATTCCGCATGTGGCAGAGCCAGCGCGGTTGCAACGACTCATTCTTGATGTGCAAGATGCGTATATGGCAAAAGTTGGAACAACGCATGAACATAAAAAAACCTATGACACTCCAGAGTCGGCCGAATAAAATTATTATTGCGACATTGGGCTGCGCAGCAATCTGCGTGGTGCTTTTGGTTTCCTTTTTGCGTGTTTTTTTTAAAGACTACGAGTTGCGCCAAGAAATTGCACGCACACAAGTTGAGGTGGGTACATTGCAGAAAAGAAAAATTGAATCATTGGAGTTGCTAAAGCGGTTACAAAGCGATACGTATGTTGAGGACCGCGCGCGTGAACAGCTCCAAGCAACGCGTCCTGGCGAAGAGGTGATTGTGGTCCCAGGACTTTCGGTTTCTTCGACTGCTGCGGCAACGGCAACCCCGGAACCTCTATCCACAGAAACAGAAGAACTTCCCAACTCGCTCAGTTGGTGGTATTATTTCTTTCATTCATCCACCGAGCAATCAAATTAAAATATGGAACACACAGAAACAGAACAAGAAGTAGTTCATCCTGCGCCAGCGCCTGCTGCGCAAGTAAAAGGAAATCCATTTATGCGGGGCATGACCATCGCCATTGGAACCATTCTGGGCCTTGCAATTATTGGCGGCGGTGTTGCAACGTTTCGTTATCCAGATTCAATGCCGGTGTATCCACGCATTTACCGCGCCATTCACATGCCAGCGGCGGTGATTGGTAGTTCCGTGTATTCATGGACACTCATGCAAACGCACATCGACGCACTTCAGGCACAATTGGCGCTGCAGCAAAATGCACCAACACCAACCGCTGATCAGCTTCGCGTGGCAGCAATTCGCCGCGCGGTTATTACTGAAGCGGTGGAACGCGTTGCGGCTCGTCGTGGTATTGTGGCAACGCCAGCCATGATGGATGCTGAATACACACGTATCGTGGCTTTGCTTGGTGGCCAAGATAAAGTTAAGGATATTTTAGATAATAAGTTGCATTGGTCAGAGGCGCAATATCGCGACTTGATTATTCGCCCAAGTGTTTTAATGAATCAATTGCAGGCTGATCTTGAAAAAGAAGCTCCTGTGCAAACGGATGTAAAAGCAAAAGCCCAGGGAATTTTGGATCAGCTTAAAAAAGGTGCTGATTTTGCAAAATTAGCAAAAGCAAATAGTGAGGATGCTTCGAGTGCGCAGGGCGGCGACTTAGGCTTCTTTGCTCGTGGTGCCATGGTTAAACCATTTGAAGACGCAGCATTTAGCTTGAAGAAAGGCGAATTATATCCAGAGTTGGTTCAATCACAGTTTGGATACCATATCATTCAAGTAACTGATGTGAAGAAAGATGCAAGTGGTACCGTGATCCAGGTACGCGCACGTCACATTTTGCTGAAGACACAAACAGTAGATTTACTTGGTAACACGTTAATTGCTGAAATCAAGTCCATGCGTTACTGGCAGTTTATCCACACAGACGCTGGCGTAAAAACAGGACTTGACAATTCTGGCTCAAACGGATAAACTAAGGAGCGTAAATATAAGTCGGGCACGTTAGAAATCGAGACTGCGGGGTTAGTACAATGGTAGTATGCGTGCTTCCCAAGCATGAAACGCGAGTTCGATTCTCGTACCCCGCTTATGGGTTTACGCAGCCTGCGGGTATCGTATAATGGTTATTATGCGTCCTTGCCAAGGACGAAAAACGGGTCCGATTCCCGTTACCCGCTCCAAAGAAAAAATCCCATCTCCGGATGGGATTTTTTCTTTGTTTAAGGTTTGAGCAGTAAAGTTTTCCACAGGAAAAGTATGCTATAATCGTGTACAGTTAACAGCACATCAAATGATGAATAAAAAGGCGCTACAAATTTTGACATTGATCATTTTTTTGACATCTTATTCAGTTGCGCATGCTGCGGTAGTTGCGGCACCGGCACCGGTGGTTGCGGGGGTGCACCAGCTGTTTGTACCGGGTCAGGTAATTGTTCGATATAAAACGGGTAACGTAAATTTGCGTACCCCATTGGGGCAAACACGCGCTCATACGCTTGCTCAAAATTATCACGCGCATATTCAACGCCAAATACAAGGGCGTAATGTAACGGTTCTTCAGAGTGATTCAGGTGACACTACTGAAAATTTAATCAGTGCGCTACAAACTGATTCAAACGTAGATGTTGTGCAGCCAAATTATATTTATGCGCCAACCGATATCGCTACCAACGATACGAGTCGTGCAATGCTTTGGGGTTTACAAAATACCGGCCAGACCGTAAATGGCACCGCTGGCACCGCTGGCGCAGATATTCATGCACCACAAGCATGGGCAATTAACGAAGGTGATGTTTCATCAACTATTATAGCGGTGATTGATACGGGTGTTGCATACAATCATCCAGATTTAGCAGCAAACATGTGGGACGGCAGTGCGTGCGTCGATGAAAATGGTGGCGCGCTGGGCGGCTGTAATCACGGGTATGATTTTGAAGATGGTGACAAAACACCGCTCCCAACAAACAGTACACACGGCACACACGTGGCGGGTACGATTGCTGCGGTGAAAAATAATGCGCATGGCATTGTTGGTGTGGCGCCACATGTTAAAATAATGGCGCTCAAATCAAGTCTTACCACGGATAATATTATTCGTGCGATAAATTTTGCCACACAAAATGGTGCGCGTGTAATTAATGCAAGTTGGGGTGGCTACGGTAATGATCCGCTGCTGCAAGATGCGATCGGTACATTTCCGGGATTATTTGTTGCGGCTGCGGGCAATGATGCAGTGAGTAATGAAATATCACCGCTGTACCCATGTGCATATTCGCTTGCCAATATTATTTGCGTTGCAGCGACCAATCAAAACGACGGATTGGCATACTTTTCAAATTTCGGTACTTCAACAGTTGATGTGGGCGCGCCGGGAATAAATATTTTAAGTTCCGTTGATAATACTGATTTAGTTTCCGAAAATTTTGATGCATTAACGGCGCCGGGGCTTCCGGTTGGCTGGACAACCAGTGGTACATCAGAACACTGGGCAACTAAAAGCGTTGCTGGGTGGGGTTTGGTGCTTACACCGGATACATCAAATCCTTACGCATCGAACGCAAATACATCCATTTCGTCACCGACTATTAATATGGCATCTTCAACGGGTGCAACAATGGATTTTTGGGCACGTTGTAACACGCAATATATTACAAACGGTTGGGCAGATTACATGACACTTAATTTTTCTGGCGACGGTTCTTCGTTCACCGAAAATACTCGATGGGATCAGGCGCAGCTCGATTATTTTAATGGCGTGAATAATCCATTTGGTACCGCGATATATCATTTCCAAGACGTACAAGTACCAACATCCACACTTACCAGTAATTTTAAGTTTCAGTTTGGCTGGGTTACCAATGGCACGGACAATGCACACACCGGTTGCGCAGTAGATAATGTTACGCTCACGAGTTTTAGCGATGGTGCTGATGAAAAATATGATTATTTTGCCGGGACTTCCATGGCAACGCCACATGTGGTTGGGCTTGCGGGATTATTATGGGGATATGAACCAGCGCTTACCGCGGCTAAAATAAAAAGTGTTATTTTAAATACGGGCGATTCTGTCGCGGGACTTGCATCAAAAACAGTTTCTGGAAAACGGATAAATGCGTATGCGGCCATGGAATATATAACGCCACCAACCATTACTTCATCAACGCCTGAAAATGGTATCGAAGGTTTGGTAACGTCTTCCACTGTTTCATTAGTATTTTCGAAGTTAATGAGTACGTCGACTTTGGCGTCTGGAATTGAAATTCGAAATTATAATACTGATGTCGCCGTGAGCAGCACTATTTCTTATGCAGGAAATCCAACCATAACCATTACACCAACGATTCCGTTAAGCGCGGGCACAAAATATTATATTTACGCGAGCAGTACGTTGGAAGACACAAACGGTAATAATTTAACGGCCGTGTGGATCGATAAATCTGCGCATGCGTTTACCACGGTCCTTGATAGAATCGCCCCAATTATCTCTTTGAATGGTGCAGCAACGGTAACCGTTGAGGCGGGAACTGCCTATACAGAACTTGGGGCGACCGCGGTTGATAATATCGACGGTTCTGTACCAGTGGTAATTTCCGGAACCGTAAATACGAGTACGCCTGGTGGATATATCTTAACGTATACCGCAAGTGATACTGCTATGAATATGGCATCGACTACTCGAACAGTAACTGTTGTAGATACAACAGCTCCCGCCATCACATTGAATGGACCAGCAACAATGACATTTAATCAGGGTTCCCATTTTATCGATCCAGGCGCAACAGCTGTTGATATTGTTGATGGATCTGTGCCGGTTATAGTTTCTGGCGATGTAAATCCAGCGACTATTGGCGTTTATATGCTGACGTATTCTGCGTCCGATACTGCAGCGAATACCGCATCGATTCAGCGTACAATTAATATCATTGCGCCTCCATCCCAATCAAGCGGTGGTGGGGGAGGCGGTGGTGGGGGAGGCGGAGGAGGATCGCCTTATATTCCACCACAGCCGGTCGCGCCAATTGTTTTGAAACCAACGGCAATGGTGGCTGCACCGCCCGCGGCCAGATTTGTGACACCAGATCCATGGACCATTCAATATCATACGTTAGCCGCTCCACAAACCGTAGCACTTACGCGCACGTTGAAAGCGGGAAATTCTGGACCAGACGTTAAGGCGCTACAAATCTTTATGAATACACACGGATTCGTGGTTGCGAAAAAAGGTGCTGGATCGCCTGGCAAGGAAACTATGGCCTATGGCCCGGCGTTAACCAGTGCGGTCAAGAAATTTCAAGAGGCGCACGCGGCAGATTTATTGAAACCATTTAAATTGAAAAAAGGGACCGGTGCTTTAAATGCGCAAACCTTAAAATTGATCAACAGTATTATTGCAGAAGAATTGCCGCAGTAAGTCGACACGCGTAAAATTTATCGAAGAGCAAATTCACGAGCAACACCATGTGCAATTTCATTGGTTGCATCGACGGTCATGCCGCGGCGAGGAAAAATAATAATGTGTGGGTGAGTAGTATTCACAACAATTTCAGAAATATTTTTGCGTAATTCAGGATGATGAAGTGAGAGTCCTATTACGCGATGTACTAATTCTGGTAGCGGTGTAACTCGGGGCACGATACGAAGTCCAACTGGCGCGATGTGTGCGCTACCTTCGCGATAGGTTTTATTGTAAACAAAATGTGGATGTGTGAATAAAAATTCGTCCGGGGTCGATTGTTCAAAAAAGCCACCATGCCATGCAAAAATATCTGACAATTTTGATGAGTTGATGGCATTCCATTCTGCGTGTCGCGCCAGTTGTTCAAAGGTGGGCGCTGAAAAATTAATTGCATGCAAAACAATTTTTCCACGTAAAAATTTTTCAACTGATTCGCGGTGTTCAGGTGAAAGCGAATTCAATTTTCCATGACCAAATCGTATATGGGCGATTACGCGTTCTAATTCGGGCGCATGGTTAACTAATTTTGCAAGGTCTAATTCAGACGGAAATTGAATGGGTCCGTGTAATCGTTCGTGAGTGCGCGTGGCCGATGAAAAAAAACGGTGCGCTTGCTCAGGCGACTGAATTCGCTTATCGGTGACCGGATCGCGCCAAGGTAAATCGGTGATACCAATTTGCGCGGCGCGCCACGTTTCTACGAGAAAAGAACCATTCATAATTCGTGCAGTATAGCAGATATTGGGGCGGGTGGACAACGCAAAAAAAAACTGGTATTATCATTGCGCTACGTACGCGTGATTCAAGTTCATTCGTCTTGCTATTTCAGCGTTCACTTCGCCACCCCAGCTCCTTCGCACGCTTCGCGTGCTCGGGCTTGGGGGCTCCGTTCGAAAGAAATTTCGAACGGAAGCGTTCAAATTTCTTTCTCACTTCGCCACTTTAGCTCAGCTGGTAGAGCAATGCTTTCGTAAAGCAGAGGTCCCGAGTTCGATCCTCGGAAGTGGCTCCATCCCAATCAATCTTTTCAAAAATCAAAATTTGTGCTACGCTTTCCTGTATGACCGAGCAAGAATTTGCCGCCCTCATGAAACAGCACAATACACACGTTTTTCGTTTTGTGCGTCGCATGGTTGGCGATGAAGCCGTTGCTGAAGATATTACGCAAGATGCGTTTATCAAAGCATGGAACTCAATCAACTCTTTTGACCCAGAAAAAAAGTTTTCAACTTGGATTTTTCAAATTGCAAAAAATACGGCCGTGGATGTGATGCGCAAAAAAAAGATTCCCGCGATTTCCGCGATTCAGCATGCGGATTACGATGGGGAAATCATTGATACCGTGGCTGATGTTACGCCGCTTCCGCCTCAGGTACTGGCCTCGGCAGAGCAGGCGCATGAGGTGCGTCAGGCCCTGGAATCACTCGCGCCACACGAAGCGCAAATTATTCAGCTTCACTTGGAAGAGGACATGACATTTGCGGACATCGCCGATTTATTAGAGGAGCCGATCGACACCATTAAAAGTCGCTATCGGCGCACCCTATTGAAGTTGCGGGCTAAATTTGCACCAAAATAAGGGCACCCCGCGTATTACACGTAGAATTATGACCTGGGAACAGCAATTACAATTAACTCTGCGAAATTCTGGTGCCGGGACACCGGAAGATTTAGCACGGGCAGGTCGCATGCAAGCGGCATTTTTTGAGCATGTTCGCTTAGTGGCTAAGGTGCGATTGGTTTTGTTCAGCGCGGTGTTTGTGGCATCTTTAGGAGCATTTTTGTACCTGGTTCAAGATACTATTTCAGAGGCCGGTGCCACGGGTCTTACCGACGTATTACACTTGGCAATTTCTGATTGGTCATCCGTGATTGCGCAATGGCATTCATTTGCACTCTCACTCATCGAACTTTTACCGGTCGTTTCAATCGCCGGTGGATTGATTGCCTTGGTGGCCATGTTGGTTTCCATTGGTTATTCAGTTCAAGCTTGGAATAACGCACGCGGATTTCGCGTTGCAAATATAATGTAATATGGAAAATTTCTTACGATCTAAAACGTTTAAAATCATAATCGCCGTGCTTCTTGCGGGTGCGTACACACTATTTATTTTTAGTGCAGGTATTATGGTTGGCTTCCACAAAGCTGAATTTACCAGTGAGTGGTACGAAGGGTATCGTCAAAATTTTATGGGATCGCCCATTGGCGGTCATCACGGATCACTTTTGCCCGGCATGAATCCGATGAGTAGTCATTCGGTCGCGGGAAATATCATTTCTATCGATGCATCAGCATTGATTATTAAAACCGCCGACGGTGTTGAAAAAACAGTCATTGTAACCGACGACACTTCGGTGCGCGCAAATCGCGATGATGTAAAATTAACTGACTTAAAAGTTGGCAATCATGTGGTGATTATTGGATCACCAAATGATAAGGGTCAAATTACGGCAGCACTTATTCGAGTGGTAGATCAAAATTTTTAATATGACAAAAGAAGATTTAAAACGTCCACGTGTTTGGGGAAGCGCGCTTATTCTGATTGCGATTGCAGGGTATTGGGTCTATCACAATAATGCTTCAAAACCAGATATTCATTATGTTACCGCGACCGTAGCTAAAACCACTTTGGTTTCAGCGTTGTCTGGTACCGGGCAGGTAAGTTCAGAAAATAAAATTGATCTAAAATCAGAAATTTCTGGAACGGTTGTGGCGGTT
Organism: Candidatus Magasanikiibacteriota bacterium; assembly: GCA_903893485.1. Taxonomy (GTDB): domain Bacteria; phylum Patescibacteriota; class Patescibacteriia; order Magasanikbacterales; family 2-02-FULL-50-9b; genus 2-02-FULL-50-9b. Next base: position 29,294 of record CAITMK010000011.1, read on the forward strand.
CCGGTTGTGGTTGGCCAGCAAGTTAAAATGGGTCAAACGATTGCGCAATTTGATGCACGTACCGCACTGGTTTCGTATAATAGCGCCAAGGCAAGTCTGGAAAGTGCCAAGGCAAATTACGACAAAATTGTCGCAGGTATTACGAGCACTGATTTAACAATTGCACAAACGTCGCTTAAAAGTGCACAATTAAATTTGGATAATGCAAAGAAAAATAAAGATCGCACCTCGCAGCAACAAGATATTTTGGTTGCGAATGCGCTTCGTTCATTACTTAACTCAACACTTACCGCGCAGCCAGCGACAAATAATGTTACAACCGCAAATCCAACTATTTCTGGTACGTATACCGCTCCAGAGCAGGGCCAATATCAGATTTCGCTTTATCAGAGTGGCTCTGGCTTACATTATTTGGTAAATGGCTTAGAAACTTTTGAAGGCGTGGTAAATTATACTTCGCCGTCGCCATTGGGTTCTAAGGGCTTATTTATTCAGTTTCCAGCGAATGCAAATATTTCGGATACCTGGACCGTACCAATTCCAAACACGCAAGCAACTAATTATATTGCAAACAGCAATGCCTATTCTGCAGCACTTGAGGCGCGCACCACCGCACTTTCAGACGCGGATTCAAGCATTCAGAGTGCAGAATTAAATGTGGAGCAAGCTCAAGCAACCTTTGCGCAAAAAACACAAGCAGCTTTGCCGTCTGATGTTGCAGCAGCGCAAGCGCAGGTAGATAGCGCCGCAGCGCAGGTACAATCAGCACAAATTACACTTGCAAACGCAACATTGCGTGCACCGTTTGATGGAACAATTTCAGCAGTTTCGGTGCAACGTGGCGACCAAGCGGGAAGTGGTACACTAATCGCATCACTTATTACCACGGGGCAGGTGGCTAAAATTACGTTAAATGAAGTTGATGCCGCGAAGGTGGTGGTAGGTCAAAAAGCAACTTTAACTTTTGATGCAATAGATACGTTAACGATCGCGGGTCATGTGGCAGCGATTGATCCAGTCGGTACGGTTACTCAGGGCGTAGTGAGTTATACCGTAACGATTGCGCTCGATACGCAGAATGATCAAATTAAATCTGGCATGAGTGTTTCAGCCTCAATTATTTTAGCCGCTAAAACTGATGTGCTTGCAGTTCCATCGAGTGCGGTAAAATCACAAGGAGCTTCAAACTATGTTGATTTATTCGCGCCAAACACGGTATTCACAACCGTTGCTGGAACCGTTGGCGCTCGTGCATCCGCAGTCCCAACTCATCAAACCGTTGTAGTCGGCATGTCATCAGATTCAATGATCGAAATTACGAGCGGCTTGCAAGAAGGCGATTTAGTCGCAACACAAACCGTGGATGTTAACGCCTCAAAGACCACGGCCGCAAGTAGCGCGAGCAGCATTCGTATTCCTGGCTTAACGACAGGTGGCGGCGCCGGTGGTGCTGGTGCAGCACGAGCTGGTGGTCGCGCTGGCGGCTAATATGATCGAACTTAAAAACATTACTAAAACGTACACAAATAATAATCTATCCCTGCAAGTGCTCAAAGGAATTACTTTTAGCATCGAGGATGGTGAATTTGTGGCGATCATGGGTCCATCTGGTTCGGGCAAATCAACACTCATGCATATTATTGGTGCGCTTGATACGCCAACGTCTGGCCAATATTTGCTCGACGGTCATGATGTTTCAACTTTGGCCGAAGATGAACTCGCGCGAATTAGAAAAACAAAAATTGGTTTTGTTTTTCAAGCGTTTAATTTGTTACCACGCGCTACGGTGCTTCGTAACGCATCGCTTCCACTTATGTATGCGGGCGTGCCAAAAGAAGAGCGTGATGATCGTGCTAAAAAAGCACTGCTTGCTGCAGGACTCTTGGAATCGCATTTCATGCATTTATCAAATCAATTATCGGGTGGTCAAATGCAGCGTGTTGCAATTGCACGTGCGCTGGTAAATAATCCATCACTTATTTTGGCCGACGAACCAACCGGTAATTTGGATTCAAAAACCGGCAATGTGGTGCTCGGCACATTTCAAAAGCTAAATCGGGAAGGGCACACTATTGTTTTGATTACTCACGAGCGTGATGTGGCAGAACATGCGCAGCGCATCATTTTTTTACGCGATGGCGTGATAGAATCTGATGATCGTTCTCATGTACAACGTAAACAATCCTATGACAACGCGTGATATTTTAGAAGAAACCTATTGGGCGCTTTCGGGCAACAAAGTGCGTAGCGCACTTACCATGCTCGGTATTGTGATTGGTATCGGATCGGTGATCGCGATGGTTGCGGTTGGCCAAGGTGCGCAAGGTAGTATTCAATCAAGCATCGAATCGGCCGGCTCAAATTTGGTTACCGTGGTGCCTGGTGCGCAGCGTGGCGTTGGTGTTTCAGTGAGTGGCGGCCGTGGAACTGCTACGACACTTACGCAAGCAGATGCGGATGCGATTATTGCACAGATCACTGACGCACGCGCGGTTTCGCCAGAACTTTCACGCCGTTATCAGGTTACCTCAAAAGGGACAAATACAAACACAACGGTGAACGGTACGGTTGCGGCATACACCGACGTGCATAATATACAAATTGACTCGGGTGTTTTTATTTCGGATGATAATGTTAAATCACTTGCGAAAGTTGCGGTGATTGGGCCAACGACGCGCGATGATTTGTTTGGTGTTGGATCCGATCCGGTTGGACAAACCATAAAAATTAATTCAAATATTTTTAAAGTTATTGGTGTCACTGTTGCAAAGGGTGGAACTGGGTTTAATAATCCGGATGATATTGTATACGTGCCAATCAGTACCGCGCAGCGTTTCTTGGCAGGCGACACCTATGTTTCAACGGTGAGTGTTGCGGCGGTAAGTAGCGATGCTATGTCATCAATTAAAGATCAAATTACATCGCTGCTTCTGACGCGTCACAAAATGTCAGATCCAACTACTGCGGATTTTACCGTACAAAGTCAAGCTGATATTTTAGCAACCGCATCAACCGTAACAAATACATTTACCATGCTTCTTGCATCAATTGCGGGCATTTCGCTCCTCGTTGGTGGTATTGGTATTATGAACATGATGCTTACCACGGTTACCGAACGCACGCGTGAAATTGGTTTACGCAAGGCGATTGGTGCGGAGCGCCGCGACATAAGCGTTCAATTTTTAATGGAAGCAATTTCATTAACATTTATTGGCGGGTTCTTTGGTATTATTTTGGGGTGGCTGATAGCGCAGATTATTTCCAGTTTTGCCGGGCTATCCACCACCATTTCAATTTCATCTGTTGCTCTTTCTTTTGGCGTGTCCGCGGCGATCGGCATCGTGTTTGGGTATTACCCAGCGCGGCGTGCGGCGCGGCTTAGCCCAATCGAGGCGCTCAGATACGAATAATTCATTTAGTAATCATATTTTATGAAAACACATTTTATTGTGATCATTGGAGTCGTTGCTTTACTCGCCGGTTTTTTTGGCGGCATTGAATACGCTAAGTCAACGCAACCAGCGGTGGATCAGAATGCAGCCCTTGCAGGTCGCGGTCCAGGCGGCGCGGGTGCACGTGCGGGTCGTGGCGGTCAGGGTATGGGTGGATTTACCACGGGTAAAATTATTGCGCAAGATGCCACCAGCATTACCGTTCAGCTTCGCGATGGCAGTTCAAAAATTGTTTTGATTGCAGGATCAACTGAATATTCAAAAATGGTTGCGGGCACTATTGCCGATATGGTTATTGGCAAACAGGTGAGTGTATCTGGCACCGCAAATTCAGATGGTAGTATTACGGCGCAGACAATCCAGCTTCGCCCAGACATGGTAGCAGTACCAGGAGCCGCAGCAACAAGCACAAAAAAATAAATTAAAGATAAAAATCGCCGGCACCCAATTATACATTGGGTGCCGGTTTTAATTTGTGAGTATCCCGTCGCATTTAAAATGCAATTCATGATATAATCATTTTATGATTAGACTCGATGCTGTTTCGAAAATATATCCGGGTGATGTTGCCGCGTTAAGCAACGTGCATTTGCATATCGGAGCTGGTGAATTTGTTTCTATTGTGGGCCAAAGTGGCACGGGCAAAACAACTTTGGTAAAACTCTTAATTGCCGAAGAGTCTCCAACCCATGGAAAAATTGAAATCGGCGGCTGGGATATTTCAAAAATTCGCCAGGGAGATGTACCGCTGCTTCGCCGGCAGATGGGCGTAATTTTTCAAGATTTTAAATTGTTGCCAAATAAAACCGGCGCCGAAAATATTGCATTTGCACTTGAAGTTGCGGGTGAAAAACGCGCGCATATTCAATTGGCGGTAAAACAACTATTGGAATTGGTTGGTATGCAACATGCGGCCGATCGATTTCCACATCAAATGTCTGGCGGCGAGCAACAGCGCGTTGCCATCGCGCGCGCCCTGGCTCACAAACCAAAAATTTTGGTCGCCGACGAACCAACAGGGAATTTAGATACGCTTAGCACCGAAGAAGTGATTCGCATTTTAAAAAAAATAAATGAATTTGGCACCACGGTTTTATTAGTTACCCATAACCGCGATGTGGTGAACGGTTTGCAGCGTCGCGTGGTGACGCTCGATAAAGGCCGCGTATTACATGATCAAAAAACTGGAAAATATGTCATCTAAAAAATATCGCGCAAATTTTTTAATTGTGTGGGGCCGCATTATTGCGCATGCCGGGCAAAATATGTGGCGCAATGCAAGTTTGGCTTTGGTCACCATTACCATTTTAGTGTTGTCGTTAATTTCAGTTAATGCGCTTTTGGCCGTGCGCGCCGCAACAACCGCGGCCGTGACGGCCGTTAACAAACAAGTTGATTTAAGTTTATTTTTTGAACCAGCCGCACCAGAAAAAACGATAACTGATATCGTTGCTTATTTACAGGCCGTGCCAAATGTTACTTCGGTTGAATATACGAATCCCGATCAAGCGCTTGCGGCGTTCCGCGCGCGCCATGCAAACAACGACGAGATTTTAAAATCGCTTGATGTGCTTGGCGAAAATCCACTAGGCGCACTCGTGGTGGTGCATGCGGGTTCGGCCGGGGATTATCCAGCGATTATCTCACTGGTGCAAGCGCAGCCATGGAATACGCTTATTCAGCAGCGCTCCTTTGAAGACAAAACGCAAATTGCATCGCGCGTTGAATTGTTAACGTCACGCGCACGTACGGGTTCAATTGTCTTGGCGATCTTATTTTCGCTCATCGCGATCATGATTATTTTTAACACGGTACGCGTTGCAATTTATACACAGCGCGATGAAATTGCAATTAAAAAATTAGTTGGCGCAACAAATGGGTTTATTCGTGCACCATTTTTTGTGGAGGGTTTTGTGTATGTGGTGATTGCGTGTGCGGTGGTTATCGGCTTGCTTGCGGCAACCGCGCGCGTGGTGGATCCATTTTTGGGCCCGCTATTTTCTGATGGCGGATTTTCGTTGCATACCTTATTTTTTGCAGCCCCATACGAGCTTCTTGTTGCGGAAACAATTATCGTTTTGCTACTTACCTGGATTACCTCGGCTTTTGCAATGCGAAGATATTTGCGGACGTAAATTGACAAAGTTCGATTTTTTTGGCAAACTAGTGGCTGTAATATCTCTATTCCGAGATCGTCTAATGGTAGGACAGCGGCCTTTGAAGCCGTATATCATGGTTCGAATCCATGTCTCGGAGCCAAAGAAAAATACTCACTTTCGGGTGAGTATTTTTCTTTTGTTTAACGGGCGGAATTATATTGACTTTTTTAAACAATTTTGCTAGTCTTTACCTGTCGGGAGAAAATCTGCTGACATAGTGCGCTGCGGCGCGAGGAGAACACCAATGCTGCGTTTGAAATTTATAGTAAATGGAACAACCATTTCCACGACCTACGATCTGGTTATGGAGGATGGTGAAACCAACCTGGTGATCCAAACCACCGAGGGTTTGGAGGTTGTTGAAACGGAAAATCAGACCTTTGCGCGGCTGGCGGAGTGTCTGGCATATCCGAAGATGCACCCGATTATTCGGCGGGCACTGGTGGCGAAGATTGAACTCGAAGGAGGCTTGAGCTTCTTGAGCCAGCTGAGTGATTTGCCACTCATGGTGGTTGGCCCTCAGATTGAGGGAAAAGATTTGCGTTCGGGCAACTTTATCCGGATAACCCCGGCGGTGCTCGAAGCCCATGTCGCCGAGAAAAAGGCTGCGACGAAGATCGAGTCGATTACGCAGGAACTCATCGCGAAGTATGGCATCGATCACGCGGATGCGCAGCGGATTGCGCGCGCCTCAACAAACGGTCAAATCGCGCTGCGTGTGATCGAAGCGTGCGAATATTCTTTTCAGCCGAAGCCGAATGATGTCCATTGGACAATTCGTCGTCGCACGCTTTTGTACATGGCCATGGCGGCAGCTGAAGAGAACTTTGATACTGACCGCAGTCGTAGTGTAGAAATTGCGGCAGCCTTTGCGGCCCATCGCCTTCCTCTGCCACACATGCTCACGTCCGCCCAATTGCCGCACTTTTTCCGTGGCGTCTGCGCGGCGCTCGAAAGTCGGTATTTTGTTCAGAAGGTTCTCATTCCCGAGTAGCGCATCGGGTCCGCAGATTCTGTCCCACTCCCTTGATCGCATGTATTGGCTGATCGGGGGGTGGGCATTTTTTATTTTTTCGAATCCACACAATCAGTATACGTTGCGATATTTTTTTCCCAGAATGTCACACTCGAGCCTTTATTCCACAGCACTAACGAATCATCGGCGGTGGCATAGCGAGCTCCATCAGCAGAAATTGTTTGCGGTAAAGTAAAATCGCGACCATCGCTCAGGGATATTTTCGCTGAGCCAGTTGGGGTGGGCATCGCATCCTGACTCACAGGTGCGATTTGTGGTTGTTCATAAAATATAACGTGGACACTTTTGTTATCGGGGCATGCAAATGTAGCATCAGCCACGATCGTTTTTTTATCAGCAGGCGATAGAGCTGAAATCCGAAAACGCCAGAATACGATCAGGGTGGAGCCTACTATTAAAAAAAGTACTAGCAATATCAAATATTTTTTCATGTATAAAGCATAGCACGTTGCATAATCATTATCCACACTTGACATTTTTGTAATATCTGTAACGCTGGATACATTATGAAACGTAAACATATCACTATTATCAGTACACTACTGATTTTGCTTATCGGTGTAGCGATACGCTCCCCAGCAATTAAAAATCTTATTGCGCATAAGCCGCCCTCGCTACCGGCCCCAATAATAGTCTCTGCAAGTGAAACCGACATGGTTACGCGCACCGTTGATGGAGACACGTTTGTGGTTTGGCTCAATGGCACCGAAGAAAAAGTCCGTATGCTCGGCATGGATACCCCGGAAACAGTTGATCCGCGTAAGCCCGTACAATGTTTTGGTAAAGAGGCTAGCCATCGCTTACATGACTTGCTCACGGGCGTTGTGGTGCGTCTAGAGCCAGATCCAACAAACGATAACCGCGATAAATACAATCGCATTTTACGATATGTATATCTGCCCGATGGCACCGATGTAAATGCACAAATGATCCAGCAGGGTTACGCATTTGCATATACGGTTTTTCCATTTCAAAAACGCGAGGCATATTTGAAACTGCAAACCGATGCACGGCAAAACGCGCGTGGCCTTTGGGCGCTCACCACCTGCGCTGGCAAGCACGGGTAAAATTTGCTACACTTACGTCATCCGGCACTTTTACGCCGATATCGTAAAAAATAAACATCGCTATGATGTCAGGAAAATATTCTTGCAAGGACTGGGGCATGCTCCTCATTCGCTTAGCAGTTGCTTTTGTCTTTATTCAGCATGGTGTTCAGAAATTAGGCAATATGCCAATGACCGTTGGATTTTTTGGAACGCTTGGTATGCCAGCTGCACTCGCATGGGTTGTTGCAATTGGTGAAGTATTAGCAGGTGTTTTGGTACTTCTTGGTGCATGGACCAAATGGGCAGGATATTTTGTTGCAATCGTAATGCTTGTTGCAATTTTGACCGCAAAACGCAAAATGGGTTTCACCGCTTGGGATCTTGAATTATCAATGCTTTTTGTAGCACTTGGTCTTTCATGCACAGGTCCTGGTGCAATTGCGCTTCACGCGGGTTGTGGATGCTGCGCAGGTTCTTGCGCAAAGGGCAAAAATTGCCAGGGCGCTTGCTGCGGCAAGGGTGAAAAACCACAAGGCGGTTGCTGCCGAAACTAATATGCCTAAGATCGGTGCAAAAGCTCCAAGCTTTTCGCTTCCAGATCAGACGGGCAAAGTGCACGCACTCAAAGACTATCTTGGTCAATGGGTGCTGCTCTATTTTTACCCCAAGGATGATACGCCAGGATGCACCGTGGAAGCGTGCACCCTGCGTGATAATTTCCCCGCGTTTAAGAAATTAAAAATTGCGGTCTTGGGCGTAAGCGTTGACCCAGTGAAGAGTCATAAAAAGTTTGCAGAAAAATACGAGCTGCCGTTTACACTCTTAGCAGACGAAGAAAAAAAAGTTGTTGCAGCATACGGCGTGTGGGGCCAGAAAAAATTTATGGGAAGGGAATATATGGGCACCATGCGACACTCATTTCTGATTTCACCCGAGGGAAAAATTAAAAAAATCTACCTTGAAGTGAAACCAGCGCTGCATGCCGAAGAGGTACTCGCGGACCTCAAAAAATACCGTACAGAAACCGAACAAAAAGGCAAATAGGCCCTGTGGAAAACTCGGCTTGCGCTATCCGAAAGACTGGCGTAAGGTAGCCCCAGTTTATAAACATAACTAGGGCCAATATGCGCTTAAATTCAATAGTTATGCGGGAGAATTTCTTCTGCGAAGACGGTTTTGAAGAAGATGACGAGGACGGGGTTTAACCCCGTCCTTGCAATTTACCCGTATCACTGGTATCCTCAAAATGTATGAAATACGAACCAGCTCCATTACCATTTTCAAAAACGCCAGAAGGCATTTCAGAAAAAACACTCACGATCCATCACGACAAATTATATGTCGGATACGTGAACAAAAAAAACGAGATTGAAGAAAAATTATTGCCCCTGATGCAAGGCGGCGATGTTGCTTCTGCAAATCAATCATATTCAGAACTTCGCGCACTCCTTGATGGTTTAACATTCTCTGCAAACGGTACCTATTTGCACGAATGGTATTTTGAATCATTAGCTGGTGCGGGCGTTCCACAAGGTCCATTCGCAGATGCGCTTATCGCACGATTTGGTTCCATGGAAAATTTCTTGAAATTTTTTGCAGCAGCTGGTATGGCTGCGCGCGGTTGGGCAGTCCTGGCATGGGACACTAAATCACAAGCACTCCAGGTATACATTGGCGACGCACATAACCAAGGTGGTGTGTGGGGCGCAGTGCCAGTGCTCGTCATGGATGTATACGAACACGCATACTTCCTTGATTACGGTTCAGACCGCAAAGCATATATTGAATCTTATTTGAAACAACTCAATTGGGATCGTCTCAATGAATTGTACACGAGTGCGTCTCGTTAATTGTTCTTTCCTTCCTGTATGGCCGCCTCTCTTTTACGATCTATTGACATCTCGCAAGATATTCAAGCTGAAATTGAAGATATTGCCGCATATCTTTCCCAAGTGTACGGTTTTGATTTTCCACTTGAGCTTTTGGAAGATTGCTATAAACAAGTTACGAAGGTTGAAACGGTTCGCCATATTGCGGACCGCGTAAAATCTCGCGTGAATATCGACCCGGATGATATTTTCAATGACGATCGCATGGCTCGCCATGTCACGCGCCTTGAACGCGCATTTCAATATTACATCGACGAACATTTATCATAATTTTAAACAAAAATCCTATGTTACAAGTTGGACAACTCGCCCCATCATTTGACATCGAAGGTTACGTTGCTGGTGAAACAAAACACATCGCGCTTTCAGACTACAAAGGTAAATGGACGGTATTGTTTTTTTATCCACGCGATTTTACTTTTGTTTGTCCAACCGAAATTAAAGGCTTTGCAGCCGCAGAATCAGAATTTGCAAAAATTAACGCAGTAATTGTTGGCGCATCAACCGACAGTGCCTTTGCGCACAAAGCATGGTTTGAACGCGATATGCCAGAAGTTAAATTTCCAGTTCTCGCTGATACCTCACTCAAGGTGAGTCGTGAATATGGTGTGCTCATTGAAGAAAGTGGCACTGCTCTGCGTGGTACTTTTGTAATCGATCCAGACGGCATCTTGCGCTATATTGTTGTTTCAGATTTAAACGTTGGCCGCAGTGTCGAAGAAACACTGCGCGTTGTTGAAGCGCTCCAAACTGGTGAACTTTGCCCTGTGGCATGGAAGCCGGGCACCGCGACTTTAGGCAAAGGCTAAGCCTATGTCACGCGAAGTGGTCTTTGACATTGAAACACAGAATACCTTTGAAGAAGTCGGCGCCGGAAACCACAAGGGACTTAAAGTCTCATTGGTGGTTACGTATTCCTACGAAGATGATACGTTTCGTACGTTTCGCGAAGAGCAGCTTAAGGATTTGTGGCCGGTTTTGGAACGCGCGGAACGACTCATTGGCTATAACTCAAAATATTTTGATATTCCGGTTTTACAAAACTATTATACCGGCGACCTCATGAAGGTGCCGCATTTAGATTTGCTCGAAGAAATCAAACGCTCAGCCGGGTTTCGCCCAAAGCTCGACGATATTGCAAAGGCAACGCTGAACACACAAAAATCTGGTCATGGTTTGCAAGCGGTTGAATGGTTTAAAACAGGTGAATGGGACAAAATCGAAAAATATTGTATCGATGATGTGCGCATTACGCGCGATGTGTACGAATACGGAAAAACCCACAAACAAGTTTTCTATCCGGATCTACAAAATAACATCAAACCAATTTCCGTTAAATTTACTCCGGAAAAAGTTTTTGCAGCAGGTGGCGTTCCAACTACCGGCGGCATGAACATGACGTTGCCTTTCTAATATGAAAAAATTTTTGGCCGCTTGCCTTGGAAAACTAACTGGCCGCGTGCTCCAAAAATATCAGCCGCGTATTATTGCGGTGACCGGATCCGTTGGTAAAACAACAACAAAAATTGCCATTGCGGCGGTGCTGCAAACTAAATTTTCAGTGCGCAGCGCAACCAAAAATTATAATAATGAATTAGGATTGCCGCTCGCAATTTTAGGACTCGATGCCCCGGGCAAAAATCCATTTAAATGGTTCGCGATTTTTGCTGAAGGATTTCGATTATTACTTTCGCAAGATCCGCGATTTCCGCATGTGCTTGTGTTGGAATTTGGCGCGGATCATCCGGGAGATATTGCGTACTTGTTAAAAATTGCGCAACCGCAAATCGGCGTGGTGACCGCGGTTGCCGCAGCACATACTGAATTTTTTGGTTCCGTTGAAGGCGTGCTCGCAGAAAAAAAATTAGTTGTGACGCGCCTCGCAGAAGGGGGCACCGCGATTTTAAATACTGACGATGAGCTTATTGCGTCACTGAAGCCAGAAATTAAAGCGCAGATCATTACGTACGGTTGCAACACGGGAGAAATTCGTGCAAGCCGTGCGCAAATTCATTACACCATGTCGGGCGATCCAGATGGAATTGAAGTTGGTATAACCACCGACGATGGCGAAGTTGGATTTTTAGTTGCAGGAGTTTTAGGTCGGCCGGTTGCATATGCCGCCGCCGCCGCGGTTGCAGTTGGACGAATTTTTAATTTATCAAATTCAGAAATTGCAAACGGATTAGCGCTCGCCGATTTTCCGCCGGGCCGCATGCGAATTATTCCGGGCATTAAAAATACCACGCTTATCGATGATACGTACAACGCGTCGCCGCGCGCGGCCGCTGAAGCGCTTCGCGTACTTGCAGAAATTCAGGGCAGTGGCCGCCGAGTGGCTGTCTTGGGTGATATGCTCGAGCTCGGCGCCATGACCGAAGATGAGCATCGTAAAATTGGTTTGCTCGCGGCTGCGTCTGATGTGGCGCTACTTGTTACGGTTGGTGCTGCGTCACGCGCGTCGGGCGCCGGTGCGCGCGAAGCGGGCATGTCTGAAGATCAAATTTTTCATTTTGATAACGCGGCTGACGCAGGGCTTTTTTTGCAAGATCGTATCATGACCGGTGATTATATATTGGTAAAAGGCTCGCAAGGTGTTCGCTGCGAAAAAATTGTAAAAGAATTGATGGCTCAGCCGCTACGCGCGCCGCAATTGCTGGTGCGTCAGAGTAAGGCGTGGCTATGAAATTAATTTCATTAAATACTTTTGGTGGCACTTTTTTTGAGTCGCTCATAGAATTTGTGGAGCGTGAAGAGTCGACCACTGATATTTTTTGTTTTCAAGAAATTTTATCTGAGGCGCATGATGCAACAAATGTGCGCGGTATGCGCATGAATTTGTTTATTGAGCTGCGAACTATTTTGGCAGATTTTGATTATGTATCTTTAGTAACCAATCATAAAAATCAAGCGCCTGAAGAAGGATATACTTTTGGTAAAACAATTTTTGTAAAAAAACCAATGCAGATTGAGACGCTCACAGATCATACTGAAGGAGCTTTTTTAGTCGCAAAAATCAAACAGATGAATACAGAATTTATAGTCTGTAATGTACACGGCCGATCGCTTCCGGGAGAAAAATTTGATACTGCTGAACGTCTTGAACAGTCAAAAAATATTTTAGATTTTTTGGCCGCACAGTCGGGTGAAAAAATTATCTGTGGTGATTTTAATTTATTGCCGCAAACACAGAGTATCAAAATGTTTGAAGAAGCTGGCTATAAAAATTTAATTACTGACTTTGCAATTACCACCACGCGTGGAACATTGCATAAAAAGACGTATCCAGAATACGCAAATTTACCGGACGGATTTCAAGAATTTGCAGATTACACGTTTGTGATGCCAGGAATTTTAGTAAAAAGTTTTGACGTACCGGATTTGTCACTCTCGGATCATTTGCCGATGATATTGAATTTTGATGTTATTCAATAAATATTGAAGGGAATTGCTTCGCGCGGGCTATATGCCTATGCTCGGTCGCGCAGCAGCCCTTCGATTCCCGTCAGCACAGCTGATATTTAAAAATATCCAGCGTTTGCTGGATATTTTTAAATAGCCCCGGGGACACTGCTAGCGAACTTTTTTATTCAAGCGGTGCGTGTCGAGCCTGAAATGCGGCAGTGGAGTGCTGACATCCGCAACTTTTTGAGTAAGGAAATACGGGAACCTAAATTTATGGTAACATACTAAAAAGCCATAAATAAAAAGAAAACTATGTCATTACAACGAAAAGACGCATTGACCGACCTTATTCATCACACGCCACGCGACAACGGACAAAATAACAAGCCACAAGGGCAAAGCCAACCTGCCGGAACAGTAATTGCGGCAGATGGTACATTAGTAACCCTTGGCTTAAATCAGAGTAAAAATTCGTCTGACACCTCTAATAAGTAACACATGAACCTTAGTGGGTTAACAATATGCTGGGAAAAGATTTTGACGACATCGATTGTGATACCGTAAAAGCATTTTTAGAAAGTCAGGCTGACGAAACCCAAAAGATTGAGTTTAAAAGAGAAGCGTGGATTGATAAGCCTGATAAAGATGCCGAAAAAGGTGATGAAATGTTAAAGGATATTACAGGAATGGCTAACGCGTACGGCGGCTATATTTTACTTGGTGTGAAACAAAATAAAGAAAATGAGGTAATCACTTATGAATTTTTTAATATTCCTGACCATGATAAAGAGATGGTGCGCATTAAGCAAAGATGCAACGCATGCATACAACCACGTCTTGATGGTTTTAAAATAAAGAGTGTGGAGATGACAACGCTGGAAAAGGAAAGGGTGGTAATTCTGATTTTGAATGTTCCTCGGGGTATTAATGCGCCGCACGCAGCAAAAATGACTGATATGCGCGCGGCCTATTGGTTTTGGCGTCGTTATGGTGACATTGTTTTGCCGATGCAGACATTTGATATACGAAAACAAATTATGGATACTTATTTTGGGACGGAGACTTTGGAGAAAAAATTTACTGATGCTTTTAATCATTTTAAAATCATTAATCATAGCGCGCCGCCATACATTTGGTTGGTCGCTAGTCCGGCAGATGTTTTGTCTAATAATCGAGTTGACATTAAAAATTCAGCAGTCAAACAAGCCTTTATAAATGAAAAAAGTGCATATACAACCAATCCTTTTCAATTCACTTTTAAATCTGAAGAATTAAAATATACGGTACGGGGTTTGTGCGCAGCAAGGTCGGGCTATAATATGGGTAAGCGTATAGAACTTCATAAGAGTGGTTTTCTTCAGGGTATTGGATTTTCTATTTTATCCGAAGAGCCGGGCGCATCAAGTAGACAGTTGTTATCTACATATCGGATTAGGTCGTTTATTTTGAGTTTTATTAGTCAGGTGTACACCTTATATCAAAATGCAAATATTCAGGGCGGTGTTGATTTTCAGGTTGCAATTGGACAAGCGCAGGGATGCAAACTTCCAAATAGGGAGAAAGCACAATACGAAATTGGCATGGCTAGCACAATGATTGTAGAAAATTCATACGATGACACCGTACCACTTATATCTGAAATTATTCATATAGATGATTTTGACCGTAAACAAATTTTGTTGGTCGCTGACGATTTAGCTGAAAAGGTTTGGAATGGCTTTGGATTTGAAAAAGCAGCGCAATTTAGCCAAGAATATATTGACGATATAATGAGCCAAACATAGCGCCAACAGGCTTTATATGACCTCTAATACTGTTAGTTTGGGTAGTTACGAAGAATCGTACAAATCTGACACTTACGCTCAGTTTCAGGAACTCATAAGCACGCGTACAGCTTTGTGTACCCATAAGAACAGCTCAGTAGATAAAAACGAACGTGAGAGTACACGAAGAGCAAAAGACCGTCTCGTGGCAATTTATGGGCACTACGGTTACGTCAGTGTGAGTGTTGCGGTGCGGTATGCAGGAATAAGCCGAGACACCTACTACCGTTACTTACGTGAGGACGCAAATTTCGCGGCAAAAATTAATGAGGCGCAGGAATTTCTAAATGACTATGTGGAAGACCTATTGCTTAAAAAAATTGTGCGGGACGAAAATATAGCTTGTATCAAGTTTTATTTATCCCACCGACACCCGGCTTACAGGAAGTAATATATTAGGATTTGAGTAGCGAAACAATGATTTGAACGATACCAACAAAAACAAGTGCGCCAGTCAAATAAGTCATTCGGTTTGCATATTTTTCATTACTCGCACTAAGCTCGGTGTTTGATTTGATACTTTTTTCGGCGCTTTCTCTAATTGTACCTCGCAGCTGCGCAACACTAAGAGGAATTTGAGTGCTGAGGAGTTGTATGGCTTTTGCAAGTTCCTCTGATTTTTCTCCAGTAAACAATGCTGCTGCTGCATTTACACTAACGTCGGCGGTGGAATGCGGATTATCTTTATATCGACTTAATAATTCGGTTGGGGTCATTGGCATAGTTATTTGTTGCGCAGAAGAGCACGAAAAAGAGCCAAGATACCTGAAGCAAAAAAAGCAAAAGTAAAGTTGTATTGGATGATTGTAACAATCAAGGAAATCAACCAGAGGGCAAAGGAAATCACAATGAAGAGCCAAAACCACTGAATAACAAAAAGGAAAACGTTGAATTTGAAACCAGAAGAAGTTTCATTTATGACGTTATTTTTAAGGTTCGGTATATCCTCATTTTCGAGGTCGGCTATATCATCCTGTTTATTGATAGTAGGCTTTTTATTTAGAAAAAACTCAACACGTTCCAGCACCTCTTTACCAGACCTAAACTCATTATAAGATATGCCGACATATTTTTCGGATTTTTCTTCAAATAATTGCTCAAGAACTTTATTTAGGTGCTCTCTAGCACTTTCTAATTCCGCTTCAGACATCACATCCCGTTTTGTTTTCGGATACGAAATTATATCTAAATCTTCGGACTCGTCCATTATTTGTAAACCCGTTTCATCTGACTTGAGTGCCATTTCTACTTTGAGCGTCGCATCCTTTATTTTTTCTGATAACTGTCGTAAATATCGACGGTGGTCATTTGGAGTAATTATTTCAGGATGCTTGGAAAGGATATACATTGAGACAGGGTTACCCGCCCAGCCCTCGTGCCACTCAACCTCTTTTTTGAGGCCGTCAATAAGCTCATCGGTCGAGGTAATGAAATCAAGCCAATCTTTCCCCTCTCGTTCTTTGCGAATAGCTGACTCTAAAACGACCCCGTCTTTTACACTGTATCGTTCTGGTGGTTCGTGCTTTTGTTCAATGAGTCGCGTTTCTACCTTTATAGGATTAGTTTTTATACGGTATTCGAATTTGTCGGTGTAATAATCATATTCAAGACTCATCATTGATTGATAAGTCTTTGTTTCTGGGTATACGTCAAAAGTACAATCACCAAAGGTGAGTGTACCGTTGCCATCTTCTTCAAAAATTTCTATTTCCATAAAATTGGTATACCCATAATAGGATACATACACTTTCCCATATTGAGACCTAAAAATCAACTATATTAGTGACATTGTGGACTTAAACTGCGGTTTGGGTACGCCTGCAATAGGTCTGTGAGCGAGCCAAAAGATTTAAGATATTTAGGACTTAAACTTCGCCACGCACTGCATGATGCTGGATAATACAGCTTGGCTGAGCCGTACGATGAAGTGTAATATGCCGGCGCTTCCTGCGTTGGTGGCGTGATTGGCAAAATGGTTGGTGCTGGTGCTTCATTTACCACAACCGGTGCTGTAGTTATTTGCGGCACAAACACTGGAGCTGCCAGCTCTGAATTTGTAGCAGCCTTAGTAGGCTTTGTTTGCGGTGATTTATAGTGAGTGAGCCAATCTGTCGAAATTTCTTTTTGCGCCTCGTCAATGGTCATTTTACCGGTGCAGACTTGTTTGTGTAGCTTGTTTTCAAAAACGTCTTTGACTCGTGACCCATTATTTATACCATACGCTTCAGGCCACAAATTTGAAATGTCATTACTGCCACCAAGTTCAAGACTGATGAGATGGTCAACTTCGTAATTGCTGCGGCGGCTGTATGGAATACCATATTCTGCGAATACCTGTTTTTTCTCGGTCGTGGTTACATTGCGCACCGTCTTTGTGTAACCGGTTTTACAAATCACCGAAATGTCAGTGGTGAGAACTGCGCCCGGCGTACATGCAGGGTCTTGATATGCGGTGTTACCAACGCAACCAACTGTTTTGGTTTGTACGCCGTAATCAGCAAATGCAGGCGTAATAATGAATAACGAAAGCGCGAACGCGATGGGGGTAATGAAATGGGAGGATTTTATAGGGGTTTATTTTTAGGGAAAATATCACGAATTATTTTGCTGCTTGATTAGGCGTATTTTACTGTAGCTCAACACTCGTGCCATCCCAGTCACTCCAACGACCTGTTGCGACTGTTCTGATGCCGTTGCTTATGTTGACCTGAACACTCGAATTTGGATAATTTTGCTTCAGTGATTTCACGAGGCTGGTTACAAAATCTTTTTTAGTCGTATCGGTCGCATATGCCCATGAAATATTAGTTACGTCTGCAGCCAAGGTTGCTGCGGTAACTTTCCCTCGATAGTCACTTTCATCGCCACCTGCAGCGTAGTCTTTCTCAGCATCATCTGGTGCTTGAAGATTAACAGCACCATCGAAACCGACTGATTTATAAAGTGTAATGAAGGTTGTCGCGGTTTGTGCGGCCATGGAGTTGTTACCAAGGTTCGTATCAAATTTCTGACGCTGCGAAATCGTCGCCTGAAGCGCTTGTGGTGAGATAATGAATGCGCCGGTAAATTTACTCGCATCGTTAATTTCTGGAACGAATTTGACGCGGTAGTCAGCACCAGCGATGTTGAAATTGCCCGCAATACCTAGAACACTTTTATCTGCTACAGCGTCAGTTGATGTTATAAAGAAGTTTTTTACTGCTAGTGTTTTATAGTCGTACGTGACGTCAAGCGATATATCACCATTCTGATACGTTTCGTCCCATTCGTAATTGGCTGCTTGCAGTTCTGATTTACTTGGTGTTGCAGCATCTTTTGGTTTACCGCCAAGTGCAGCGCGAATTTGTGTGATGTTTTTTCCAAATAACGATGGAATATCAAATGATGGTTTTGGCTGCGGTGGCACTTCTGCAACAGCCTGCTGTACATCTGGCTTATTTTCTGGCGCAGCGGCTGGTATGGAAGTTGTCAGCTGATTTTGATTTGTAGCTGCAACGGTCGCCGGTTTTGGAGGCGCTGGAGGTGCAGTGGCAGCAACACCAAAAAAGCCAACGATAAATGTAATACCGCAGACCATAAGAACACGTTTGCGGGATGGAAGTTTAATCCGTGCCGGATTGATTAAGCCTACGATGCCTACAACAATAGAGCCGAGTAAAATGATGACAAAAATGCCTGACATATTTTTATACAACTGGGTATTTTGCAATATGCCACGATGGATTTTGCATTATACAATTTGAATAAAACCGGATTGTCTTAAATAAAAAAAGCGACACCCGGGGTGTCGAAGCCCAACTTAAGCACAGGTCGTGCTGAGGTTGTTTTACCGGGCGCCGCTTTCATCGCGCGACCTGGAAAAATAGCCAAATGGCCTACTTAAGTTGAACTTCGACCAAAACAATATAGCTTAAAATTTTGACTAAGTAAAGCCGTAGTAACTTTTGCGGCAATGAGGTAAAATTAATGATACATAATGCATAAAATATGGCAGAAGATGACAAAAGCGTTTCAAACCTAGTTGCTCGTCTCAAGAACACAATTGGTGTTGAAAAACAGGCCGAACAAGACCTTGAAAACATGCGTTATGTTGCTTATGTTCGTAAAAGCACTGACGATGGCGTCCACCAGCTTCGTTCAATTGGCGACCAAATCAAAGAATGCAGAGATTTGGCGATAAGAATAGGTGTCGGAAGAGTACCTATTGTACCCGAAGAACAATCGGCTAAAATTTCCGATAAACGTCCTAAATTTCGGCAAATGCTGAACGATATCGTCGATGGTAAATATGATGGGATTATTGCTTGGGCTCCTGACCGTCTAGCGCGCAATATGAAAGAAGGTGGTGAAATCATCGACCTGCTTGACCGTGGCGTAATCAAAGACATTAAGTTCGCTAACAATTATATGTTTAGCAACGACCCATCAGGTAAAATGTTGCTCGGCATTGCGTTTGTAATGGCAAAACAGTATTCAGACCAACATGGGCAAAATGTGAAACGTGGCTTTGACCACCTAACAGAAGACGGAAAGTGTGGTGGTGCAGCAAAGCATGGATACTACAAAGACCAGCATAAGTTTTTACAACCAGATGGTGAGAATTGGACGCTTATTAAGCGGGCGTTTGAAATGCGTTTAGATAAAAAAAGCCTTAAAGAAATTTCAGAGTTTTTAGAGGAGGCTGGATACCCGCTGCAAACGAAACACAGTAAACGTACCTCAATAAATGTAAATGTAAAATTTGTATCCGACATGTTTCGTGACCCATTTTATGCTGGTGCAATGGTTCGAGGCGACAAAATTATTGAATTGTCAAAAAAATATAAATTCACGCCAATTATTACATCAGAACAGTTTGATGAGATGACAACCTTAGATAAGATTAGTAAAACATTTCGCCTGACTGAGGCAATCAAAGAGAGAGGGTCAGTAAGGGCAGATTTGATGCGTAAGATGATTATTTGCGCACACTGCAAGCGCTTCATGTCGGCGAGTATAAATGAAAAGCACACAACACTTAAAAGTGGTGAACGGCGCGAGATAAACTATCTTAGATATAGGTGCGATACCGGAGGTTGTAAAAGAAAAGGGAAAACGGTTAGAGCAAAGATTATCTGTGACGCGGCGTTTGAATTTCTTAAAACGCACCCAATGAACATAAATGAGGGTTATGAAGCCTATGCGCGTGAAATGGAACGACAAGCGGTACTTCAAGGCACGGACGTCGCAACGCGACTGCAATCACTTAAGCAGCGCCGCGTGGTTATCATCAATCGTAAGAGCATTGCAAGGCAGGATATGGAGGAATATGCGCCTGACCCTCTGATGCGCAAAGAGTTTGCAAGTGAATTTCGAAATCAGACACAACTGCTAAAAGACATTGATAAACTCATTGATGAGACTGAGCAAGAAAAAGAGGGTAAAAAATCAGCAAATAAGAGCCTCATGGAATTCATCGAACTATTCAATAATTTGACTAAGGTTATACAAAATTATAAGCACATGGAGGACTTGGATTATGTGATGAAAAAAGTGTTCTCGAACTTTGAAACTGATGGTAAAAAAGTGACTAAGATAACACAAAACTCCCCTTTCAGGGAGCTGTGTGAGCCAGTTAAGGCTGTAAATTGTACTAATATAGTGCTAACGGGAATCGAACCCGTCTTCTTAGATTGAGAATCTAATGTCCTAACCGATAGACGATAGCACCAAGTGAGGAGCAACGTCCACGCTTGCGTGGACGGTTGTTCCGAACGCCGGTGCGCGCTTTCGCAAAGCGAAAGCCTAGCAGCCAGCCGAATATCGCTGGCATCATTCTATCAATTCCCACCAAAAATTTCAAGATGTACCAAAAAAGCATTATGTCCGTATTGCTTATGTAATTTTTATTTATGAAAAAATCATCATCAGTTTTTCTTGCACTTAGTGCAGCATTGTTAGTCATGGGAGGTGCGGGTTGTGCATCTGCTACCGACGATCAGCCAGCGGTTGCGCCGGCTCCACAACAAATCGAAAAGCAAGCTCCAGCGCCAGCAGCTGTGGCACCAGTTGCAACATCCACTGAGGCAGTTCCTGCGGCTGCAGTTGATAAAACAGTAAAGGAATTTTCAATCACCGGTAAAAATTGGGAATGGGATCCAAATACGATTACCGTGAAAAAAGGTGACAAAGTTCATCTCAAACTTACTGGCATGGATGAAACACATGGGTTTGCAATTCGCGAATATGGAATTAATGTAAATATGCCAGAAGGCACCACACAGACCGTTGATTTTGTGGCAGACAAAGCGGGTACATTTGAATTCCGTTGTTCAGTGCCATGCGGCTCTGGTCATCGTGAAATGGTTGGTAAACTTATTGTTCAGTAAATAGCAACATAAAACCGTCGGGCTTAGGTTCGACGGTTTTATAATTGACAAAAACCAAAAAATGCGCTACTGTTTTTGTGGAGGTGAATCATGAATTTTGAACCAAAGCGCAATGAACCGCAATTTAATTTGGGGCGCGTCGACGAAATCTTGCTGTCTGATGGTGCGCAATTTGAGACAATGGGGTTTGATGCCCAAGCGCCAGTACTGGGTCTGCTGTCCAGACGCGAGCAGCGTAATACGCAGGCACTCATCAGCCGGCTGGAAGGAAATCCGCATTTCCAAGCGCCACGTGAGGATGACTTGGCCGCGCCGTACGGTAGTTACCTGGGCCGTCACGTGATCGGCTTTGGTACGCGGATCCAAGGTGGTGTGTACATGGGGCGCAAGCCGCGCGAAGCGATTGTCGTGGATGCGACGTCAAAGGTGGTTCGTCGCCTACATTACAAGCTGCGCTTGCAACTGCTCATCTTCACGGCGCAGCATCTCTGGACGCGTCGAGGGAGTATTGATCGGGGGCAGATTCAGCGCGAGCAACTCAAGTTCATCATGCGTTTTGTGCAACGGACGCTCGTGTTCGATAACCACGCAGTGACCGCGCTCATTGAATTTTACGGCGCAAAGCACGACGTAAAATTGTCCCTGAACGCCTTCATTGAAGCGCGCGTTGGGGTGTGCCGCCACCAAGTGTGCTTGTATGGTGTGCTGGTTGAGTTGTTGCAGGAAGACGGTTTGCTTGGCGGCAAAGTGTCGGTGCAGCGGGCTCGATTCGCACGGTTCAGCCACGCGTGGGTCCGGTTCACGAGCCAATGGGGGCAAGTGTACATCATCGATCCGGCGCAAGACCGTTTTGCCAACCTCAGTGAAATGGGGGAAATGGAGCGAGAATTTTACAGTATTTAGGCCAGGAAAAGCGGCAAACAGCGCGGAATTCTCCAGGAGGGGAGGTTCCGCGCTCATTTTTTATTTAGCCTCAGCCTTAAAACTTGATTTAATTCGGCTTCTGTGATACACTTTTGCAATCTGAAAAACCGCTAAACGCCTCAAAATATGGATATTCGAAACATCGCGATCATCGCGCACGTTGACCACGGCAAAACCACGCTCGTGGATGCTTTGCTAAAACTTACTCATACCAAAATTGGTAACGAACGTCCAATGGAACGCGTGATGGACAACAACGATTTGGAACGTGAACGCGGTATTACTATTTTCTCTAAAAATGCATCCATTCATTACGGAGACACCAAAATTAATATTATCGACACCCCAGGCCACGCTGACTTTGGTGGTGAAGTTGAACGTGTTTTGAAAATGGCTGATGGCGCACTTTTGCTCGTTGATGCAAAAGAAGGTCCAATGCCACAGACTAAATTCGTTTTGAAAAAAGCAATTAACTTGGGGCTCCGCGTTATTGTGGTTATCAACAAAATCGATAAGAAAGATGCACGTTGCGAATATGTGCTCAACACAACCTTTGATTTGTTTGGCGCACTTGGTGCAAGCGATCGCCAGCTCGACTTCCCAGTTATTTACGCTGCAGCAATTGCGGGCAAGGCTGGCTACGAAGACAACTTGGAAGCAATGACCGATATCACTCCAATTCTTGATACCGTAATTAAGGAAGTTCCACCACCAACCGGTGATGCAGAAGCGCCACTCCAAATGCTTGTGGTTTCACTTCGCATGGACAACTATAAGGGTAAGCTCGCGATTGGCCGTATCTTTAATGGCCGTGTGAAAAAAGGCGACACCATTATGCACATCAATCGCGATGGTAAAATGACCAAGCAAAAAGTTACCGCGCTCATGGCGTTCGAAGGTTTGGAAACAACTGAAATCGAGCACGCACAGGCTGGTGACATTATTTTGCTCGCTGGTATCCCAGATGTTTCAATTGGTGACACCGTTGCAGATGCAACAAACCCAATTGCACTCGACATGCTCGACATCGAACAGCCAACCGTGAAAATGACATTCCGCGTGAATGACTCACCATTTAACGGCAAACAGGCTGGTACCAAAAATACTTCACGCCTTCTTCGTGAACGTTTGGACAAGGAACTTGAAACAGACGTTGCACTTCGCGTCGAGCAGGGCGACAGTGCTGACAACTTTATTGTGTCAGGCCGTGGTGAATTGCACCTTGCAATTTTGATCGAAAAAATGCGTCGTGAAGGTTTTGAATTGCAGGTTACCCGTCCACAGGTGGTTACGCACATGGAAAATGGTGTTGAAATGGAACCAGCTGAAGATGTATACGTTGAAGTTCCAGAAACATATGCAGGTACCGTTATCGAAAAGCTTGGTAAACGCCGTGGTGAAATGAAAAACTACGCTGTGCAGGAAGGCCACGCGCAGGTGCATTTCCTTATCCCAACTCGTGGGCTTATTGGCTACCGTAATGAATTCATGACCGACACCAAGGGTACCGGTATCTTGAACTCACTTTTTAATGGATTCATTCCATGGGTACAGAACTTGTCAACAAGCAATCACAGTTCACTTATTGCGTACGAATCTGGTGTTACCACCGGTTACGCGCTTGAATCAGCGGGTGAACGCGGTCAATTGTTTGTGGGTCCAGCAACAGAAGTTTATGCTGGTCAAGTTGTTGGTCAGAATGCTAAAGACGAAGATCTTGAAGTTAATGTGTGTAAGGAAAAACGTTTGTCTAACATGCGTTCATCTGGCGCGGACATGGCAGTTAAATTGGAACCACATCGCACACTCACCCTTGAAGAAGCTATTGAATATATTAGCGACGATGAATGGGTAGAAATTGTTCCAAGCGAAATTCGTATTCGTAAGCAGTGGTTAAGTCCGAATGATCGTAAGAAAAACGGAAGATAATTTCTTGTTTTCTTTCTTAAGAGTTTGCTCACAACTCCCGCCTTTGGCGGGAGTTCGCTTTTATTGGTTTAGATCTCTTAAGAAAGAAAACAAGAAATTATTTCGTATTTACGACATTCTTATTGACCTGACTGACCTTACGTGGTAACCTTGGCACGGATTTACGATTGCCTCAGGAGGGCAAATGAGCACACTTGAAAGCGTCATGGAATTGCTGAGCAGGCATACCTTCAGTGTTGAGCACAACCCGAATTGTCCATCACCATACCTCGTTCGTCTGGTGGGCTTTCAGCGGGGTGGGCTGGACAAATTTGAGCCCAACGCAACTAATGACTACATGGGCTACGGCAAGACTCTCGTCGAGGCGGCGGATGCAGCATTTAGCGCAAAGACGGCATTCGATACATTCGTCGCAAATTCACGCTGCCCGGTTTGTACGGAAAAGCCAAAGCGACTTTGGTTTGAGGGTCGGGTGCGCAAGGTCTGCAAAAAATGTCAGGCCGCACAGCCTGACCTCACGGTCGCGCATCACAATTTCTCGTGCAAGAGCTGCGGTAACTGGTACTTGTATCACGATAGCACGCTGTATTGGTACGGGTTATATCACGATGGCGTGGTGTCCAAGGGCGCTGATCGGCGTCCGCCAGGCATGAAATCAGTTGCCGAACTGACCTCGCCGCTGAGGCATTTTCTTCCATGAGCGCAACACACCCAATTCTTTATCGCACAACAAGCGATCAGAAGCGGGTGTTTTTTTAAATAAAAAAATCCACCAGGAATCGCTTGGCACTGGAAAGTGCGTCGCGATTCAAGGTGGGGAAAACAGGCAATCGAGTTACGCGGGCTGTTGCGTGCCGCGGCGGCGTTTGAGCTCTTCGTTGGCCGTGTGGAAATCCGCGCGTACATACTCCATGTACGTGTGCGCTGGCGCTCCCGTAACGGTCGGGGTGAAGTCTTGACCCGTAATGAGACGCAGCATGTGGACCGTTGCAAAAAACGCACCGCCCTCTTCATCGGCCGGGCAGTAGAAGCCCAAATGATGAGTGCTATTGCGGCTAAAGTCCACAACAGTCTCGTTGAAGCTAAGGCCATCGGGTGCGAGCTCGAAGATGTGCAGTCCGATCATCGTGCCGGACATGAGACCGACGGCGTTGACACGCGCCAGCGATTCCAGCGTTGCGGGGATGATCTTTTTCTTTTCTGGGGTGTGAATGGTCACGGGGAGCCTCTTTTGGTAGCGGTTTTTTGCTACATATGAGCAAACTATCACGAACTGCGTAAAAAGTCAAGATTGTAAAGCAAATTCAAACTGATATTTTTTTGTGATTTGAGAAACAAAAAAAGTTTGCAGACTCATTGGTTTTTTCTTCCTGAGAGACTGAACCCGCTGACAGCGAACGCGCGCCAAGAGCGCGCATCGTGAGCCTGTCTCTCGGGGAGGAAAAACTAATGAGTCACTTCGACAAATCTTTTTTCATTTTCTTCTCCAAATCGCAAAAACAAAATATCTTTTCCTTCCAAAATTTCCGCAACATTTTCTGGCCACTCAAGCAGCGTTACCGCAGCTGGATCATCTAAAAAATCTTCCGCGCCAGCAGCGCGAAGTTCTGCGGCGTTATCGACTCGATATGCATCGATGTGGACAAGTCGGTGAACGCCATTTATTACGGCAGGGAGTTCATATACAGCCATCACGGTAAAAGTAGGCGATGTCATTTCGCCCACAACACCCAAAGCCGCGCCAAAAAATTTTGAAAACGTTGTTTTGCCCGCGCCAACAGGGCCGGACAGGGCAATCAGCAGGCCGCCGGTAACCCCCGTTGCCAATTTTTTTGCAAGCGCTTCGGTATCTTGTAAATTGTGTAATTCAATTCGTTCCATAGCTGTGCACATTCTACCAGAGAGCGCGCCATTTGTGCTATACTACCAATGCTTGTATGTGGACATCACTTCTTTTACACAGTGCCGCCGCATTGGTGCTGATCATTGCCGCAACACAACTCATTGATTGGGTTTTTTCTGGCACCAAACTGATGCATAAATATTACGCCGCACACGCCGAGGTGTGGCGCCCTATGCAGGCAGATACGGGTGCAAATGCTCGTGTGGTGTGGGTAAGTTTAGCCGGCTCATTTCTTTTTGCAATCGCATTTTTGATTTTTTATATTGTTTTGCAACCAGGCGTTATTTTTGGCACTGGTGCCACTCGCGCCATTATTGTTGCAATTGTTACGTGGGCAGCAACGGCGCTGCCACTTTTGTTGGTTCAGCATGTATTTATTAAATTCCATCGTGCGGTAACCGCGGCATTTATTTTTGGATGGCTTTTCAAATTAATGGCCGCGGCGCTCATTATTACGTATCTAATCTAATATGCAAGATCTTTCTTCCGCAAATATTTTTTCACTTTTGGGCCTTGGCGGTGCGCCAGCCGGCGTTAAACAAATGCTTGCCGGCCGCATGATTACACTTTTGGAAAAACGGGTGCTCATACGGGTGCTTGATATTTTGCCACCAGCGCACCAAGAAGTTTTATTGAGCTTGCTCGACAGCGGATCCGAAGAGGATCGAACGTTATTTTTGCAGCAACATGTGCCGCTCATTCAAAAAATAATTGAGGACGAAGTCACTAAGTTAAAACATGAGTCACAGCAATTTGGTAATCGCTTTGCAGCTGCGGGCGCGGTTTAATAATTTTGTATGGCAGAACCAACGGATTTGTATTCAGGAGAACATCAGGAAATTGTTGATGCGTTATACACCAGTTATCTTGCAAACTGGGTAGACGTTGTGTTTGCTGGCCCCACAGAAATTTTTTCAGTAGATGGAAATGCAAATGCAACTTTTTTAATAAGTCTTGATCCAGACGCAAGTGATGATGCAAATACTGCAGCCGCAAAATTAAAAGCGAAGGAGCTAATTAGTTCCGGCAATTTTGATAAAATTGGTGATATTTATATTAGTCGAGCGGCTAACGAAATTGCGACACGATTAATTGCTAGTTCTGCGGAAAGCAAAAAAGGTAAAAAACTTTTGAAAGAAATTGAGCGAATTGGGTCACTGTCACGAGTGCAGGATGAAATTAGCGAAGCGTTAAAAGAAAAAAAATATTCATTTAAAGCGTACTTGAATAATGGTGCAAATATTGAAGCGCTTGATGCATTAAAAAAACATCTTGAGGATAAAAAAAATAAGACTGAATCTGAAAAATATTTGCTTGCACAAATTGAAAAACAAATTGCAGAGCCAGTATCCCATGATGATCGGGTTCATGCAGGTTTGGTGGAATTTAAAGCGCCAGAGCCAGCGCCAAAACCAGAAATTCAAAAAATAATTCCACGACAAGTAAAGCCGGAAGAACGTGAAAAAAAAGATCGTACCACAGGTATGCCTGAATGGCATGCAAAACCAGTTGCAGGCGCGCTCATGCCGGTTAAAATGATTGTAAATAGTGCGCGCCGTGCGCGTTATGAGGCAGTGTATGTGTCAGCAAATCCGGATGCGCCACGCATTCCAATTACGCTCAAGGTTCAGCAGCAGATGAGTTACATGCCACCTGGTGCGCAGACAATTTTGGTGCGCTTGGGTGAACCTCAGCCAATGAAAAATACGGCGGGCAAAGTTGATCGCTACGAAATTATTGCCACGCCAGAAATTCCAAAAATAGAGAGCGGTGCGTATATTAAGCCTGTGGATTTTCAACATGTTGGCGGTGAGGCATTTTATGTTTTGCCCGACGGCTCGCGCATGTATATTTCTCCAAAGGATCGCCTCATGCTGAATGCTAAAACCGGTTATTTGGTTGATGCAAAAGGTGAAGATACTGGTATTCCACCACTGGTAAAAATCGAAAAACATGTTCGTGAAAACACCTTTATTGGTTTTGTTGAACCGCTCGTCCGCGCTCGCAATCGTATTCAAATGGAAGGCGTCATGCGCCAGTATATTTTTGGAAGTCGTGCGCAGCGCAACTTGAGCCCCGATGATCGTGAATTTGTTGAACAAGTCGAGCGTCTTGGTTTGTTGGTTGGTAATAAACAAGTGCCCGTTGAAATCGGACGCAGACTTCGTTTGATTTTAGAAAAGGAAACAAAAAAAGAACCACAGTATGTGGTGGTAACAGCGCGTACCACGGTGCTCCGCAAAGGTTTTCGTGAATTTGATGGATGGCTTACAAAATTTGGTAAAAAATATCCAGCTGCAAAATCAATGACCGATGAACTTTCGGCTGCCGCGGCAATTGCAAAAGATGAAATGAACGCCATGGCGCTCAAAGTGAGTAATAATGAAACCATTAGTGAGGAAGAAAAAGCGGAATATTCTGCACGCTATTCTGATTTTTTTATTAAACTATACGAGTTTGAACAATCGCCGCTGAGCCGTCCAAATGGTGGTGTGCGTCGTTTACGCGAACGCTTTTTTACCTCTGACCTTGATGGTGAATCCGCAAATGTTATTTTAAATAAAGCTGGCATTCGCACGCTCGTTGTGCCGCAAGTACCAAATATTATTCCTGAGGGCGAACAGAATATTGATGGTGCGGTATATTTGGACGCATCGCATTCGCTTGGTACCAAAATTCGACAAAACGGTGATAAACTTGAAATATTTTTGGATGAAGATAATGTAAAAACTTTTTCAGCGACTCACGCAACGCTTCGTCACACTGAAAAATTGGGGCTGTTGACCAAAAAGGGTGCAGACATTGGCGAGATGCAATATTTTATCGAAATGGTAAATGCGATCGATGGATTCAAAGGGCCGTACGAAGATCCAAAACGAATCAAAGCGATTTACCAAAGTTACGATACAAATATTTACGGCATTTCGCAGGAGCTCGCTAAAATGGGCCGTCCTGATTTAGTGTTTTGGTTTTTTGAAAAAGCCGGGCAAAAAATTGTGCGAAGAGCGCAAGAGCTTTCGCGCGCCGAAGGCGCACGCCGAAAACCAGCCGAATATGTTTTAGATGTTCTCATAAATTTTAACGCCGCAGAGGTTTTTGAAAATAAAAAACCGCCGCTCAAGATAATTGAAGCGGTTAAAAAAGCAATTCAAAAAAATAAGGCAAATACTGAAAAAGGTTTTGCAACGCTTGAAAATTCAAAAAATAGTTTTGTCATACAAACTGATTTTGGACGCACGCTGGTTGATATTGCGCAGCCAATGGAAATTGATGATCAAGAAACCGGGCTGAAAAAAACGCTTTGGCTTGGTCGTATTAAAATGTCGGGGTTAGCTGCATTTGCCCATGGATATGATGCATATGTTGCATACAACCCCGATGGAAAAGTTGGCATGGTAAATATTCGCCCAGGCTTAAAAACAAAAAGTGGCAAGCCAAACGTGTTGCCCGTGGACATGGCCATGGATGAAAATGGATTACCAAAAGGTGATTGGATTAAAGACGGCCGCATGTACGTCATGAATGACACGAGCACCAAACTGAGTGGCTTGCACGAATTTTTGGATTCCATGTGTCGTACGGTGCCAAAGAATTTTACGCCAGGCATTGAACGTCAAATAAAATTGGATGCGGGCATGGATGTTTCTGCTCCACCACCTCCACCTGATCGTTCGAAATTAACTCCAAAGCAATTAGATATTCAGCGAAATATCTTATCGAAGAAATTGGAAAATCTTAAACAGCATCCTGAATTAATTTCCGAGATTGATGCGGGTTTTGTCATTGCCGCCGAAGAGGGCGTGCTTCGTGAGTTCACAAAGTTATATTATGATGATGAAGAGCAACGATCAGCATCAGATTTTATCATTTTAGAGTGGTGGAAAAATTTACACGCAGATACTCGCAAGAAAATTTTGATGAAAGCTGAGGCAATCCGTACGCAAGTCATGAAAGCGCACGATCTTCGTCGTAAAAATGAAGTCGAGCTTAGCAACATGTCGCGTATATTGGCGCGATTGCGTTATGACGAACGTGTGGCGCTCTATCGAGCTGCTCGTGCCGGTGCCGAAATTCCCGTTCCATTTAATGCTTTTTCTGCTCATGGCCCAACGCCAGAGCAAAAGGCGCAGTGGCAAAAGTTTGTAATTAAAGAATGGTATGGAACTTTAACGCATCAGCAGCATGTCTATTTCAAAGAACGCGCTGATTTGCCGGGCATTTTGCGTGAACGCGCGGAAAAAACGCGCCTTGAGCTTGCCCGCATTGACAGCGAACTAAGGGAGTTTTCATCAACGGGAAGCCGATTTAAAGCAGTATTTACGTCGCAAGATGAAGCGGATAGAAAAAAGTTACAATTCGAAAAGCTTCAGGCTGAGCGAAAGATTGCAGTATTAGAATATCGCGTAGCACAAGAAGAAATTTGGGTGCAGGATCAGACGCAAGAGGCAGATAAATTAATCGACGAGATTTTGGTAAAATTTGAAAAGAATGCGTCAGGTTTATCAACGCGACTTTTTGGTAATACGAATATTGCGTGGAATGTTGGTGCGCAGACAATTTCAGGGGAGGCGATATATGGTTTAATTAATGGTACCCCAGATATAACGGGCGCACTCAGAACATCGCCATTTTTATTGGGTGAATCAGTAGCAGCAATTACGTTAAAACGACGCGAACCCGCTGAGCTTACTGGCGAGCGCATGCCACAAACGCCACTTGAACAGTGTATTTTTTTGCAGCGAAAAATTTCGGAAATATACGGTGCTGAAACGATAAAATATGGTTCAATTACTGCAGCCATCGAACACGATCCGCTCAAAAAATTATATAGTCAATACAAAGAATCTCTTGACCATTCAGTTTCCGACAAAATGTATTTTTTGAAGGATATTTTTGCGCGTCAGGACAAAATGTTTCAAGCTTTTGTCGCAGTAAATACTTTTGGAAACTCTTTTGATGGTCTTTCGAAGTCTGTTGCGGGTGCTAACGAGCGATATGCGGGCTATAAAGCAAAAGGAAAATTAAAAGGCGCCCTTTTGAATATGCACGAAGGCCTTGCAAAGTTTGATGTTGCGGTTCAGGAATATCAGCAGGCACTTAATGAATTGCCTCATTTAGTAGATAAAAAATTCATCGATCTTGTCCAGGAAAAAATTAAAACAAGATTTGAATTGTCAAAGAAAATAGGCGATGCTTGGGTTACCAATCGTCAAGCAGAAATTCCAGCACTTTTAGATCAAAGTAAATACGATGACGATGCGACTGTTGCTCAAGCAGTTATTCGAACTGAAGTGGTGCGGCACGTTGTCCGGGCAGCAGCAAATGTAGATGAAGCTGTAGCACGTGCCGATGAAGAATTGGCCACCCGTGGTGTGCGTACATTTGATACCGGTTTTACAACGCCAGAACAAAAAGGTTTTTTTGGTCGCGTTTTTGAAGGCGTTGGTATTCCGTCGGAAGAACGCCGTTTATGGGGCCCAACGCTTAAAACTGGTGGCGCATCCCTGCGTGAAATTGCAGGCAAGAAAAATGAGCATATCGTGCAGCCATTTGAATCGCCATTTGATGTAGTTGAACAATTGATGCAAGCAGTGCATCCCGAAATTGGCCCTGCAATGATCACTCGTTTGACGCAGCGATTTATGACAAAGGGTGAAGTGAAAGATTCTGCTGGGCAATTTTCAGGTGCGTTTATGCATAATGGCCAGTATCTCGGCACCTTGCACGCTGGTGATCGCGTTATTGCATGGCATTCCGAAAACGCAGCCATGGCGGAAATGCGTATCGAAATTAAGCGCGCTCCAGTAGTGGCGCATACCATCAAAGAAGTATCCGGCTATCCATTTTTTGCCGATGATGGAACGCTTGAATTTTTCTATGAACCTGCACAAAATAATAGCGTTGATGTGTGGGAACGTGGATCAAGAGGCGTGCTGCGTAAAAAAGGATCCTTTGATTCCGCAAACAGATTTCAACCTTACGCCGAGAGACTTTGGAAATTTACGAATAACCAAGGTGCCTTGGATACGGTTGGCGAATCAGATTATTATGTTTGGTTTAGCCCCAATGGCGACGTGATTGATAACGAAAGAAACGAAAAGATTGGAAAAACAGAAGCGTTTGGAAGATATTTATTTGTAATTCCCGACACCGGCGTTCAAAGAAAAATAGACACTACAACGGGTAAATTTTTCATCGACACGGCGGGCATCGTTTGGCAATCAGATAAACTGATTGGCGATCAGCCGCTCGGCGCACTTATCGCGCATCTGAACACGCTGCCGTAGCGCGCATGGCGCAGGCAATCGTAACCGGTCCAACGCCGCCGGGCGTTGGGGTAATCCAGTTTGCAAGCGGTTCAACTTCTTCAAAATTTACATCGCCAACCACACGGCCAGTTGGCAGGCGATTAATACCAATATCAATTACCGTGGCGCCTGGTTTTATATGCGCTGCGGTAATTAAGTTTGCGTGGCCAACCGCAACAACTAAAACATCAGCTGCGCCCGTTAGTTCGGGCGTTATATCTTCGGGCTTAACAAAAGTTGTTTGCAATCTTTTTTTTTCGAGCAAATGCGTAAGTGGCGCCAAAAAAACATCGGATTTGCCAATGATGAGTGCATTTTTACCGCTAAAATTCTGTGTGGTTTCGACCAGCAAAAATTCTATTGCTTCAAGCAAAACGGGCGTGCGGGCACCAGGCACATCTGCAATAAAATCCGCAATATTTTTTGGATGAAATCCGTCAACATCTTTGGCCGGGTCCATAGCTGCAATCACCGCATCGGTATCGATGCCCGCGGGCAACGGCAATTGAATCAAAATACCGTCGACATCGGCGCGCACATTTAAATTTTGTACCAGCGTAATCAGTGATTCGGTGGTTGCGGTTTCTTCGGCGTGCAGTTCAAAATCAATGCCAACGCGCGCGGCCGCGGCTGCTTTTCGCGCGTCATACATTTTACTTGCAGGATCGTTGCCAATTAAAACAACAACTAATTTTGGTTTTTTACCGCTTGCTACAATGCGCTGCGCCAATTCTGTTTCAAGTTTTGTTGCCAATGCGGTTCCGGATAAGATCATAAATCAATATATGGTGGGTGCTGCGCTGCCAAAGCAGTTACGCGAGTTTTTAGCGCTGCCAAAAAAGTTTCATCGTCGGCGTGAGTCAATGCGGCGTGCATAATTTCAGAGATAAACTCCATATCCTTTTCAACCAGGCCACGCGATGTCATGGCTGGTGTGCCAAAACGAATACCGGATGGATCAAATGCCTTACGTGGATCGTACGGCACGGTATTTTTATTCACCGTGAGGCCGGCTTTGCCCAATGCAACTTCCGC
The DNA here is from genome assembly GCA_903893485.1 of Candidatus Magasanikiibacteriota bacterium. GTDB lineage: Bacteria > Patescibacteriota > Patescibacteriia > Magasanikbacterales > 2-02-FULL-50-9b > 2-02-FULL-50-9b. The sequence continues at coordinate 62,574 of CAITMK010000011.1, forward strand.
AACCGCGCCGCCAATACCAAATGGCGTGACATCCATTAGAATTAAATGGTTATCCGTGCCGCCGGTAACTAATTTGCAGCCAAGCGCCATCAGCGCATCGGCCAATTTTTTTGCGTTCTTCACGACTTGCGCCCCGTAAATTTTAAATTCTGGTGACGCCGCATGTTTGAGTGCAACAGCGATTGCAGCGGTCTGATGATTGTGTGGGCCGCCTTGCAAACCAGGGAACACGGCGCGATCAACAAGTGTTGGAATATTTTCACGAGTTTTTGGAACGGCTTTGAGCGGCATTGATGGTAAGCCGTTACATAAAATCAAAGCGCCACGAGGGCCGCACAGCGTTTTGTGCGTGGTGGTGGTGACAACATCGGCGTGGCCAACTGGCGACGCATGCACACCCGCCACAACAAGCCCTGCGATGTGTGAAATATCGGCCAACAAAAATGCATCAACCTCTTTTGCAATTTGTGCCATGCGTACAAAATCCAACGCGCGTGGATAGGCAGTTGTTCCACAAACTAATAATTTTGGACGCACTTCCTTTGCTTGTTTTTCAACTTCGTCGTAATTAATCCAACCGTCTTCGCCGGTTGAGTAGGGATGCGATTCAAAAAAAGTTCCTGAAAAATTAACGCCATGCCCGTGGGTTAAGTGGCCGCCAAACGAAAGTGAAAGTCCCATGACTTTTTCGCCAGGATTAAGCAGCGCCATGTACACGGCCTGATTAGCCGGTGAGCCAGAATATGGCTGAACATTTGCATGGGTCACGCCAAAAAGCGCCTTTGCACGGTCACGTGCCAAATTTTCAATTACATCGATGTGTTCATTGCCGCCGTAATATCGTTTGCCCGGGTAGCCCTCGGAATATTTATCAGTTAAAATTGAACCAAGCGCTTCCAGAACGCCGGTTTGGGTAACATTTTCGGAGGGGATTAAATCAAAACCTTCGGAGCGGCGAGCAAGCTCTGCCATGATTGCAGCGTGAATCTCGGGGTCTTGTGAGGCAAGGTGTGGGTACAGCATGGGAATGAAGATAAAATCATACCGATTTTACCATGTAGGTGCCGGCTCGTACATACCCAATTTTTTCGTAAAAACCGCGTACACCAACGCCCGAAATTACGGTCATGCTGTGGCGCCCGCTGACGCGCACAATTTCTTCGGCCGCGAGCATTAAGCGTTTGCCAAGTCCTCGATGTTGCTGATCTGATGCGTTTGCAATTGCTGCAACCGGAACCAAAAAACCGTACGTATGCAGTTCGCGAATAAATGAAGTGTGTTTTGTTTCGGGCAAAAGTTCGTGGAGTTTTTTTACCTGATCATCAACGGCTTCGTCGGGAATATACAAACGCGCAAACGCAAATACCGCGCGGCGCTGCGTGTCTTCGAGCGACAAAAAATATTCAGTGCCCTGCGATGCGCGATATTTTTCCGTGAATAATTCAAGATGATCAACTTCGAAAGCAATTTCTGGAATATCTTTAGCAACGTGGCCAACCTCGCGGCAACGCAAACACAAGCACGCGCGGCCTTCTTTGTGCAGTTGCGTTTGGATTGCTTCTCGCAAATTGGTAACCGTGTTGCCCGCAATAATTTCGTTGCCCGGAATATCGCGAATGAGGCGCGAGATGCGGCAGTAGCGGGGAATTAAATTTGCTTTTACATCGGCAAGCATTTTTTGCAAAAGTGGTAGCGCGTATGGTGTGTATTCGCCGCGCGCATGCCATTCGGCAATTTCGGCGGTTGGCGTTACGACGCACGGATAAATTTTAATCATGTCTGGGCGCAAATCTTCGCGCTCAAAAATTTCTTCGTACATTTTGTAATCCTTTTCAGGCGTGGTGCCTGGAAGTTGCGGCATGGTGTGCACATCAACTTTAAAACCCGCATGACGCAAAAGGCGCATGGCCTCGGCGGTTTGCTCAATCGTGTGGCCACGTTTTACCAATTCTAAAATTTCGTTGTCCGTGTGCTGCAAACCTAATTCTACGCGGGTGCAGCCCAGCATGCGCAGCTGCCACAGCGTGTTGGGGCGGATCCAATCAGGGCGCGTTTCCAATGTTAATCCAATAATGCGGCTGCCGGTTTTTTCGTTCAGCACCTGCGCGGTTTCCAGACGCACTAATTCTTCGCCGACAAATTTTTCAATTTCAGCGTGCGTTCGGAGCGTCGGCGTGTCGGTAAAACTAAATGTACCAGATTCGTGATTGGTACGAATCGTGTGGTCGTCGCCGGTTTCATCAGTAATACCAAACGCATTGCACGCATCAAAACAGCGGCGAATAAACCATAGTTGATAATGCCAGGTATACGCGCTCCAGGTGCCACCCTTAATGATCAGTTCAACTTTATCGGTTGGATGACCATTGGCCGCGAGCATGGTGAGGCGGCCATACACTTGCGCAAACGGATCAAATTCAAAACGAAGCGCGCGCTGGGCAGCTGGCTCGGTTTCGATGTAACTTTTTGGCATGCGGACTTCGGTTGGGCAATAGGTGCAGGTGCCAGGGCATGGAAACGGCTTGGTAAGCGCGGTAATAATTGCAACACCACTTTGGGTGCGGACCGCGCGTTTTTTAAGTAAATTATCTAAAACTTTGGTTGGCGGAATTTCGCCTGAGGACACCATTTCCACAAAAGCTCGGCGCAAAGCCGCGGTGGAAGGAGGGTCGCTGTGGTGTTCAGATACCACTTGTTGCTTCAATTGTAAAAATTCCTCAGGCGTTGTACACTGAAGACCTCGACGGATTATCTCTTTATTTATTTCGTGAGGAATCATATGAAACCAGAGTTGGCACAGCAATTACTAAAGGCAACCGTGGCACAGTATAACCGCATTGCGGTTGAATTTGATAGTGCCCGCAGTACAGCCTCTGATTTTACTGCATTGACACGATTTGTCAAACCAGGAGACCTGGTGGTTGACGTGGCTTGCGGCAATGGCCGTTTGGCCGCTGCTTTTGCCGATCAGGAGGTCCGAATGATTGGCACGGATGGCTCAAAGGAACTTATCACAATTGCCCGTGAACGCTATGCCACCGAGATTGAAAAAGGATGGCTTGGATTTACCGTTGCGGACATTATGGAATTGCCGTTCGATCACGCGCAGTTCGATGTGTGCTTTTTCATGGCAGCGCTGCATCATGTGCCAAGTCACGCGATGCGTATTGCCGTGATGCGAGATCTTAAAAAGATTATTAAACCAGGCGCACGCGTTATTGGTAGCGTGTGGAACTTGCGTGCAACACTTTTTACTCAGCGCTACGATTTGGAAACGCAGCTGGTAACGCCACGCTCGGGCCACGATGTGGGCGATGTATTTATTCCATGGAAATCAGGTGGTGCGGCCGAAGAACGGTATTGCCATGCGTTTACCATTGAAGAGCTTCAGGATTTGTTTACTGAGGTCGGATTTGTTATTGAAGAGTTATATCCAGTCGATCGCATGTTTGAAAAAGTAGAATTTGCGGACTCACTGAATATCTTTTTTGTGCTCCGTGGATAACTGATCTTGCACGGATACGTTCTTTTTGTTATCATCAAAAATATAAAATTACAATTATGCTTACAACAACCGGTACCGACGAAGTTGCATTAGACGATGACGCAGATTTCGATGAAGATGCTGAAGAATTAGAAGGTTTTGGCCTCGCCGACGAAGAAGCTGAACCAGGTCAAAGCGATCTCATGGGTTCATCAGACGATGCATACTGGGACGAAGAAAAATAATTAAATGATTTCTTGGGGCACGTTGCCAAAACCAATCATTGCACTTTCACCAATGGCGGACATGACTGATTCGCCATTTTGTCGTATTGCAAAAGAATTTGGATGGCCCGTGGTGTTCCGCGAGATGGTTTCTTCAGAGGCGCTGGTTCGTGAGTCAGCAAAAACCTTGCATATGGCCGCGTTTCACGAAGAAGAACGTCCGCTGATTCAGCAAATTTTTGGTAAGGACCCGCTCATTATGGCGCGGGCCGCAGAAATTATTGAAAAGAATTTTGCACCCGATGGTATCGACATTAATATGGGATGTCCGGTGTATAAAATCGTTTCTGATTTTAACGGCGCGTGCCTCATGAAAGATCCAGCACGTGCCACGGCGATTGTACGCGAAATGAAAAAAGCCGTGCAGGCGCCGATTTCGGTTAAGATTCGTTTGGGTTGGTCTGATCCAACCGAATGTTTAGATTTTGTAAAACAGCTCGAAGAAGCCGGCGCGGAATTAATTACCATTCACGGTCGCACACGCGCACAAGGGTACAGTGGTGTTGCCGATTGGGAAATGGTTGGCCGCGCAAAGCAGCAAGTTTCAATTCCGGTATTGTGTAACGGCGACATTCATACGCCAGAAAAAGTTTTTGAAGCGCTAAAAATTTCTGGTTGCGATGGCGCGCTCATAGCACGCGGCGCTTTGGGCTGTCCATGGTTTTATCAGCACTACGCCGAAATTCGTGACACGGGCGTGCGCCAAACGGAAATCACACCTGCATTTCGGGCCGACGTTGTGTTGCGTCATGCGCAGTTGCACATGGCAGAGTATGGTCCGCGCGGCATTACCACATTCCGCAAACATTTATCGTGGTACTTTAAAGGTATCGAAGGAATTAAATCATTTCGTACCGAATTAATGCAAGTCAATTCAATGGAGCGGTTGCAGGAATTGTTGGCGCAGTTTGTAGCCGATAGCGGTACAGCTTCAGGGATTTAGGCGCCTCAAATATTTTTTCCGGCGTCATGCCAGGCAATTCCCAAACGTAATTAATCAGGCGAGCGCCGTTGGGCAGCTCGTTTATTTTTTTTAATAAGTGGTCAAACGATTTTGGCATTAAAAAAGTATACACAACCGTGGTGCGGCTTACATCTGCTTTCCAAAAATTTCTAAAATAAATTTTCGGGCGTATATTGCGCGGCGTAAATAAACAGCGCACTTGCGCAATCAAATAGGGAAGCAAGGATATTTCATATCCAATGGCCTCAGCCGCTCCGGCGCGCATGGCAGCAAAAAGTAATCGGCCATCGCCGCAGCCTAAGTCGACAACCACGTCAGTTGGTAAAATTTCGCCAGCTTCAATGAATCGCGTGACGTCTGAAGCGCGGGCTGGTACCCAGGGCGCTGCAGAATAACCACCAATCACAAACGTGAACATGAATAAAAAAATGATTGCAAAAAGAATGTGCAACACCATATTACTCGTAACGAAGTGCTTCCACTGGGCTGCGTTTTGCAGCTTGCTGCGCCGGATATAATCCAAACACAATACCTGTTACCGTTGAAACGGTTGCAGACAAAATAAGTGCGCTTGCAGGCATCATAAAAATCCAACCCGCTTGACCACCAAAATTTTTAATGACGTAGGCAATTACATAACTGAGTGAACCGCCGAGTACCGTACCAATAATGCCACCAACCATTGTAAGCATTAACGATTCAAGTAAAAATTGCAAAATAATTTCTTTATTTTTAGCACCAAGCGCTTTGCGTAAACCAATTTCTTTGGTTCGTTCCATAACAGACACCAGCATAATATTCATAATACCAATGCCGCCAACAATTAATGAAATGCTGGCGATGGCAGTTAAAAATGCGGTCATGACAGACGTAATATTGCCGAGCAAAGATAACACATCGGCTTGAGTACGAATCGTAAAATCATCTTTATCTGGATTGGTAATGCGATGACTGCTGCGCATGATTTTGGTGATACGATCTTTTACAAAATTAATATCGTACTGCGGCTGCGCCTCGATGGAAACTGAGTTGTAAAAATTAATACCAAGCAATTGTTTTTGTGCAACTGACATTGGAATGATAACTAAACTGTCTTGATCGATACCAAATGCACCAACACCTTTTTGCTCAAGCACACCGATAATGCGAAAGGGAATATCTTTGAGGCGCACAATTTTTCCAATTGGTTCGCGCGCACCAAATAAATCGGTTGCAAGTTGTGAGCCAATAATGGCAACGCGACTTGCGCCGGTGACATCCTGCTCGGTAAACGCGGCGCCTTTTGCAACATTAAAATTTCTGATACCAAAAAAATCTGGCGTGCTGCCTTCAAAAGTAACCTGAGTATCTTTATCTTCAAAAACCATGCGGGCGCCACCACGAACATCGGGCGCTAAACGTTTAATAGATGGCTCTTGTTTGAGCGCATTGATATCTGCCTCGACAAGTGTTTTTATAACGATACCAAGCGATGATTGCGGCGCAGAAAGCTGTGAGCCTTTCGTTGCACCCGGCACCACAAAAATTAAATTGGAGCCAACGCCTTGCACTTGATTAATAATCAGCGCCTTGGCAGACGCGCCAATAGACATGAGGAGCATCACGGACGCGATACCGATAACAATACCAAGCATGGTAAGAAGCGAGCGAATTTTCGCGTTGCTCACGCCTTCATATGCGGTGCGGACAGCATCAGTTAATTTCATAGCGCGGTGTCTGAATCAACCAGACCATCTTTAATGCGAATTAAACGATTGGCATATTGTGCAGTTGCAAGATCGTGCGTAACTAAAATTACCGTGCGGCCATCTTCATGTAATTTTTTGAGAATTTCCATAACTTGTTTGCCGGATGCGGAATCAAGATTGCCCGTTGGTTCATCTGCGAAAACCACCGCGGGATTTGCAACCAAAGCGCGTGCAATCGCAACACGTTGTTTTTGCCCACCAGATAATTTGCCCGCGGCAATTTGTAATCTTTCAGTAAGCCCAACATTTGCAACCGCGGCTTCAATGCGTGATTTACGCGCGTCAGCGGGTAGGGAAACGCTGTACAAAAGTGGTAGTTCAACATTGCGATACACCGAAACGCGCGGCAATAAATTAAACGATTGAAACACAAAGCCGATCGTTTCGTTGCGAAATGTTGCGAGTGCCGCGTCGTCCAAGGTTTGCATTTCTTTTTCTTCGAATTTAATAATGCCCGCGGTTGGGCGATCCAAAAAACTCAGCATTTGAAGCAGCGTTGATTTACCAGAACCAGATGGACCCATGATCGCTACAAATTCACCCTGGTTAATCGTCAGGGAAATTCCTTTCAGCGCATTGGTGGTAATGTCGTTATCGACGTATACCTTGGTAATGTTGGTGGCGGTAATCATGTTATTTGAGGCCAACGCTTTCGACCTGGTCATTTTCGGCAAGACCGCTGGTGATTTCGACGACACCATTCGTACCGCGCATGCCCATGGTAATTTTCGTTTTTTGACTTGGCGCACCTGCGACAATTTTTTGTACAAATGCACCGGCATCTTCTTCGCTGATGGTATATTCCGGTAATGTCAAAACATTTTCTTTTTTCTGCGCATGAATTGTTAAGTTTGCGGTCAAACCACTTTTAACGCGCGCATCTTCTGTTTGCAATGCGATTACAATTTTGTAATTTACCACACCATCGATAATGGTTTCAGCTGGATCGATAAACGAAACATGTGCGGGAAAATTATCGCTACCGATCGCATCAAAGGTCACAGCAACATCGTTACCCACGGCTAATTTACCAACGTCAACTTCAGGAACCTGGGCTTCAATTTCCAATGCGTTTGGTGCGATTACGGTTGCAACCGTTGCATTTGGCGCCGCGATTTCACCACGTTGAATATCGAGGAAGGTAACGGTGCCATCAATCGGTGAACGCAACGCAAATTTTGCTAATTGCGCACTATATAACTGAACCGTAGCGGCCGCTGAGGCGACCTGCGCCTCCTGCGCTTTGATTTGATCCGGCACAACGCCTGCATTTTGCAGCGCAAGAGTATTTTGAAGCTTACTCAAGGCTAGTTTTTGCGTGACAATATTTTGTTGCAGTGCCTGCACGGCAGTTTGTGCGGTGACCAAATTAGTTATTGCAAGACTAATATTGGTACGATAAACCGCAACGGTTGCATCATTTTGTAAACACTGATTTGCGATTGAAACACGCGTTACATCCAAAAATTGTTTGATAAGCGTAAGCTGGCTTGCTGCATCCGCCAAAATACGTTCCTTTTCGGTTGCGTCGGTGGTTGCTGAAATATCTGTTACATCTTTTTGAATCCGCGCTAATATATAGTCGGCATTACCACGTTGTGTTTGCGCATCGGTTTTTGCACCTTCTTCGCAAGTATAATATGTTGCGCTATATAATTGACCAATATTGCCAGAAAACATGCCCAATGTTTTGGTGCGAACGGCATCGTCTGATTTTTGGTAGGCATCGGCAAGCGTGTTGGCCGCATCATTGTAATAGTTTGCCAATGTTTGCGCTGCATTTTGCACATCATTTTGCGCGAGCAAGATTGTTTCGGGTCGAGTGCCCGCATTTAATTCATCGAGATGTGCTTGTTGCGCATCAAGCGCTGCCTGTGCCTGATGAAGCTGCGCCGCAAGTTCACCTGCATCGAGTTGAATGAGGAGCTGACCAACTTTAACCTTGTCGCCAGTTTTAGCCGCTACTTGCGTGACGCGACCCGATCTTTCAAAGGCTAAATCAACACGAGACATGGATTTAGTTTTACCAGTCAGAGAAACGTCCTGCAAAACAGTTCCACGGGTAACCGTGACCGTTGCCTTAGCCGCTGTTGCGCTCGTTCGATTTTTATAAATAAAGCCGCCAGCTGCCAAAATAATGATAACTAAAGCTGAAATCCAAATTTTTCGGTTCATAATATTCTAATCAAGATGTGGCTAGTATACGCCTGATGTCGTGGCGGGGTCAACTTATGATTACTCTAAGAAAAAGAAAAAATCCCACTCGAAAGTGGGATTTTTTCTTTGGCTCCGAGACCAGGATTCGAACCTAGATACCCTGCTCCAGAGGCAGGAGTCCTACCATTAGACGATCTCGGAATGCGGCAGTACTATATCATGCGGCTTTGAAATTTGCAAGACTAGCCAACCACTTTGCCGCCAAGCATTTCAAGGGCGTCTGCCACCGGCCCTTCGGTTGGCGTGGTGAGCTCTTCGATGATGATATTTGTAATGAGGGCGGCGCCAACTGCGGCCGAAAGTTCGGCATCAAGCGCGCCTTTTACGGTTGGCTGCAGCAATTTGGCGCGATACATAGGGAAGTGAACGGCTAGAGTAACCATTTCGCCCGCGGCACCCACAACCGATGTTGCCGAGAGAAAAATTCCCATTGATGGTACGCGGCCAGCCAATGTTTGTGTAACCGTGCTCCACACACTTTGTACGCGGGCCAAAAGTGCTTCATCAGATGGTTGCATCGTGGCGGAGATTTCAAAAACAGGCGGTGGCACGGCGGAATTAGCAGTTGGTGCTGCGACTGGTGCAGCAGGTTTTGGTTGCACTGTGGGCGCAGCAGGGGTAACAGGCGCCGCAACCGGAGCTGGTGCCGGTTTAGTTCCGGTTAATTCAACACATGCCAAATGAAGCGGCACAAAAGGTGAGGCAATTGTTTTATATAATAATTTTTTTGCCAAGAAAACTTCGATTGCGTTGGCTATCCACGAAGCATCAAAATTTTTGCCCGCAACCGCAAGTGCCATGGATTCTTCGTCACTAAAAATTCCCAAAAACGGTGGCAGTGATTTGGTTGCCGTAACTACTAAAATTTCGTGCGCATGTTTTATGAGCGCATCCATGAAAAGCGGCAAATCCGTGCCACGATTAAATAAATCTTGTATTTGCGCAAAAGCAGCGTTAGTATTTTTTTGATTCAACAGACCGAGCAGGGCAATGCTTTCAAATAAAAGTGTTGGTGGCAAAACAATATCAGCTTCAACGTCGGTGATGGTGCCGTTACCAATCGCGCGGAGTTGGCCGAGTAAACTTTCAGCATCACGCAGCGCGCCGCCTGATGCCGCAATCACGCGGCGCAAAACAGATGGCTCAACCTCCATGTGTTCTGCAGCAACAATTTTTTGTAATTTTTCTTCCATCGCCTCGGCGGCAAGCGGCTTAAAAATAAAACGTTGGCAGCGTGATGCAACGGTTGCAGGCAGTTTGTGTAATTCTGTGGTTGCTAAAATATAAATCACATGCGCTGGCGGTTCCTCAAGTGATTTTAAAAGCGCGTTAAAAGATGAAGTCGAAAGCATGTGGACTTCATCGATGATAAAAATTTTATGCGAATCGCGAGTTGGCAAGACGCGCGCGTTTTCGATAATTTCTTCGCGGACCGTGTCGACGCCGGTATGAGTCGCGGCATCAAGTTCGATTACGTCAACGCTGCGGCCCGTGGTAATGTCGAGGCAAGAAGAGCAGGTACCACAAGGTTCGCCCGTGAGCGGCTCGCGCGCATGGCAATTGATTGCTTTGGCAAAAATTCGGGCGCAACTTGTTTTGCCCGTACCGCGCGTGCCGGCAAAAATATACGCATGGGCAATGCGATTTTGGATTAATTCTTGCGTGAGAGTACGAATAATCGACACCTGTCCTTGAACATCACGAAAAAATTGAGGGCGGTACGTGCGGTAGAGAGCTTCAGCCATAGGTGCTCTGCATAATAGCAGAGACATGCGGCTGTCGCAAGTTACACGCCAGCTTTTGCGGCGCGCGCTTTGATTTCAGCTTCAATAACTTCGCGATTTTTTCCGTATTTGAGACGCGACAACTGACGAATTGCTTCAGCAAGTTCAAAATTACGTTCTTCAAATTTGTTCACGCCCATGTTAAATGGTTTTGCATTGGTACCGTTAATCAACAATTTAACATATGCGGTTCGATTTTCGATGTTGATTAAATCATATGCGGTAAAGGTCGGTGCAAATTCTTTTTGCAAAAATTCACCATCCTCGGCGCCGATACGAAACGCAACCATCGTACCAACGTTACCAAAAATTGCATCGCGCGTTTTGGTGTCATTGTTTTGCACGAGCTGACCAACATACTGGTGAGCCACAATTAAATTCAAGCGATATTTACGAGCTTCAGATAAAATCGTTGCAATGGAATCCGTAATAAAGTTCTGAAATTCATCGATGTACAAATAAAAATCAGGACGTTGATCTTCGGGAACATCGGTGCGTGAAAGCGCGGCCATCAAAATTTTACCCACGAGTACCATACCAATGAGGTACGCATTCATGTCGCCAATTTTACCTTTGGATAATTTCACGAGCAAGATTTTTTTCTCGTCCATTACCTTACGAAAATTAAATGAACTTTCTTGCTGACCAATAATCGGACGCATGATATCATTCGCAATAAATTGGTTAAGCTTTGACGTGATATACGGAACCATGTTGGCAAGGGAAGCCTCACCACCAGCTTTTTGCGCTTCTTTGGTCCAAAAATCATACACCACTTGGTTATGACATTTAGATAATTTCATGCGGCGGAAATCTTCATCCGCAAGCACCTTGGAAATTTCCATGAGCGTTGAACCGGTTTCAACATCTTCCATAAGCAGCAGCATGGCATTACGCATGTACTGTTCAAACATTGGACCACCGGTTGATTTCAAATCATATAACTTATCCATGATCTTCATCATTTCATTGATCACAAATGTTTTTTGCTCTGGATACTTTGGATCGTACTCAAGCAGGTTCAAACCTTGTGGACGTTGAATATCAGTTGGGTCAAAAATAATTACATCGTCGGCGCGGTGTGCGGGCACATGCGATAAAACATAATCAACTAAATCACCGTGCGGATCAATCACGCATACGCCATCGCCATTCATAATATCTTGCGCCGCTAAATTTTCTTGGTACACCGATTTACCGGTACCAGATTTACCGATGATGTACATGTGACGCGCGCGATCATCGCGAGCCATTTTAATTTCCGTACGCACGCCGCGATATACATTGTAACCGAGCACAATACCATCTTTTGGTACATTTGCTGGTGGTGGCGCTTTACGCGCGGTGAGCCACTTGATACTTGGCGTATCGTTTGATGGAAGTGGAAAGTGATAAATCGATGCTAATTCTTCGGTGTTCATGATCGCGCTGCGATTTTCGCGCACAATACGATAAATAAAATCTTTAATGATTCGGTTTTGACCCGATGGAATTGCAACCGCAAAACTATTTCCGTAATGATACGAATTAAATTGTGCAAAACCACCAGACATTTGATCCAAAATTGAACGCGCATGCGTGGTATCGGTACTTGAAACCATAATGCGTACGTTCACTTCCAGACCCGCACGACTCGCTTTTTCTTCTAAACCCTTTACCACTTCTTGTTCCATTGGCGATAAGTGATATTGTTCGCCAGTCGTGGCGCCGGTTGGATGTTTTGGTTTTTTGATGTAGTGGTGAATAAACGTCATGATGCCGCTGCGTGATGCAATTTTTTCAAACTTCGCACCTTGTTGAATTTCGCGTGCAAGCCAAATGCCTTCAGACCGCCAAGAATTTTTGGCGGGGCGCACAACACATTGAATAGCTGCCGCGTCAGTACCCTGTACTTTCGCAAGCGCATTGATGAGCGCATTAAGCGGATCGGAATCCAATTTTTTGTACGTCTTAATTGGAAAAGCATTTTTGCGCTTAAACATGAGATATCCACCCATGATGGTTGCGTTTGGCGTAAATAAATTATAATCGCCAACTTCTTCAATTACTGCCGATGCAAATTGCGCATGAATTTGTTCTTCCAAAAAACTTCGCAGATTACGTGGCACGGCAATGTAAAAATAAATATAGCCACCTTGCGCGACAATTTCAAAACTTACGTGATCGGTGCGCCCTAAAAACCACGCTTTAAGGCCATGCTGCGGGCGCAAGCCACCGACGTTTGCAAATAACGTTTCCATGACCGCGATATCCTCACGCACTTTTTGAATGTTTTGACTTTCAGGCGCGCCACCATTTTTAGAATCTTCTTTACGTTCTTTTGGCAGCGAAATTTGGAGCACCACTTGAGAAAAACTTGCAACGTGCTCATTTTTGCTGCGCACCAAATTGCGAATAATAAAAAGTAATCCAAAAATACCAAGCGTAAGTCCAAGGGGAAGTGCAATTGCATAGCCCGCGGTTGCAAGTATGTCAGTAAAACTGCCAAGCCCTTGGGGCGCAAGGTTTAATGAATTTTGATTGGTAAGGAGCACTTGAAAGATCATAAGATGAAAAGATCAGGTTGTAGCGTGTTCACGATCGTAGATAAACAAGATTTTATCCGCTTTAATTTTCGCCTCTTGCTCAAGGTAAAATTTATTAATTCCCGGAATTATTTTGAGCCAGCCTAAAATTAATTCAAGAATTTTTTTAAGGCGTAGCACGCCGCTTTTCATCATCGCATTAATTTGCGTTGCAATTTTTTCGCCTTCAATCTTAAATAGCTGCTTTTTTTCTGCGGGTAATTTTTTGTACAAGTCCGCAATATTTTCTGAAAGCACATTTTCAATTTCAGAAAGCGTTGGATCCTTCACGATGCGAGTGCGCGGTGCGGGTGCAGCGGGAATCGCAATAGGTGGGGCGGCAATTGGAGCCGGTGTAGGCGTTTCACTGCGCTCAATTTTTACATTTCCAAACTCCGGCGCTTGCTCGGGTGTTTGTGGTTGCTCGTGATTGAATGTGCTATCAAGTTCTTCTGCCATATGGCAGAGATTATATCATACGCGCTACAACTTGTCCTTCAGGAGTGTCGGTAACCGAATAACCGCGTGCTAAAAGTTCTGTACGTAAGTGATCAGCGCCAGCCCAATCTTTCGTTTCGCGTGCGATGACGCGCTGCTCCGCAAGTTTTGCAATTTCTTTTGGCAGTTTTGTGGTGGTGAGTTTTAAGCGTTTTTCTTTTGCTAAATTTAATCCTAAAATTTTGTCAGCTAATAAAAGTGTCGCACGTTTATCCGCAGGGGCAGCGTCACTATGTATCATGTCCCATAAAATACCGAGTCCACGTGGTGCATTAAGATCATCGGTAAGTGCAGACAAAAAATCAGCATACACCGTTGGCAAAATCATGCCGCGCTTTGGTGCACCGGTTACCAGTGCCACAAATTGCTGTCGGGCACGTCGGGCACCCTCAAGTCCTTCAAGCGTAAAATTCAACTCTTTGCGGTAGTGAGTTTGCAGTGTGAGATAGCGATAATCTAATGGGCTAAATCCATGATCCGTTATCCATTGCAATGTTTTAAAATCGCCTTTTGATTTTGAAATTTTCTGATCATGTTCAAGTACAAATGCACTATGCATCCAAAAGCGTGCAAATTGTTTGCCGCTTGCTGCCTCTGACTGCGCAATTTCATTGGTATGGTGAACAGGAATCAAATCAATGCCACCAGTATGGATATCAATCGTTTCGCCCAAATATTTCATGGCCATAGCAGAGCATTCAATATGCCAGCCAGGGAAGCCAACACCCCACGGTGATTTCCATTCCATTTGGCGTTTTGTGCCAGCTGGTGAAAACTTCCAAAGCGCAAAATCTGTTTCGTGTTTTTTCTCGCCAATGCTTATGCGCGAACCCGCTTGCAAATCCACATGTTGCAATCCGGCAAGTGCGCCATAATTTTCAATGGTGGTGCTATCAAAATAAATACCGTCGCTCGTGCGATAGGTGTGTCCGAGCGCTTCCAATTTTTTTACGAGCGCAATTTGGATTTTAATGTTTTCGGTGGCGCGCGTAAATTTTTTGGGCCGAATAATATTGAGAGCTTTTAAATCTTTTTTGAAACCCGCTTCATAGTGACGTGCAACTTCCCACGCGGTTTTGTTTTCCCGTGCCGCACCAACTTCAAGTTTATCCTGGCCCGCATCGCCATCGTCGGTTAAGTGACCAACATCGGTAATGTTCATGATGTGTTTGACCGGCAACTTATTGGCAAGCAGGGTACGTTTTAACAAATCGGCAATCAAAAAAGAACGATGATTGCCAATATGCACATCGTGATACACGGTTGGTCCGCAGCTGTACATGGTCACCACTTTTTTGAGCGGCGTAAAAATTTCTTTCTGGCGGGTGAGGGTGTTGTACAGGGTAATCATAAAGTTATGCACATTCTAGCATGGTGTGCGAGAGTAATCAAAATCTGCTATAATCCAAAACATATATGCTGTTTTTTGAATCTAAACCAACCCAGTTTGTGGGCATTGATATTGGTTCCAGTGGTATCAAGCTTGTTGAACTGCGCGCCGTGTCAAAACGTCCTTACCTATATACGTATGCTTTTTCAGACGGACGCGTTGATTTCCGTTTTGCAAAAACCGACGAACAGCGCGCGGCAGCGGTGGATAGTGCGGCGGCATTAGTTAAACAAGTTGCCGCAGCCGCAAAAACAGTTTCAACCGCGGCGGTTGCCTCGCTTTCGCAGCGCGATGTTTTTTCTACCATTATTACCATTCCAAAAGTTGATGCAAAACTTTTTTCTTCAACGGTTGCTGCTGAAGTCGAAAAATTATTACCATTTCCACTTGCTGAAGCAGTTTTGGATACGCGCAAAATTGAACCACTTCCGGGCGAAGTCGATCAATATAAAAATATTGATCGCGTATTTGTAACCGCAGCACGCAAAAAAATGATTCAGTTTTACTCTGATATTTGTTCGCGAGCTGGTTTTAAATTGCAATCCATTGAAACAGAAACGTTTGCAACTATTCGCTCGCTTATCGGCACCGATCCAGCACCGGTGCTGATCATTGACATGGGTAAACAAATTACCAGCATGAGTTATGTGGTGCGCACCGTGCCACATGTTGATATTGCGGTTGAAATTGGTGGCGACCGCGTAAATGAAATTTTGGCGAAAGCGTGGAGCCAAACACCAGCTGAAGTCGAAGGAATGAAAATGGATTTATTTCAGGAAATGGGCGACGAGGCAACGCCAGAATTATCAGCACTGTTGGACCCACTTTACCAGCCGATCTTGAAAGGTGTTGAAGAAGTTTTTGCATCGCTCACTCGTTTGCAGTTAGTTGGCATGGCGCGCCCAGATAAAATTATTTTAATTGGTGGCGCATCGCATTGTCCACAACTCGCACAAAAGATCGAAGCTAAGTTTTCAATTAAAACATTTGTGGCTGATCCTTGGTCACGTGTGGTGGCGCCGGTGGGTCTCAAACCAGTTTTGGAACGCGTTGCGCCCCGTTTTGCCGTTGCAATTGGTTTGGCAGAACGTCTTATCGTAAGTTAATACTATGGAACATAAAAAAAATGGATTCTCACTTGTTGAACTGCTCATCGTTTTGGGCATCATCGGATTGCTCATGGTGATCGGGGTAATTTTGCTTGGTACCGCCCGCGAACGCGCGCGCGATGCAAAACGTTTGTCCGATATGCAGTTCATCAAACAGGCAATGGAAGATTTTTATTACAACAATAATAAATATCCGCAGGCGCCAACGCCAGTTACGCTCGGCGATGTTGGGTATAAAGTTATTTGTGCGGGTACGCCAAATGGTTTTGCTGAAACACGCAGTGCGTGTGGAACGGGCACGGTGTACCTTGATCCAATTCCAACGCCACCAGAACCACAACCAGCGCAACTTTCGGGCTACATATATACCGCAACAAATCCAACGGCTACCTATACGCTCGACGCTGCACTTGAAGGCGCGGTAAACGGCTTATCCGGTAAAATCGAAATTACGCCAGGTGGACTTATCATGAAACAATAATATGAATAGCGCGGCACTTACATTTCTTACTACATTTGGTGTATTGGTTGTTGGTGCCTATGCCGGCGCGCTCGCGGATCGGTTTGCATATTGGTTTCATGTGTCTCGCTCATTGCTTTGGAAAAAACATTGCCCCGAATGTTTTTCGCCGCAAGCGTGGGCAACCGCGGTGCCGGTGTGTGGGTATGTGGTGCAGCGCGGAGTTTGTTCGTCGTGTCGCGCGCTTTTGCCGCTTTCAAGTATTTTCTCGGAAATTTTGGGCGCAGTTGTTGCGTGGGGAATTTTTGTCGCAGCATTTGGATCTACGCTTCCATATAGTTGGCTTGAATGGATTCACGCGGTCGTATTAGTCGCAGCACTTATTGGCGGCATTATTTTATTTTTTTCTGATTTAGTTTACGACGAAGTGCCAGTTAGCGTTTATGTGTTTACGCTAATTAGTTTGGGAATCGCTTTTGCGATTACCGGAGGCATGGATGCGGTTATGGCTTCGGCGCAGGCAAGTATTTTGGCCGGCGTACTTATGTTTGCGCTCGCTGCCGTTTCTGGTTTTAAATGGGTACATGCGCATGATATTTTACTTGGCATGCTGGTTGGGTGTATTGTGGGCTGGCCTGCCATTGTAATTACACTTGCATTTACTTATATTTTGGCAATTATTGGCGCGCTTGCAACATGGGGTTTCAAAATTACGATTTACAAAGGAACATCATCATTTGGTTTATATTTATTTGTCGCCCTGCTACTTCAGGGATTTTTGGCATGGATAACGGGATAATTATATGACGCACGCAGAAGCAGAAAAGCGCGCGGCAAAATTAGCAGAGACCATCGCCAAGCTGCGTTATAAATATCATGTTGAAAATGATCCGAGTGTAACGGATGTGGTATACAGCTCACTCATGGATGAGCTGCGCCATTTGGAATCGCAGTTTCCTGATTTAAAAAATCAAAATTCGCCGACGCAACGCATTGCCGGCGCGCCGCAAGAAGGTTTTGAAAAAGTTACACACGAAATTGCACAATGGTCGTTCGATGACGCGTTTACCGAGCAAGATATTATTGATTTTGATGAACGCGTGCGTAAATTAATTTTGGAACGAACTGGAAAAAATATTTCTCCGGAATATGTTGTGGAATTAAAAATCGACGGCATTCACGCGGTGCTTACTTATGAACATGGTGCATTGGTGCGCGCCGCAACACGCGGTGATGGTTCCGTGGGCGAAAATGTTACGCACAATATTCGCACGATTCAATCGTTGCCGCTGACGTTGCCCGAGCCAATTTCATTTATTATTGAAGGCGAAGTGTGGATGCCAACGCGCATTTTTAAATCTGTAAATGCAGAACGCGAAAAAAATGGCGAAGCGGTTTTTGCAAATCCCCGTAATGCTGCAGCGGGTGCCGTGCGCCAACTTGATCCTGCAATTGCGGCAAGTCGCCATTTGGAACTTTTTTTGTACGATATTTCGTTGGTGAAAAGCGGCATGGATGAGCCGCGTTCGCAAGCCGAAGAATTAAAAAAATTAGCAGCGCTTGGTTTTCAGGTGAATCATGATTGGCATGTGTGCAAATCAGTTGCTGATATCATGAAGCTGTGGCATGAATGGCAAGTCAAGCGTACCGAAGACATGCCCTATTGGGTTGATGGGTTGGTAATAAAATTAAATGATCGTGAATTGCAAACTGCACTTGGCTATAAAGGCAAGTCACCACGTTGGGCAATTGCATTTAAATTTCCCGCCGAAGAAGCGACGACCGTTGTTGAAAAAGTTGTGTGGCAAGTTGGCCGCACCAAAGTGATTACGCCGGTTGCGCATTTGCGCCCTGTTTCGGTTGCGGGGACCACGGTAAGCCACGCAACCATTCACAACATGGATGAAATTGAACGGTTGGGACTACGCATTGGCGATACAGTTATCATCGAAAAGGCAGGGGATATTATTCCAAAAATTAAAACAGTGATAACGGATTTGCGCACTGGCAATGAGAAAAAAATAAAATCACCAACTGCGTGCCCAGTTTGCGAATCACCAGTGGTGCATCCCGAAGGCGAGGTTGCAATGTATTGTACAAATGCAAATTGTGAAGGATCGAATCGCGAATCGCTGATTCATTTTGTCGCACGTGGTGCATTTGAAATCGATGGGCTTGGTGAAAAAATAATTGCGCAACTCATGGATGAGGGATTGCTGTCGCGCGCCAGCGATATTTTCGAACTCACCTACGAAGATATTATTGGTCTCGATCGATTTGCAGAAATTTCAGCGCGCAAATTAATTGAACACATTAAAGAAGCTAAAAAAATTCCGCTCGGCAAATTTATTTATAGTTTGGGTATTCGCCACGTTGGCTCCGAAGGCGCGGAACGGTTAGCAGAGCAATATAAAACATTGCATAAATTTCGCGAGGCAGCGCTCGAGGATTTAAAAGCAACTTATGGTATTGGTGAAGTCGTTGCAAAAAGTATTGCAGAATATTTAGCACGCCCCGCACATCAACACATGATCGATCGCATGCTTGAACTTGGTGTTTCAGTTTCAGCGCATGCAAAAACTGGCGGCCCACTCTCTGGCCAAACATTTGTATTTACTGGGTCGCTCACGTCCATGCCGCGCGGCGAAGCGTGGGATGCGGTGCGCAAATTAGGCGGCGATATTTCCGAAACAATTGGCAAACGAATTTCGTATGTGGTTGTTGGCGAAGACGCGGGTTCCAAAAAAGCAAAAGCAGAAAAAATAGGTGTAAAGACCTTGACCGAAGCAGAATTTTTAGCCATACTGCAGAAAGCAAAACTATGAAATTGACGCCAGAGCAAGTACAACATATCGCCGGATTGGCGCGCCTTACCCTAACGCCGCAAGAAGTCGAACAATATCAAACAGAATTGTCCGCGATTTTGTCGTACGTCGATCGCCTGCAAGAATTGGACACGGAAAACGTAGAACCAACCATGCATATTACACCAACGTTTGCGCAGCTGCGCCCGGATGTAGTGATGCAATGTTCACCCGAAAAGCGCGCCGCGCTCATCGCTGCTTTCCCCGCACAAAAGGCAGACTTACTTACTGTGCCGCCAGTTTTTTTGCATTACAAAGAATAATATGGACGCATTTGCATCAGTCACCGAACTTTCAATCGCACTTGCTGATAAAAAAATTTCAAGCCGCGAGCTAACTGATTTATATTTAGATCGCATCACAAAAATCGATCCATCATTAAATTCGCACCTTACCGTTGCGGCAGATTCTGCGCGCGTCGCCGCTGATGCAATTGATGCGCGTCGTGCAACTGGCGAAAAACTCCATGCGCTGGCGGGTATTCCATTTGGCGTAAAAGATGCGATCACCACCGCTGGTGTTCGCGCAACCGGTGCGGCGAAAATTTTGGATAATTATATTCCAACGCACGACGCAACTGTGATCGCACGACTTCGTGCAGCGGGCGGTGTGATGATTGGCAAACATAACTGCGATACATTTGGTCACGGCGCGAGTAATGAAAATTCAATGTATGGTCCCGCGAATAATCCGTGGGATGTGTCCCGTGTGGCGGGTGGTTCATCGGGTGGCTCAGGCGCGGCGGTTGCGGCAGGTTTGCAGCCATATGCAATCGGCGAAGATACCGGCGGTTCGGTGCGCGCACCAGCGGCTTTTTGTGGCGTGTCCGGCCTTAAGGTTAGTTATGGTCGCAACTCACGTTTTGGAGCAATGCCAATGGCATCTTCACTTGATACGGTTGGTGTGTTTGGTCAAACGGTTGCAGATATCGCACTGGTGATGCAAACCATTGCGGGCCATGATCCACTCGATCCAACTTCCGCGGTTGCACCAGTTCCAAATTACACCCACGCACTTGAAAAAACAGTGCAGGGACTTCGCATTGGCGTGCCCGCAGAATTTTTTTCCGATGATTTAGATCCTGCAATTCGCGCGTCAGTCGAAAGTGCACTCGAAGTTTTTCAAAATGCGGGTGCGCAGCTTATTCCTGTTACGCTTCCGCACATTCAATACGCAATCGCAACCTATTATATTTTGGTACCGTGCGAAGATAGTTCAAATATGGCACGCTACGATGGCATTCGCTACGGCGTGCGTGCGTCGCGTCCAGATTTATTTGAAACCTATGCGGCATCACGCACCGAAGGGTTGCCGAACGAAGTCAAACGCCGCATTATGATTGGCACGTTTGCACTGTCGCACGGATATTACGAAGCATATTATTTACGTGCACAAAAAGCACGCACGTTAATTTGCCAAGATTTTGCAAACGCATTTGAAAAAGTTGATGTGATGATTTCGCCAACTATGCCAGAAATCGCATTTAAAAAAGGTGAAAAAACAACGGATCCGTTAAAAATGTATTTGGCGGATGTGTTTACGGGTAGCGCATCACTCGCTGGCTTGTCCGCACTATCGGTGCCTTGTGGATTTTCACAAAACATGCCAATCGGTATGCAAATTATTGCGCCACGATTGGCCGAAGATATTGCACTTCATGCGGGGCACATCTATCAAAAAAATTCTGATTGGCATACACGTCATCCTGCGGTATAATAGTCTCGTTCTTTTATGACTGAAACAAAACAAACCGTTGCCGGCGCGGTAATGCGCGGCCATTCAATCGATTTACGTGGAAGCACGTGGCAAGTTTTTCGTATCATGGCAGAATTCGTGGAAGGGTATCAGTTTTTATCGCAGCTTACCAAACAAGTGACCGTGTTTGGCTCAGCGCGCACGCCTTCTTCAAGTAAATTTTATAAAATTGCAGAAAGTTTAGGCCAACAATTGGCTGCAGAAAAATATACCGTCATTACGGGCGGTGGACCAGGCGTGATGGAGGCAGCAAACAAAGGTGCCTACCAACACGGTGGTACCTCAGTCGGACTCAACATTGAGCTTCCACATGAACAACATTTAAATCCATTCGTGCAGCATTCACTTGGATTTTATTATTTTCTGACGCGCAAAGTAATGCTTACTACGCCGTCGCTTGCGTTTGTGTACATGCCCGGTGGTTTTGGTACCATGGATGAACTTTTTGAAGTGCTTGATCAAATGCGTTATGGTCAAATTTCTCGCGCGCCAATTATTTTAATCGACAAAACATATTGGGAGCCAGTGATTCATTTTTTGCGTAGCAACGTATTCGAACGAATTCATGCGCTGCAAGAAATTGATTTGTCCATGATTCATGCGGTTGATACCGCGGAAGAAGGCATGGAAATTATTCGTAAAACAAAAACAAAACCACAAGTTTGCGCAATGGATGCCGCGCAGTTTTGTTCTGACGACGCAGTTAACTGGCGCGTGTTTCGTATTATGGCCGAATTGGTTGAAGGCTTTGCTTTTTTGGAAGGTATGGGTCCGGTAATTACGATTTTAGGGACGCCACGGGTGAATCCCGATAGCCAATATTGCAAAGATGCTTACGTGCTCGGGCAAATGATCGCGAAGAAAAAAGTTGGCGTATTAACCGCGGGTGGCGGCGGGGTGCACGAAGCCGCCAACAAAGGTGCATTCGAAATGGGCCGTGGCTCATATGGTATGGACATGCACATGCAAGTGAGTGGGGAACACGAACGTGCAAATCCATATCTCACCAAAAGTCATAGTTTTGCGTTTCCGTTTACGCGCAAACTCATGCTTACCACGCCGTCACGCGGGTTCGTATTATTTCCGGGTGGTTACGGAACATTAAATTTGTGTTTTGAAATATTAACCTTAATTCAAACGGGAAAGCTTGCAGGCATTCCAATTGTTTTGTACGGTGGTGAATTCTGGAGACCATTGCTTAAATTCATTCAAGAAAATCAGTTCGAACAAGAACATAATATTTCCAAGGAAGATTTAAATTTGTATCACATTGCCGATACGCCAGCAGAAGTCATGAAAATTTTGGGATTGTAATATGGTGTTGCCGTATTTTGACCTACAAGTTGTCACCATAGGGCCGCTACATATTTTTGTATGGGGTTCGTTTATTGCAGCGGGGATTGGCGTTTTTTTGTGGCGCGCGTATGCACTCAGCGCAAAATATCCAAAAAAGTTTTTTGAGCGAATCGTGGACGTTACGACGTGGATGATTATTGGAATGTTTTTGTGCGCACGCTTGGCTCACGTGTTTTTTTATGAACCAGCATTTTTTGCCGCGCATCCGCTGGAAATTTTTATGGTGTGGCATGGTGGTCTTGCATCAACGGGTGGAATTTTTGGTGCAGTCGTGGCCGCGCTGCTATATTTTCGTCATTTTAAGCTGCCAATCCTGCAATACGCGGATTTTATTTGCGCCGCCATGCCGCTCGGGTGGGTTGTGGGTCGCATTGGGTGCTACGTCACGCACATGCATCCAGGAATTTTGCTTGGCCCCCATGCGCTGCTTGCGGTTGCGTATCCGGATGGCCCCCGCGCGGATTTAGGATTATACGAAGCCATCGCCTGGCTCGGCATCGCGCTGTTTGTGTGGGTTGCTCACAAAAAACAACACTCGCCAGGATTTTATGTGGCGAGTGTTGCAATGTTGTACGGCGTTATCCGTTTCGTTTTAGATTTTTTTCGTGCACAAGATGTCATGATGCCGGATATGCGATACGCCGGTCTTACACCTGCGCAATACGCCATGATCATTTTATTTTTTGTTGGCGCCGCACTATTTACGCAATCGAAACGAGTTCGATCTTAAACGTTAAATCTTTACCCGCAAGCGCATGATTCGCATCGATCGTAATTGACTCAGGGCTGTCTTCAATAACGCGCACCACGAGTGGGCCCGCTGGACCTTGCATCTGCAATTGGTCGCCGGTTACAGGATTTAACTCTGGTGGCAACTGCTCACGCTTAATCGTTGCAATCATTTCTGGGTGCGATTCGCCGTATGCTTTTTCTGCTGGAATTGTTACGATAATTGATTCGCCTGGCTCGAGCTGCAATGCGGCTTCTTCAAATCCGGCAATTACTTGGCCGCCACCGATCGTAAACTGCAGTGGGTCGCGGCCTTCTGATGAATCAAAAATAGATCCGTCATCGAGTGAACCGGTGTAGTGAATGTGAACAATATTTCCTTCTTGTGGTTTTGACATAGGTTACAAAATAATAGTACCAGCGCCCAAGATAACTAACACAAGACAAGCGCCAAAGATAATTAAATCAAGTTCCCAACCTGCGTCAGCGGTGAATGGCTTTTTCCAGGTAAAGATTTTTTTGTACATGGCACCGAGCATGATACAAATAAGTCCAAGTGCTGCCCAGCCGGTGAGTACACCAAAAATTACGCCTAATCCACCAGCAATTTCAGCGATGGACAAAAAACGCATGAGGTTAAGCATTCCTGATGGCATTTGCGCGGATGGCGTCATTTTCCACATGGCTGTTTTTTTGTAGCCATGCACTAAAAAGATTGCGCCAATGATGAGGCGAAGCGCTAAAAGCGCCAAATCGCTGTATACATGAAGAAAGGCGAGGTTCATATAATATATGAAAGAATAATGCATAAAGTATAGGTTTTTAGCACTAAAAAGTCAACGAATGCACCTAAATTAAAGTAAAACTCGTATATAAAATATATGCGCAGAATAGCAATTTTCATGTCATTATTTGGTGCTTTTTTTGCGCCAATCGCGGCTCAGGCAATAACAACCTCCAAAGCAGAGGGTGTTGATCGCTCTGCTGCGGCAAAAGCCGCAAGCTGGACGGGCACCATTATCGGCATCAACGAAGGTGAACACAGTTTCGTAATTACTGAAGGAACAAAACTCGATCACATCACCACCTACGCGCAGCGTAGTGTGCGGATTAGTGCAAATACTGATTTATATAAAAATGGTGATGCGGTTGCGTTTAGTAACTTCGATATCGGCGATCGAATTACGGTAAGTGGCGGCTATAATAGCGCCAAACGTATTATCACGGCAACACAAATTATCGCGGGTAAAACAGTTGCGGCGGCACCAACAAAGCTTACTGATTCAAGTGTTTCCAACACCAACGGACTTTCGCGCAATCTGCAAGTTGGTAGCCGCGGTGCAGATGTCACTTGGCTACAAACATTCTTAAAAAATAATGGGTATTTCAAAGTTCCTACGGGAACAGCTTTCGGCCTATTTGGTACCGCCACAAAAATGGCGGTACAAGCATATCAGCGCGCCGTTAAATTGCCCATTACCGGCACGGTTGGCCCCATGACGCGGGCAAAACTTAATGGCTAAACGGTTGACACTGTAAAAATTTTTTGCAAGATTGCCGGACCTGATGCGTTTTTATATTGACAAAAAGCGCTTTTCATGAAAAACTGCCTGCACGCGGGACATGCCCCACGGAGGTTACACCATGGTCATGCTAAGAATAATCAGCATTGGGGCGCCGCAGCCGCGCTGTGAGCAGTGCGATGCTGCTGAAAAGGCAATGAATTATGCGAACAGCTGTCGCAAGGAGGAAGAATCAGCGCGAATGATCAAGAACGGTGTGATCATCGTTGCAAGCCTGATTATGATCCTGTGTTTTGCGGCATCGGATTCTGCGTTCTTTCGCGCAGCGCTGATCGTGGTTGGGGCGGTCGCTGCATTTTGGGTCTGGGCATCGCTCGCCCCGAAAGCCAAGGAGGCGCTGGCAAAGTACCGCAATTCACGCACCGCGGTGCGACCGCTCATCTTGGCTGGCAAATACCACGTGCACGAGTGTGGACGAGCGCTCCTGCTTGACCCGGCCGTCTTGTGTATTGGCATTGGTCCACCGGAGTACGAGCAGGTGCTCCAAGCTAAGCACTGCTTCGTCTTTGTGAAAAGTACCGGATGCAGCGGATCGATTCAGTGGCGTGACTCAGCGAACAAGTCACTGACGCTGCCAGCTGAAACCATGGTCACGATGATTATGGCGGCTGGAGTCACGACGCGGCGGCATGCACAAGTGACTGCAAATCCCGAATGGACCATCAAGGCGGTCCTCAGTAGGATGGCAGCGCATGTCATCGCTCACCAGCCGTCGCACATCGAAAAAGAAACTGAAGCGAACTAAGCAAACACCCGAGCTTGCTCCAAGCTCTCCCACCGACACTCGTGGGATTTCTGAAAAGAAGGGTGTTTTTTTATTTTGTGTGATAAAATAAAAGAAATATTTTGTATGTCATCTGAATTTCCAAAGCCTGAATCAGCACTTGCCATGCGCGCGGATGTGAGACGCGATTTACCCGCAACACAGTTAACATTGCTGCGCGCAGTTGCGTGGGAAGAACTTGCTGCACGTCGTGCGCAAAAAGATTTAGAAACAACCGATCCAGGATTATTTCAAATGTTAAGTCAGGCGTCCGTGATTGCGCAACAGCAAGTCCATGAGGCAGAAGCAGCGCACGCAAAAATGCGCGCAGAAAAATTAGCCGAGGTGCGCACCTACGAACAGTTGCTCGCGGTTGCAATTTGGGAAATCGAAACGCAAGGTTTTGATACGATGGCATCGGTACCGATTTATACGGGCGGTAAATCGCCATTTCCAAAAGAAAACATGGCACACGCAGAAATGTTTATGCTGTATTTAAGTTCACGCGGCTATCGCGTGTGGAATCAAATTCCATATTTGGATGAAAATTTGCAAATTGATTCCGAGCACATGAAAAACATTCGAGAAAAATTTGTGAAATTTTTTATTCCGCTTATGCAGTCTCGCAAACTTGCGCATTTAATTATGATGCCAGGCTGGGAAAAATCCAGCGGTTGCACCACGGAGCACACCGAGGCGCAAGGTAGTGGCACGCAGGTGCAATATGGAAGGGAAGATTGGGAGTCGATTTATTGACAAAAACCAAAAAAAGGGCGATTATGTGGCCTGGCAGCTTCCTGTTGCCAGGCTTTTACGAATGGGGGATTCCATGAAAAAATACGGATACGTTTCGGGATATTCGCGGCCCAGCCATCTTGATCAGCAGTCGCGCATCTTGAACTATTGCTTTCCTCATCTTGCGACGTATGACGCGTCGCTTGAGGGTGTTTGCAATGCCGCCTACGCCGAGGGCAAGTTGCTTCTGCCATATTGGGGAGCTTTGGGGCCGACGTATAACGATGCGTTGCAAGCAGCGCTGTCGATGCTCGCACAAGTTCGGCGCCGCGGTGAATTTCTCAATCTACGCCCGAATGAGATGGGCGCTAATGTGTTGCGGCAAACCGACGCAAAGATGGCGGCAATTGATAAGCTGCGTCGCAAGCAACCCGACCAGGATTTTCTTTTGATTGACGGACAGCTCGGGCAGCGATTTCCGCACACGACTCGGTACAGCGCGGAAACAGTTCTCTGCGAAAACGAGTTTTTGTTTGGCGCATTCGAGGTGGCGATCTTCATTCTGACGCACCCCGAGCGCATGGATGATTTTCGTGATATGTCCCTTGAGTGCGCAGGCGACGAGTGTCGCTTGGCGCTGGAAGGTCCGTGGGAAGATATCCCGTTCTTTCAGTTCGATGGGCAACTCAATTTCAACATGACTTCGCAACATGTGGCGCATCCCGAGGGAAGCATTGCTTCGGGATTTTTGCCACGATAGCTCAAGTCAAACCCAAACTTATTGCAAGGAGGCAATGGGGATGGGTTTTTATTTTTGTAGAATTGAGAATTTGGTAAATGCTTGCTACTATAGAGTATATGAAATCAGCTAGCGAACAAAAATTGCCACACGTATTGCCAAAAGATTTGCAGCAAGCGATTGCTGGCAAGCCTAAGGCGCAAGTACTGTGGGATATAATTACACCGCTCGCGCGCAATGAGTGGATTTGTTGGGTTACGTCTGGCAAGCTGCAGGAGACGCGGGGGATTCGGATCGAGAAAATGCTGTCGAAACTTGCGGGTGGAATGCGTCGGCCGTGTTGTTGGGCGGGGTGTAAACATCGTTAATAGAAAAAAGCCCTCTTTCGGGGGCTCAATTCATGGCGGAGAGGAGAGGATTCGAACCTCCGGTCCCTTGCGAGACGCCGCCTTTCCAAGGCGGTGCACTAGACCACTATGCGACCTCTCCGTGCGCTTGCAATTCTACCGGAAGATTAAGATTTTATCAACCCCACGATTGCTTTTTTGCCTCCGCCGCGCTACTATACCAGTAGCTATGAAAGTACGTCTCAAAACAGCTCCTGGCAAGCCGGCACTGCAATTAATGCGTGATGCTGGCTATGCGCAATACGTTTCCAAACATGATGATCACGTGAGTTATGTGCGGCGCGTGGCCGGCTACGAATTTCCACGTTTCCATGTGTACGTCGATGAATCAGGCGCGCTGCCAACAATTTCCATTCACATCGACCAAAAAGGCGTGATTTATGAAGGCGCAGCGCACGCGCACAACGGGGAATACACCGGCCCGCTCATTCAGGAAGAATTGCTCCGCATGCGCGACGCCATTGGCATTCAATTTATTGTTTTAAATTCAGAAAGATGAACGACGTAGAACAAATCAAGCAGCGCCTCGACATCGTTGATGTGGTGCGCGATTACCTGACGGTTAAGCAGGCAGGCGGCCATTACAAGGCACTCTGTCCGTTTCATCACGAAAGCTCGCCGTCGTTCATGCTTAACAAGGAACGTCAGATTTGGCATTGTTTTGGTTGCAACGAAGGCGGCGATATTTTTTCGTTTGTGCAGCGTGTTGAAAATATTGATTTTCGCGAAGCGCTGAAAATTTTGGCAGAAAAAGCTGGTGTGGAATTAACCAACACCACACAAAGTGGTTTGTCGCAAAACGAACGCGTGAGATTGTTAGAGTTATTAAACAGCGCTGCCGCGGTGTATCACCGAATTTTGCTGGAATTGCCGGGTGCTGGCTCGGCGCGAGCATATTTAGAACGCCGTGGATTATCAAAATCCGCCATCGAAATTTTTCAAATTGGTTTTTCGCCAGACTCGTGGGAACTGATCACACAATATTTCCAGAAAAAAAATACGTCAGCCGAAGATTTGGTCGCTGCAGGTTTGTCAATTTTAAAAACTGAAGGTCGCCAGCGATTGTTCGATCGGTTCCGCGGCCGCATCATGTTTCCATTTCACGATGCGCACGGCCGCGTCATCGGATTCACGGGCCGCGTGTTGGTTGAAACCAAAGATAACGGCGGCAAATACATGAACTCGCCAGAGACGCCGCTGTTTCACAAGGGCTCGGCTATTTACGCGCTGCATCTGGCAAAACAAGCAATCAAAGAAAAAAAATTTGCTGTTTTAGTAGAAGGTCAGATGGACGTAATTGCGTGTCACGAAATTGGCATGAAAAATACTATCGCGTGCTCCGGCACCGCGCTGACCACTGAACAACTTAAAATGATTAAGCGCTACACCGATGAACTCCGTATGGCATTCGACAGCGACGCTGCGGGCCAACATGCCGCAGAACGATCAGTTGCAATTGCGCTTGCCGAAGGATTTACCATTAAAATGATTCGTATTCCCGAAGGGGCGGGTAAGGATGCCGACGAATGTATTCGCAAAGATAAATCTGTGTGGGAGGCCGCAGTTGCTAACGCCGCGCCATTTATGGAAGTACTTTTGCAAAATATTTCGCCAACGCTTGCTAAAGATCCCAAAGAAAAACGTCTACGCGCCGAACGATTTGCCCAATTTATTGCCATGGTCCCATCGGCCGTGGAGCGTGATCATTGGATTCAGCACGGTTCATTGCAGCTTGGCGTTGCCGCCGACACATTCCAGGAAATTGTTTTGCGTGCTCGCGCTGGCCAAAACGCTGCCTCGCCGCAAATTCAGGAAAAAGTTACCCAAAATAAAGGTTCAACGCTACGCAAATTGATCGAAGAGCGTGTGATGGCGCTGCTCCAAACCGAGTTTTGCTTATTCGAGGAAATCCGTTCGCAAATTCCCGAAGATGTCATTTCCGACGACGCGTATCGTGCACTTTACAAAGAGTGGACAAATCAGTATACTGCAGGAATTCACTCCCCAAGCGCGCCGATACAAGATCCAACACTCGAGTTATTACTCGCCGCGAGCTACGCGGACTTTGGACAAAAAGATCGGCAAAGTGAGCTTCGTGCCCTCGCGAAGCGCCTCCGAGAACTTTATTTAACAGAACATCGTGAAAGTCTTATTCGTGAAATTGGCCTTGCGGAAGCCGCAAGTGATACCGCGCGAGTACAGGAGCTTTTGCAACGCTACCAAAAACTCATTGTATGATCAAAAAAGCGACGAAATCGTCCGCTGCTTCTTTTAAAAGTAAAAAGCCGGTTGCAAAAAAACTTGCCAAGCCAATGAAGGCAAGTATTGTAAAGACTAAGCCCGTAGCTAAAAAAGTGGTAAAACCCGCGCCAAAGGTTTTGCCAAAAAAGGGCGCAAAAAAAGTTGACGTGGCACCTGCCAAAGTCCATGTCGATGAAGAAGAACTTGTCATCACGCCGCCATCGGAGCAACAACTCAAAGATATTATCACCAAAGGCCGCAAACGCGGATTTTTGACCGAAACCGAGGTGCTTTTTGTGTTTCCGCATGTCGAAAGCTATTTAGATGATTACGAATTTTTTCTGAATGATTTGGAACGCGCGAGCATTACCGTGATGGAAATGAAAGAGGGTTTGCTTGGCCAGCGTGCAGAGCAGCGCGAAATGTTGGGTAAGCCTGCAACGGAATCAAAAAAATCAAAACTTGCATCAGAATCTTTGGAACTTACCAGTGATTCGATTCAAATGTATTTGCGTGAAATCGGTAAAATTCCTTTGCTTAACGCAGAAGAAGAAATTTCATTGGCAAAACGAAAAGATCGTGGCGATAAGGAAGCAGAGCGTGCACTTATTGAAGCTAACTTACGTTTGGTGGTTTCAATTGCGAAAAAATTTGTGGGCAAACAGCTTTCATTGCTTGATTTGATCCAAGAAGGGAACATCGGTTTGTTTCGCGCGGTGAAAAAGTTTGAATACAAGCGTGGCTACAAATTTTCAACGTACGCAACGTGGTGGATTCGTCAGGCAATCACGCGCGCACTTGCGGATCAATCGCGTACCATTCGTATTCCAGTGCACATGGTTGAAACGATTAATCGCTTTCAGCAAGTTGAACGTCGTTTGCTCCAAGATTTGGGCCGCGATGCAACGCCAGAAGAAATCGCCGCAGAAATGGGCGAAGATGTTGAAAAGGTTCGTCACATCATTAAGATCTCACAAGAAACCGTTTCTCTCGAAACATCCGTGGGCGATGACGATGACGATTCATCACTTGGTGATTTTATCGAAGACGTGAAAAATATTTCGCCAGATCGCGCATCAGCTTTGCAACTTTTACGTGATTACGTGCGCGCATCAATCCGCGATTTGCAACCTCGTGAACAAAAAATTCTTGAAATGCGTTTTGGTTTAACCGATGGCGTTTCACATACCCTCGAAGAAGTGGGTAAAGAATTCGACGTGACTCGTGAACGTATCCGCCAAATCGAAGCAAAGGCGCTCGAAAAAATTCAGAACATGCCTGAAATTGAAAAACTGCGTGACTATTACTCGTTTCTGTAAGTGTGCAAAAGTATTTCCGGATCTATTGGCTTCAAATAATCCTGGGTTTCATCAACTCAGGATTTTTGAGCATATTGCTGTATTCGTTTTATCATCAGCACATCGCGCTCTCTGACATTTTCTTTGCTGATGCAATTGCGTGTGCAGCGAATGCGATGTTTATTGTCATGAGAAAATCAATTCATACGCGTCGTGATATTCGAATTGGCTTTGGGCTCATGACGATTGGTTTGTTTCTCGTTGCATTTTTGCCGCATACGCGCACGCTGCTCTATGCGTTTTACATTTTACAAGTACTTGGTGCAATTACGTTTTATATTCCAGTGAACATTTTGTACTTCAAAGGGGTTGCAGAGGATGCACGTATGCGTGGCATGACGTTATATTGGATCGTTGGCATCGCAACGGGCGTTGCGGCGCCGCTTGTGGGGGCACTGCTCTATGCGCACACCAGCATGATGGTATTTTTGATTGTGCCGCTCCTGCTGACACTCTGTGGCGTGTGGATGGCGCAGTATGTGCCTGAAGATATCATTTCGTATTCGCGCGGCGACGTATTTAATTATTTGAAAGGACTTCGTGTGATTAATGCGTTGGATGGCGCGCTTCACCGGGTTAGCGGGGATGCAGGATTTTTTGTGCTGATGTTTGCATCGACCGTCGCGAGTTATAGTTCGTATTTGTCGTGTGTTTCACTGGTGATGGCGGCGGTTGCGTGGATCGTTGCAACAAAATCTGACAAAACGAACAATCGAATGAAATATTTGTGGCCAACCGCGCTTCTTGCGGGCGCAGCAACGATGGGTTTGAGTCTCGCACATTCATTCATCACTTTTTTGATCTTATCGGTTGTTGCACGTGCGTCACTTGTCATTGCAGAACCGCTTCGCTCGAATGTAACACAAGATAGTGCGGTTGCACATGCGCATATTTGGATTTCGCGTGAATTTTATATCAATATTGGACGAACGCTGCTGCAAATTATTGCGGGCATTTTGCTAGTGATTGGTTCGCCGACGGCTGCACTTATTTTATTTGGTGCCTTGCATATTGCATTTCCATTTTTGGTCCATCGAAAAAAAATTTATAAAACCGTATGAGTCACCAAATTTTATTATATTACAAATACGTACACGTTGAAGATCCGGCCACGCTCATGGCAGCGCAGCGTGAACTTTGCACGCGTCTTAAGTTGCGCGGTCGCATTTTAATTGCACACGAGGGCATTAACGGCACACTTGAGGGCGAAACCGAAGCGACTGAAGAATATGTGCGCGAATTATTTTCTGATCCACGATTCAGCGATATCCACATGAAGCGAAGCGTTGGCACGGGTAGCGCGTTTAATAAATTGATGATTAAGGTGCGCCAAGAAATTGTGGGCACCCATTTTCCCGCAGAAATTAATCCTGCAGATCATACGAGCCAGCACATTACCGCCGAGGAATTGCATGAGCTGATCCAAAGCGGCGAAAATATTAAAATTGTGGACATGCG
Source organism: Candidatus Magasanikiibacteriota bacterium (assembly GCA_903893485.1). Classification (GTDB taxonomy): domain Bacteria; phylum Patescibacteriota; class Patescibacteriia; order Magasanikbacterales; family 2-02-FULL-50-9b; genus 2-02-FULL-50-9b. The sequence goes on from CAITMK010000011.1 coordinate 95,064, forward strand.
CAATGATTATGAATTCAAAATCGGCCGCTTCGAAAATTCAATTTTGCCGCCCATGGAAAATTCGCGTGACTTGGCTGTGGCCGTGAAAGAATTAGAGTCCTACAAAAACGAAAAAATTATTACCGTGTGCACGGGCGGCGTGCGCTGCGAAAAAATGTCAGCCTATTTACTGCGCGAAGGATTCACGAATGTATCACAGTTGTACGGCGGCATCGTAACGTACATGGAAAAATATCCCAATAAAGATTTTAAAGGGAAACTGTATGTGTTTGATAACCGTATTGCCATGGGTTTTGAAACAGATTCGCCCGAGCACGAAATTTTAACAAACTGCGAAAAGTGTGGTGTGGTGAATGACCACTATATTAACTGCTCAGATAACGCGTGCCACAAGCAAATAATTATGTGCGAATCATGTGTTGCTGCGGGCCAGGTGACTTGTGCTGCAGGCTGTATTAAATTGCAGAAAGCTCATAATCACTAACCTTGCAATTTAACCAATTTTCTGGTAGTATTCAATAATCAAAATCTATGGCAGAAAAAAACGACGTCATTTTGCGTTTTCAAAATGTAACATTTGAATTTATCGATGAGCGCCCTATTTTAGAGGACGCAAGTTTTAGTGTTCGCGAAGGCGGCAAAATCACGGTCATCGGCCAGAACGGCGCGGGTAAATCAACAATTTTTAAAATGATCACGGGCGAGCTCAAACCAAAATCTGGTTCCGTAAGTGTGAGCCAAGGCGCGCGCGTGGCGATTGCTGAACAGGTGATGGCGGATGCCAAAATGGATTTATCAGTCACCGAATATTTCGAAGAAGCATTCGACGAAAAACGGTACGACATCTATAAATTAGTTTCCGATGTATTGGACGTGGTGAATCTTGATGTGGACCACGAAAAAAAAGTTCGTGATTTATCGGGTGGCCAAAAAGCGCGTTTGCTTTTGGCATACGCATTAATTCAAAATCCAGATATTTTGCTCCTCGACGAACCAACCAACAATTTGGACGCTGAAGGTATTTTTCATCTCACGTATTTTTTGCAGGCTTACGAAAAAACCGTGATTGTGATTTCTCATGACACCGAATTTTTGAATGCGTTTACCACGGGCGTGCTACATCTTGATGTGTTCTTGCACAAGGTGAATCAATACGTGGGTGATTATTACGATGTAGTTGCAAATATTGCCGCACAAATCGAACGCGACCGCATGAAAAATGCGCGTCTCCAAAAAGAAATTGTTGATCGCAAGGAAAAAGTAAATTTCTTTGCAAACAAAGGTGGTAAGATGCGTAAGCTCGCCGCAAAATTAAAAGAAGAAATTGAGGAAGCGGAAGATAGCAAAGTTGATACACTGCGTGAAGATAAAACGCTACGTGGTTTTGAAATTGAACCGCAAGAATGGAAAGAGGATGTCGTGGTGATTACCAAAGTTCAGGCGCTGAAAAATCATGTGCCCGTTGAAAAAGAAGTGAATATCAAACTTCGTCGTGGCAACAAAATGATTATCGAAGGGCCAAATGGTATTGGCAAAAGCACGTTTTTGCGCGCGCTTGCCAAGGGCGAAGCGCCAGGCGCAACGATTTCCCCAGGCGTGAAAGTTGGTTATTACCAACAGGATTTTTCTGGCCTCGATTACAACCAGACGGGTTACCAGGCACTTGCAAGTGTGATGGACATGCCAGACAATGAAACAATTTTCGCGGTTGGTGGACATTTCTTACTCAAGTCAGCAACGCTCGGTCAGCCGATTCGTACGTATTCAGAAGGGCAAAAGGGCCTCCTGTGTTACGCGCAGTTTGTGCTTCAGGAGCCAGCGCTCCTCATTCTCGATGAGCCAACCAACCATATTAACTTTCGCCACTTGCCGGTTATCGCCGAGGCGATTAATGATTTCACCGGCACCGTGATTATGGTGAGTCACGTTGCAGATTTTGTTGAAAAAATTAAGTTCACGGAGACATTGGATTTATCCAAATTGGTCCGTTGACAGCCACACGCAATATCTGATATAGTATTGCGGCATTCCGAGGTAGCTCAGCGGTAGAGCAATCGGCTGTTAACCGATTGGCCGTGGGTTCGAATCCCACCCTCGGAGCCA
>CAITMK010000012.1 GCA_903893485.1 Candidatus Magasanikiibacteriota bacterium
CGAAGTCTTTTTAAAATCTTTTAAATGGCGACGTGCCTGGCTGCTCCAAACCACTGGTTCATCCAAAAAAACTAAGCCTTCTTGGTGGGGTGTACCAAAAATATGCCAGCCGGGCAGGGGACCAGGTTCAACTGGTGTTAGCCACTCTTGAATTCTAATTTTAGCGCGGCTGGGGGCAGCGGGCGGTTCCGTGGGCGAAACAGTAAACGTTCGATGCCAGCTAATAAGCCAATTTTCAAGGATGGTAGTGGTATATCCAAAGTCACCTTCAATAATAGGGCCGGATGAATCCGTAACACTGGCATACCAGTGAGTTGCGTGCAGAAACCACCGCGCACGGCCAAAAGGACAACAATCTTGAACGCGTTTAAGCCGGGAGGTATCCATAGGTATGCTCAGTTTAGCACAGCTGGCCCCATCTTTATACCCAATTCATGCACAATTTCGCTCTTGACAGCTCCTGACGGCTCTGTTAGTATTGGCGTACTATCTTTTTATGCGTACTTACGAGCTAACCGCAGTATTTGCAGGCACAATCTCTGATACAGATGTTATTGAGGCTGCAGATCGCGTACAAAAAATTATTACGGACGCCGGTGCTACAACTCCAGTGCAACTTGCAATGGGTAAGCACAAACTTTCGTACACTATTCAGAACAACGCTTTTGGCAATTATATTGTCTACACATTTGATTGTGAAGAAGCTGCAAGCCGCACTATTCAGCAGAAATTGCGCCTTTCAAAAGACGTAATCCGCTTTGTAGTTGAAGTGCATGTGCCAGAACGCCTCAAGCGTACTCCACAGATTGCTGATAATCCACTTATTAAAGCATCTCGTGAAAAGGAACGTGAAGAACGTTTTGAACGTGAAGATCGCGGCGATCGCGCCCCACGTTTGCAGGAAGACAAAGTAGAAATCCAAAAAGAAGAATCCGCACCGGTTGATCTGGCTGAAATCGATAAAAAACTTGACCAACTGCTTTCAGGTGATTTAACACCTGCAGTGTAATACTTAGGAGGTATGAACTTAAACCGCGCGCAGATCATCGGCAACCTTACTCGTGACCCAGAGTCACGCAGTACGCCAACTGGTCAGACCGTTTGCTCTTTCAGCATCGCGACCACGTATTCTTACAAGGATGCGAATGGTCAGAAGGTTGAAAAGCCTGAATACCACAACATTGTGGCTTGGGGCAAACTCGCGGAAATCTGCACTCAGTTTTTGGCAAAAGGCCGCAAAGTGTATGCAGAAGGGCGTTTGCAGACACGCGAATGGACTTCTCAGGAAGGTCAAAAGCGTAACCGCACAGAAATCATTGCAGAAAACGTAATTCTGCTTGACCGCGCAGGCGGCGCAGCAGGCGGGCCAGCAGCTGGTGGCAACTTTAGCCGCGCTTCAGACGAAGCAACCGCAGTACCAATGCAAAACCCAGACGACGAAATTAAGATCGAAGACATTCCTTTCTAAACTATGGCATCACCTAAACCAAAATCAAAAGACAATAAAGGCGCAAAACCACCAGAAAAAAAGGTGGAGAAAATGTGCTATTTCTGCGTGCAGAACCTCAATGATGTTTCACCTCGCGACACCATGACACTTCGCCGTTTCGTTTCTTCTTTCATGAAGATCGCTCCACGTCGTCGTACTGGTCTCTGTGCTGCACATCAGCGCAAAGTTTCACGCGCGATCAAGGTATCACGTGAACTTTCACTCTTGCCTTACACGCCACAGCAGTAATTTGCTGGAACCAAAAATGGGCCTTCGGGCCCTTTTTTGATATACTAATTTCATATGCGCGATTGGAAAAATCTTTTAAAAAAAATGGGCTTCACTGAAGGTGAGGCAGCGGTTTATTTAGCGGCTTTGGAAATGGGCAGCGCCTCGGTGCAGGATATTGCAAAAAAAGCGGGTGTTTCACGTGTTACCACATACGCGGCGCTGGAACGATTGCTCGACCAGGGTTTAATGGCAACATCTAATCGCGGCAAACGCGCGCGCTTTCATGCAGAACCGCCAAAGCGCTTGGTGGAAGTTATTGGTCGCCGCGTTGCGTTAATGGATGCGGGCCTTAAAGATGTTCGCGACAGCTTGGATGAACTTTCTCTAGTGCAGGGCGGGGAAAAGCCGGTCGTTAAAGTTTTTGAAGGGCCGGAAGCGCTGCAGGTTTTGCAGGATGATATTTTGGCAAAAAAGCCAAAGAATATTGATTCATTTAGTAATATTAATGCGGTGCGGGCTTTATATACGCCAGAATCGCGTAAAGATTTTTTTGATAAGATGAAAAAAATAAAGACAAAATCTCGCACCGTCGGAATTTTGCCAAACGACATTTTATCGAGTTCAGATGATCCAACTGTCGTTAGATTAGACTCGGGTAAAGAATTTTGGGGAGATATTAATGTCTACGAAAATACGATTGCAATTTCTGCACTTCGGGGCAAGCAGTTTAGTGTGTTTATTGAAAGTAAAGATTTAGCTGACACAATGCGTATCTTTTTTGACGCAATTTTTAGCAAAAAATAAAAACACCCACCCAACAAGACACTAACGTGTACATTGGGTGAGCGCAGGGAGTCTCAAGACATGCCCTGTTTTGACGACGTAGGCATTCGTACTGATTGCCTTCTTCGTGGACTCAAAGTGGCGTGGTTGGCCCTCTGAGAGTTAGGAGCTGTTGTACATTATGGCCTCGCGCTTTAGTTTCTCGCCGTGAACCTTGGTTTAGCCGTGAGAGCCCATGGGATCCTCCAAACAAATGGCATGTCCGGAGCTTAGCTTTTTTGCTGTATATCCGACAACACACCGGGGTTGCCGCCACGGTCCTTCCGCTTTGGCCCAAATAATATAGCATAAATGACACATTTTGTCAAGGCATGGCTTATTAATGATATTTTAATGTGGATAAGTTAAGATCATAAATACATAAAAACACCATATTTACAGTTAAAATAGCTAAAATTAGCCATTGGGCATAATTTGTACAGCTCCTCTTGACAAAATAAAAGAATCGTGTTATTCTATTTCTGTTCGATGCTGAACTCTGGAACGTAGCCCAAAGCTACACCCAGATCTAGCATCGAATTTTTGTAACCTTGCGGCCACTGACTCCGTAGACGTGCTTGTCCGGGGTAAGCGCCAATCCTGAATGACTCCGGTCCCCCAGGAAAATCGCACACAGCCCGCATTTCGCTCTTAAAATCTACGAGGTGCCTAGCATCGGCACCTCGGCCGGGGACGGGTCCTAAAAAAACCTGTCCCGAGCCGAGGGGCCAATCAACTATCCCTCTGGAGTTACCATGCGTCGTAATCGTCCGTACGGATCCCTGATTCACGTGGCCAAGATTTTCACGAAAGTGAAGTCTGAGGCCGAAACCAACGAGCAGTCGGTGTCCCCGATTGTGAAGGCGCGGATTGTCCGCCGCCGTCGTGGGTTCGTGATGGACATCGCACAGCCGGCTGGCTTGCATGTCTAATCTTTGTACAACCAGCCACAACATCTTGGAGGGAAACATGAAAATGCCACAGTACTTGCGCGATGCGCAGGCGGCTCGTCGGACAGCTGAAATAAAGTCCGGTACTCGCAGCGATGCGCGTTATGTTGGGAAGTGTATTCCCGATAAGCGCCGCGCTAAAATGCGGAAAGCTGCGCGCAACGAAATGCGCGGCGCGGATTCGAACGAATCCGGTCCTTTTTTGGAGCCATCTACCATGTGGTGGTGGCTCGAAACCAAGGAAAGACAACAACCCAGGGAGGCTACCATGGACGCTTACAAAATCGCGGGGATGCTCATGTATATTGGCGGGCTGCTGGGGGCATTTCTCCTCCTGCGGCGAATGGACCGCCGTGCGAAAGCGCGCGTGGTCCAGCCGGCATCCGCCAGGTACGCTGACTGTCGGGATGTGTACCAACACTTTTCGGCTGAGCACCTGGAGGCGCAGTACGCAGCCATCGTCCAGATTCTTGCCTGCGAGCAAGATCTGGAAAAGATGATCCTCCTGAAGGAGGAACGGAGCGCGTTGCGGGACCTCCTGCAACAGCCGTCTGAGCTGCCACCGCCGACAGCAACACCGAACGGGCGGTACCCGGATTGTTGATGCGACAACTAGAGCGGAAACCTGGGCGGAAACAATAACGCCACAGGGAAACCGCATCGCAAGCGCCTGACTGTTTTACAGCGGGCGTCTTTTATTTTAAAATCTGCTATACTGCGTCCACTATGCAAAGCAAATCATCACATCTCGCGACGTCTTTTATTCTGTTACTTGTTTTAGGCATTGGGGTTTTGGGCGCCGTAATTTTTTACGAGCGTACGGTAATTGAACGATTTTCAAAAACGCACGATGATGATATTGCAGCACTAAAAGAACAAGCTGTTAAGTCAACGCCGGCAAATTCAAAAGTCATTGCAACGGGTAACGGACTTATTGTTACTAAAGTTAACGGACTTGGGCCAACGTACACACAATATTGTGATGGCACAGTCATGCTTGGCGATGATAATAAAACACATTATTGTATTGGTAAAAATACATTAATTTTTAGCAACGGAATCGCAACATCAACCATTGCAACTGATATTGCAACTGACGCAGCTTCAGCACCAGAACTTGCGGATATTGTATGGCCTCCATATTCACCAGCAGGCAAGAGCAATGCATTGATTTCATATCAAACAAGTTCGTGTAATATTTCAACTGATTTTTGTGGTGCAGGCATGGCTGAAAATTCTTATAATTTTGTTCTAAATGAGAAGGATGGAACGGTTCGTAAGATTGTAAATTTTCCAGGTACCGGAAAAGCGGTTTGGAGTATCGATGGCGTGCACGCTTTATTTATTCCAAGTACATGTGGTGGCGCGGGCTGTGGTACAAGCGAAATTATTGGTTACAATATTGAGACTGATGCTGCAGCTGCAGTGACAAAAGAAAAAGCAGTCGGAGAAAGAGAATTTATTATGGCCGGAGAAAATGGTGATACTTGGACCTCAGTTTATTGGATTACCGACAAAAAATTTGGCGCAACAATTGTAAAAAAAGACGGCACACAAAAAGCAATTTACGGATCACTATAATCACATGAAATCAAAACCAAACGCACCCCCAAAAAATAAGTAGTTCTGTTTCCAGATTATTTAATAATTATTTTTTGTATGCAATGGTTAGATCTTCAAAAACGTGCTCGTTACATGCGCGCCATCCGCGAATTATTTTGGGCCGACGGATTCACCGAAGTTGATACGCCGCTTGTTGTGGCACGCCCAGGCCAAGAACCATATTTGGATCCATTTGTAACGCGTGTGGAAGACGCAGCAGGCCGCCCACACACTGGTTACTTAATTACATCGCCAGAATACGCGATGAAAAAATTATTAGCTAAAGCAGCAATTGGCGAAGCGCCAGAATTTGAAAAGATTTTTCAGTTGTCGCATGTGTTTCGTAACAATGAAGATTTTGGTGGCACGCACAATCCAGAATTCGCAATGATTGAATGGTATCGGTTGGGCGCGGACTATCACGATCTCATGAATGATGTTGAACATCTTGTGTGTTCACTCGCGGGCACGGAAACTATTACGTATCAGGGCAAACAAATTTCACTCGCGCGCCCGTGGCCGCGCATGACCGTGGATGAAGCATTCCAAAAATTTGCGGGCCGCACCGATGCGAACGAATTAGCCGACGCCGATGTTTCAGAATTTTACAAAATTTTCTTAAACGACGTAGAACCAAAACTTCGCGAACTTGCACACCCAATTTTTCTTACGGAATATCCTGCAAGCCAAGCAGCGCTTGCGCGTAAAAAATCTGACAATCCAAAAGTTGCTGAGCGCGTGGAATGTTATATCGCAGGTTTGGAAATTGCGAATGGATTTTCGGAACTTACCGACGGCGTAGAGCAGCGCACTCGATTCGTTGAAGAGCAAAAAGAGCGCGCGTCACTCGGCAAGCCGCGTATTGAACTCGATGAAGAATTTTTGACGCTTCTTCCACTCATTCCTAAAGCCGCGGGTATTTCTGTGGGCGTGGATCGTGTTATTATGTTGCTGCTCGATCGCGCTAACATTAATGATGTAATTTTTTGGCCATGTCGCGACTTATTTGACCAAGCTTGACGCTAGGCAAAAATCCAGGTATTATTGCCACATCTTACGGAAATTTATATGGCATCAGTAACAGAAGTTAAAAAAGGATCAGTAATCAAGCGCAACGGCGAATTATTTTTGGTAACGCTTTCCGAGCATATTTCACCAGGCAAGGGAACACCATTTACCCGCGCAAAAATTAAATCACTCACCACGGGCAAAGTTTTGGAAGAAACGTGGAAGGATAACGAAGTGGTTGAAATTGTTGAAGTTGGTTATAACAACATGCAGTATTTGTATACCGATGGTACATTTTATACGTTCATGGACAACACCACTTACGAACAAGTTCAGTTGGATGCAGACACTATCGGCGACGACGCCAAATATTTGAAGGACGGTTTGGAAGTTGTGATGTGTGTTTACAACGAACAACCTGTTGCAATGGAATTGCCACGCAAAATTTCATATAAAGTTGCAGAAGCTCCACCAGCGGTGAAGGGTGACAGCACCAGCGGCAACGTGCAAAAAGAAATTGTGTTGGAAAATGGCCTCATTGCCATGGCGCCAATTTTTATTAAGCCAGGTGAACGGGTGATTATTAATACGGATACTGGGTTGTACGTGGAACGCGATAACTCGTAATTACAAATAAAATCAGCCCCCGCGGGGGCTGATTTTTGTTTTAGCACGTATTGACTCGGGAACGTTTAACTGATACATTGTTTTTCAACAACTTGAGGAGGGAACAGATGGCATCGCAACATGAGGAAGTGGGACCGCCGCAGGGTCTGAGCCTGTCGGATTGGGTCGGTGTGGCAATCGTGTGCGGCATCTTCGTGCTGCTGGTCGACCAGGGAGTGACTTTCCTGATCTGGTGTGGGCATCAGGCGGTCGCGTGGATGAACGCACCATTTTTTCCGCCGCAGTAAATCGTGGCGAGTCGGTCTTGAGTCCGGCGTTTTGTGCAGCTTGCACAGGGCGTCGGCTTTTTTAAATAAAAAACACCGACGCACGAACAACAGGAAGGGTTGCTCGTACGTCGGCATGCACAGGATCTTATGGGGTGGACCCCACGGATTCGAAGGCGGGTTAGCGCCAACTACTTGGGAAAGAGTAATCAGGTTACCGCCTGATCTTGGACTATCTACTATTGCCCGAACTCATCCCGCAACCCCTGACCAGCAACGCGTAGCACTTACACTAGCCAGGTTTGGATCCTTGCCCGTTCGCTCGTCGCTACTTGGGATTTGTGCATGCTTAATGTAGCAATTAAATAGTTTTTTGTCAATATAAAAGCTCCGCCTTTCGACGGAGCTTTTATATTTTTATTGCCTGAGGAAAAATTATCCTTCAAACCCCGAGCCATTTCCTTCTTCTTCTGGGCCAGTATCGCCATCAGCATCTGAGTCTGGTGGAGGCACTGGAGTCCCCGGGCCAATATCAGCAACCTTCACGGCTTCAATTACATCTGCGCGGATTGCAGCGAGTAATTCTGGGCGGCTACGCAAAGTTGTTTTTGCATTTTCGCGACCAACGCCAAGTTTTTCTTCTTTATAGGTGTATGAGTTGCCGGATTTCTTGATTACGCTGTACACAACGCCCGTGTCGAGCATGTCGCCGGCAATTGAAATACCTTCGTTGTACATGATGTCGAATTCAGTGGCGCGGAATGGAGGGGCAACTTTGTTTTTCACAATTTTGACCTTCACGCGGTTACCGATAATTTTTTCACCCATCTTAATTTGTGCAGCGCGGCGGATTTCAACGCGAATTGAAGAGTAAAATTTCAGCGCCATACCACCAGTAGTTGTTTCTGGATTACCAAACACGATACCAATCTTCATACGTGTCTGGTTGATGAACACAACAATAGTTTTGGTTTTGCCAACGATCGCGGTTAACTTACGCAAAGCCTGAGACATTAAACGTGCCTGCAAACCCATGTGTGAGTCACCCATTTCGCCTTCGATTTCTGCTTTTGGTACCAAAGCGGCAACAGAGTCGATCACCACAACATCAACCGCATTGGAGCGAACCAATGTTTCCAAGATTTCCAAAGCCTGTTCACCAGTATCTGGTTGTGAAATAAGCAATTCATTAATGTTTACACCAATTTTGCGCGCGTAGTCTGGGTCAAGTGCGTGTTCAGCATCGATAAACGCTGCAATGCCACCAGCTTTTTGTACTTCAGCGACAATATGCTGAGCCAAAGTTGTTTTACCTGAAGATTCTGGACCGTAAATTTCGATCACACGGCCACGTGGCACGCCGCCAACACCAAGGGCAATGTCCAAAGACATACAACCAGTTGTTACTGCGTCTACGTTTAAAGATTTGCTTTCCCCAAGAATCTGAATTGCACCATCACCAAAGCGTTCGCGAATTTGTGCGAGCGCCTCTTCGGCTGCTTTTAACTTTTCGTGGACTTCATTTTTCGTTTTCGCCATACATTAAAATAAAAAACCCATGGCGGGAGAACCAGTGGGACTAATAAAAGTGCAAAGATCAATTGAGGGTGCCAGCAGCGGACGTGCCTTCGGGGGACAAAGACACTGGTGAGGTTTCCATGACTGGTGCTTGTAGCATAATCGTTCTGGAAACCGTTGTAAAGAGTCCGTGTTTTTTGGTAGCGCGTACAAAAATTCTGTTGGCGCCATTTTGTAATTCTACTGGCTGTGCGAATGTGCCATCGGGCCGGCTAAACACTTGTTGGCCGTTAATTTCAACCATTGCTTCGGGATCAGTGACGCCTGCAACCGTAATTTCTGGATTTGTTGCAACAACGCCATCGAGTGGAGCTGCTAATGCGAGGTCTGGTGGAGAAACAACGTGCCAAACCTGCATTGCAATGAACCCTAAAAATCCGCACACGAGTATCCCAAAGATACCCCAGCGAAATAATGATGTGCCGTTGTTAACTGAGCGCGCGCAAGGGACCGCATGCGTCATACGGGGTCTTGCCATTCATCCTCCGAATCAATTTCTTCTTCTGCTTCGCTAGGAACATCGTCAAATGCATCAAGCATGTCTGCGTTTGGTTCGAGTTCCTTCGCGTCGCTTTGCATTGTACCACCACGTACGCCACCATGCAATAAAATTTCGCGAGGTTTTGCACCGTCAGCTGGTCCGACGATGCCATCCTTTTCTAATTCGTCAATAATGCGTGCCGCGCGGCCATATCCAAGCTTCAAACGGCGCTGCAAAAATGAAGTTGATGCTTTTCCACTTTCCAAAACAACTTGTTTTGCTTCTTCATACATGGAATCGCGCTCTTCATCTTTGCCGCCAAAGATTGATGCGCTTCCGCTGACTGGTTTTTCGGTAACCAATGGATTATATTCTGGCGCGGTATCGGATTTCCAATAATCAACCACGCGTTTTAGTTCTTCTTCGGAAATATATGCGCCCTGTACACGTTTTGGTTTTGCAAGTTCCGCGGTTGAAAGTAACATGTCACCACGACCAAGCAATTTTTCTGCACCCGCACAATCCAAAATCGTGCGCGAGTCAGTAATTGATGCCACTGAAAAAGCAATACGCGCTGGAATGTTTGCTTTCATGAGGCCCGTAATAACATCGACGGATGGGCGCTGCGTTGCAACAATTAAGTGAATACCAATTGCGCGCGCCATTTGCGCTAAGCGAATAATTCCACCTTCAATTTCTTGGCCGGACGTTAACATCAAATCCGCAACCTCATCCACAATAATTACGATGTACGGCAATTTTTCTGGCGCTTTTTTGTTGTAAGAAATAATATCGCGCGAGCCAACTGCAGACAATAATTCATAGCGGCGTTCCATTTCCGAAATTGCCCACTTAAGTGCATTCACGGCGCGTGGCGCGTCAGTAATAACTGGCGTTAATAAATGTGGCAACCCATTGTACAGAGTTAATTCCACACGTTTTGGATCAATCATGATAAATCGCAAGGTTTCATCGGTGTTCTGATACAGCAAACTCATGATGAGCGTGTTCAGACAAACCGTTTTACCAGAACCAGTTGCACCTGCAACCAACAAGTGAGGCATGCGCGTTAAATCCGTAACCCATGTTTTGCCCGAAACATCTTTGCCGAGCGCCAAACACATGTTGTTGCTACGACGTTGAAAATCTTCTGATTCAAAAAGTTCGCGAAGTGTTACCAATGCAACGCGTTCGTTTGGAACTTCGATACCAACATATGGTTTGCCCGGAATTGGCGCTTCAATACGAATTGGATGTGCGGCCAATGCAAGTGCCAAATCGTTGGACAGCGCGGTAATTTTTGAAATTTTCACGCCACGATCTGGATGGATTGAATATTGCGTAACCGTTGGGCCAGTGCGTACTTCGGCAAGTTCGCAACCAATCCCAAATTGTTTTAACGTGTCTACGATAACTTGACCACTTGCTTTGGTATCGCCGGCAGCGGCCTTGGATTTATTTGCTTGCAAAAGTTCAAACGCGGGCAGTGGTTTAAATGTTTTTTTCTTTGATGGTAATTTAAGCGGTGGTTGCAAAGCGTTTTCAAGTTCTTTTGGATTTTCTGATGGTTCAACTGGCTCGTCATCAGCCTCTTCATCTTCTTCAGTTTCATCATCTTCTTTTGCAGCTACTGCAGGTTCGATATGTCGCGCACGAACCGTTGGATCTTCTTGCACAAATTCTTCTTCCTCTTCAGGCGCGCTTGCGCCAATAACACGTGTTGCCATTGCTGCTGATCCAAAAATATTCCACACCGCCGCGCCCATTCGTTTCAAAAATGCGAGTGCTTGTGAAACAGAAATATTCGTAATCAGCATTAAGCTGATGAGCGTGATAATAATTAAAATCGGCACCGCTGCCCAAACGCCCGTGTATGCCAAAAGCGGATAACCCAAAATCATTCCCACCAAACCGCCGCGATATCCTTGCATTGCTTGATCCATCATTTGGCTTGCAGGAACCGTAATGCCGGCTAATCCATTTACGCCAAGTAAAAATAAAATAAACCCAATAATGTGGTGGGGTTTATCAGAAAGTTTTTCTTCTTTTTCGATGATGACTGCCCAAATGATGAGCAACACTGGCACTACGTAACGCGCGCCACCAAAAAGCAGTGACAAAAATCGATCAACAAATACACCAACGATTCCGGCAAGATTAAAAAATGAAAGTGTTGCCAAAATTGCGGCGCCAAAAAGTAAAACTGCAATTACGCCGCGACGAATCGCGGGATTTAATTTTGCAGCGGCAGAAACTTCTTCGGTTTCTTTTGCGTCGCGAGACGTGCGAGATTTATTGCTGCGTACTTTGCGTGGGTTGTGTTCGGAACGATCCGGTGCAGCGGCCGGTGTACGTTCAGGGGAGGTGCGAATGGGCATTTTAAAAAAATTCAAATAAAATTATACCATGAAAAATAAAAGCGCGCAGACAAAAGATTTTGAAGTCTCTTTTGTCTGCGCGTTGCTCGCCTGGCACGAAGTTCTGTGCACAGGCGGTTGCTGGTTTTTAGCCAGCGGAGAGGATCATGCCGCGATGCTCTTCCTCTTGGCGATGATGCTCCTGCCAAACCGCGATCGGCAAGCGCTTCAGCGTCGGACGCTCAGGGCGCGGCGCGGCGTTTTGCGGACGCGGATTCGGCGCGCGCATCTCAATCGCCATGATCGGCGCTTCCGGTTCCGGCTTGGGGGCCATCACCTTCGGCGGTTCGATCTTGGCAACGATCTGCTGCGGCGCGGGCTTTTCCGCTTTCGTAGCCGGCGCCGGTACGTACGTCACGCCGCTATCGAGACCGAGCTCGATAGCCAGCAGCGCGTTGAACGAAGTGGTCCGCAGCAACTTGCTCGGGGCTTTGGGGGCCACGGGCTCATTGATGACGACTTCCTTCGCGACGGGCTGCGGCGCGGGCGCGGGGGTCAGGATCACCTCGACCTTGGGCTGCGGCACCTTGACGGGCACCACCGCTTTGTCGAGACGCACCTGATTTTCCACGAGAGCCGAGGCAATCGCGGCCTGCATCGAAAGGCGCTTGAAGCCGTTGCCCGCCGGGTGATACACCGGCGTACGCTGCAGGGCTTCGGGCACCATCGGCGCGACCTTGGGCGCTTCGGCCTTCGGCGCGTTGATGACGGGCGGCAGGGCGCGGTCGTAAGAGCGAACCACGATCTGCGGTTTGCTCACGGCGCGGTAGCCGTTGCCGTGCAAGTACACCTGGCCAATGTGGCATTCCACCATGTCTTGGTGATTGTGCCGCAGGCTGCGCACCGGCGCGACGCGCTTTGCCCAGAAGCCGAACACCTTCCAGTACCGATTGATGGCCTGGGTGAGCCGCCGCTCGTGGTGAGCGATCGTCTCGCCCAGGATCACCTTTTCGGACAGGGTGGAAAGCGTGTCGACGATGCCGTCGTCGTCTTCGGCGGCCTCATGGGCCTCCGAGTACGAGATGGTTTCGTCGTCCGGCTCGATTTCCACACCCGCGGATTGACCACGCGCGCACTCACGTGCGACGCGATCCAACTCGCGGAGCCCTTCGTCCCGCTTGGGGATCATGGGCAGCCGCATGTTGCCGGAGCTCATGGAGCCACGGGGCATCGGAGCCGGGGGAAAGACGCGGTTGTTCCACTCGTCGCGCAGGTACGGGATCTCGCCCAGCACCATGCGCGTGCAGGTCTCGACCCACTTTTGGTAGGCCGGCGTGCGGGGGGTGGCGTTCTTGATCGTCTTGGCTTTGTCAGTATTCTTCATCTGAATCCTCCAGACACCCGCGAGGCAAGCCTCGCTGCTGTGGGATTTTGTTTCACAAGCGATCGCTTGTTACACAACGTCCCTCACACCGGGAGGTGAAGTGAAAAACCTGTAGCACGCTACAAATTTCTCGTGGCAAGGTTGTTGGGAATGTTGAGTCGAAACCCATCATTTCCAACGCTTTTGCCGCGGCTGCCGGGTAAACCTGGCAAACCGTTTTCACCCTCCTTGTGCGAGGGACGTTGAGCTTGTTGTTTTGAAAGGACTTGCCCTGCTTTTTATTGCAGAACTAACAAGAATAGCACAAATTTGTACTTTTGTCAAGGCTTGACTTACAATAGGCATAGATTAGCCAAAACCGGGCAGGGTGTGCTGTGTGGATAAAGCACCCAAAATTACTTGACAAGCCCTCTTAAAAACTGTATCATTGACCCACTATTGAGCGCGGTTAGGTGACAGCTGGTGCATAAACCACTACCTTACTGCGTGCAAGGACTCTCCCATGCCTTCCTTGCTTCGCCAATCAATGTAAAAGAGTCTCTCCCTTTCTCCGCTGGTTAACGCGGGGCAGGGGCATTTTTGTTTACGAAAATCTTATGCAGTACAAACGAAATCGTGCCACGAAACTCGGCCGCGTATACTTTTCCGACCAATATCGCCCAGCAATGGAGCTTCCACCACTTACGGATCTCCAAACAAACTCTTACAAATGGTTTTTTAAACAAGGGCTCCGTGAGCTTTTCGATGAAATTTCCCCAATCCGCGACTTCACTGGCCGCGACCTCGAACTTTCATTCGGTGAATATTTCATCGATGAACCAAAATTTGACGAAGCAACCTCTCGTGCAAAAAACATTACTTACGAAGCACCACTTCGCGTTAAGGTAAGTCTTTCAAACCGTCGCACCAAGGAATCAAAAGAACAGGAAGTCTATTTGGGCGACCTTCCACTCATGACCAACAATGGTACTTTTATCATTAACGGTATTGAACGTGTGGTTGTGTCACAGCTTATTCGTTCAGCTGGTGTATTTTTTACCTCAGAAGTTACCCGCGGTCGCCGCTACTATGGTGCAAAAATCATTCCTAACCGTGGTGCATGGATCGAAATTGAAACAGACGCAAACAACGTGCTCTGGTGTAAAGTAGATCGCAAACGCAAAGCTCCAGTAACAACATTGCTGCGCTCATTTGGTTACGGCGATGCTGATACCATCAAAGAATTGCTTGCAGACGTAAACAACCATCCAACCATCGACTACGTTGGCGCAACACTCGCAAAAGATCCAGCTGCGAACGAAGAAGAAGGTCTCATCGAAATTTACAAACGTATCCGTCCAGGCGATTTGGCAACTGCTGACAACGCAAAATCACTCGTGCACTCAATGTTCTTCAACTTTGATCGCTACGATTTGGGTTCAGTTGGTCGTTACAAATACAACCAGCGCTTCGGCATCGAAGGCGAACATGCTGCAATCGACAAAAAAGAAAACCGCATTCTTTCAAAAGAAGATTTGGTTTTGATTATCAAAGAAGTTATTCGCCTTAGCGTTACTCAGGAAGAAGCTGACGATATCGATCATCTTGGTAACCGCCGTATCCGCGCGGTTGGTGAACTCATGCAGAATCGTTTCCGTATTGGTTTGGCTCGTATGGAACGCATTGTGCGCGACCGCATGTCAACTCAGGATGTAACTGCGCTCAGCCCAAATAAATTAATCAACGCACGTCCAATTATTGCGGCAGTTCGTGAATTCTTCATGTCTTCACAGCTTTCACAATTCATGGATCAGATCAATCCGCTTGCAGAACTCGAACACAAGCGCCGTCTTTCAGCGCTTGGTCCTGGTGGTTTGTCGCGTGAACGTGCAGGCTTTGAAGTTCGTGATGTGCATCCAACTCACTACGGACGTATTTGTCCTATTGCAACTCCTGAAGGCCCAAACATTGGTTTGGTGGGTCACTTGGCAACCTTTGCTCGCGTGAATGAATTTGGTTTCATCGAAACTCCGTATCGCAAAGTTTTGCACGAAGTACCAAATGATGGTGCGTCAGCAGAAGGCGAACAAGCTGCAGAAGATTTGGTAGACGCAAAAGGCAAAGTGATTGCAAAGCGCCACGAAGTTATTACCAAAGATGCTGCAAAGAAATTAAAAGAAATGGACTGGGAAAAAATTCCGGTGCGCCATCGTATTACCAATGCAATTGAATATTTAAATGCGTTCCACGAAGAAAAAGTAACTACCGCTCCTGCAACAATTAAATTTGATGCAAATGGTTACTTCCAAGATGAACGCGTTGGTGTTCGTAAGAACGGCAAACCAGCAACTGAATTAGTTGAAGAAATTAATTTCGTTGATGTTGCGTCAAACCAAGTTATCTCAATGGCAACATCATTGATTCCTTTCCTTGAGCACGACGATTCAACACGTGCTTTGATGGGTACTAACATGCAACGTCAGGCGGTTCCTTGTGTGAAACCAGACGCTCCATACGTTGGTACTGGTTTTGAAGCCCGCGCTGCGCAGGATTCAGGTCACGTGATCGTGTCACCTGCAGACGGTGAAATTTCAGAAATGGATAGTGGCCGCATTACTGTTCGCGCAACCGATGGCACGCGCCACGAATTCAAACTCAACAAATATCAGCTTTCAAATGCATCAACCTGTATTAACCAACGCGTAACCGCTGCGGTTTCACTTGGCCAAAAAGTTAAAAAGGGTGATGTGCTCGTTGATGGTCCATCAACACAACACGGTGAATTGGCACTTGGTCAAAACGTTTTGGTTGCATACATGACATGGGATGGTTTCAACTTTGAAGATGCTATTATTTTGTCAGATCGTATCGTGAAGAACGATCGCTACACCTCAATCCACATCAACAATTACACAATTGATTTGCGCGAAACAAAACTTGGCCCTGAAGTAATCACCAGCGACATTCCAAACGTATCAGAAGAAAAATTAAAAAACTTGGATTCAGAAGGTATCGTTCGCATCGGTGCAGAAGTAAAATCCGGTGACATTTTGGTGGGTAAAATTACACCAAAAGGTGAAACAGAATTATCAGCCGAAGAAAAGTTGCTCCGCGCAATTTTCGGTGAAAAAGCTCGCGACGTTCGTGATACTTCATTGTACTTGGAACATGGCGAACACGGTAAAGTTATCGACGTTAAAATCTTTAGCGAAGAAAACGGCGACAAATTGCAGCCAGGTGTGATCCGTCAGATTCAGGTCAGCGTCGCTGACATGCGTAAGATTCAGGTAGGTGATAAGCTCGCAGGTCGTCACGGTAACAAAGGTGTTATCTCACGTGTTGTTCCTGCAGAAGACATGCCTTTCCTTGAAGATGGTACTCCAGTTGACGTGATTCTTTCACCGCTCGGTGTTATTTCACGTATGAACTTGGGTCAGATTTTGGAAAACCATTTGGGTTTGGCCGCAAACGCAGAAGGTATTCGCATTGCAACTCCACCACTTGCTGGTATTACCGAAGAACAAATCAAAGAAGCGCTCAAGCGCAACGGCTTCCCAGAAAACGGTCAGCTCCAACTTTATGATGGACGTACTGGTGAAGCATTTGATCACAAAGTAACCGTTGGTTATAACTACGTGCTCAAGCTCAACCATATGGTGGACGATAAAATCCATCAGCGTTCAATCGGTCCATACTCGCTTATTACCCAGCAGCCACTTGGTGGTCGTGCACAATCTGGTGGTCAGCGTTTTGGTGAAATGGAAGTGTGGGCACTCGAAGCATACGGTGCCGCACACACTCTCCAAGAAATTCTTACGATCAAATCTGATGATGTTCCAGGTCGTAGCAAAGCGTACGAATCAATCATTAAGGGCGAAGAAATTGGCAAAGTTAATGTTCCAGAATCTTTCCACGTGCTTATTCGTGAATTGAAAGGCCTTGGCCTTGATGTGGAATTGTTAAAGCGTCAGGATAATGGCGGCATGCTTGCGCTTCCTGACAACACCAAACCAGATCGCGGTGCCGCACGCCCCGTGATCACTGATGTTCTTCCTGAATAACGCACAAATATATGATGCCACAACGCGAATACTTAAGCGCAGATGACTTTGACGCAATCCGTCTGCGTGTTGCGTCTCCAGACGTAATCAAATCATGGTCATACGGTGAAGTTACCAAACCAGAAACCATCAACTATCGCACCCAGAAGCCAGAAAAAGGTGGTTTGTTTGCAGAAGAAATTTTTGGTCCAACCAAGGATTGGGAATGTTACTGTGGAAAATACAAAAAAATCCGTTACCGCGGTCTCGTGTGTGACAAGTGTGGTGTAGAAGTTACCCATTCTTTGGTTCGCCGCGAACGCATGGGTCATATTGAACTCGCCTGTCCAGTTGTTCACATCTGGTTCTTGCGCTCAATCCCATCAAAAATTGGTACCGTGCTCGATATTTCAATGCAATCATTGGAAAAAGTGGTGTACTTCGCAAGTTTCGTTATTACATCCGTAGACGAACCAATGCGTTTGGAAACCATGGAGCAGCTTAAGAACGAATACAAATCAAAACGTAAACAGCTCGAAAACGAATTAAAAATGGCCCCAGATGCAGTTGTTGTTGAACGCAAAATGGCTGCCTTGGAAGAAGATTTTGTTGCAGCAGAACGTGAATTGAAAGATATCACCCCACTTCGCGTGCTTTCAGAACAGCAATATCAGGAATATTCACTTCGTTACGGTCATTTGTTTGATGCAGGTATTGGTGCAGAAGCTGTGTCACAACTTCTTAGCCGCTTGAACTTGCCAAAAACAATTGTTTCATTGGACAAAGAAATCGAAGACGCAACAGGCATGAAACGCGATCGCTTGGTTCGCCGTTCAAAAACACTTAAAGCGCTTTCAAAAAACAGCATCCAACCAGAATGGATGATCATGTCGAGCGTTCCAGTTATTCCACCAGATTTACGCCCAATGGTACCACTCGATGGTGGCCGTTTCGCAACCTCTGATTTGAATGACTTGTACCGTCGCGTTATTAACCGCAATAATCGTTTGCGCCGTCTTTTGGATCTTAATGCTCCAGAAGTTATTGTTCGTAACGAAAAGCGCATGCTTCAGGAAGCAGTTGACGCGCTTATCGATAACAACGCACGCCGCACCAAGTCTGCAACCGTGCAGTCTGGCCGCAAGCGTGAACTTCGTTCACTCGCTGATCTTCTTAAGGGTAAACAGGGTCGTTTCCGCGCTAACTTGCTTGGTAAACGTACTGATTATTCTGGTCGTTCAGTTATCGTGGTTGGTCCAAACCTTAAAATCCACGAATGTGGTTTGCCAAAACGCATGGCTTTGGAATTGTTCAAACCATTTATCATGGCAGAGGTAATTAAACGTGGCTTGGCTCATAACATCCGTTCAGCCGCACGTTTCATCGAACAAGAGCACGACGAAGTTTGGGATATTCTTGAACTCGTAACCAGCGATACCCGCGTGCTTCTTAACCGTGCACCAACATTGCATCGTCTCGGTATTCAGGCGTTTAAACCACGTTTAATCGAAGGTAAGGCTATCCAGCTTCATCCTTTGGTATGTACCGCGTTTAATGCTGACTTTGATGGTGACCAAATGGCTGTGCATGTTCCACTTACGGTTGGTGCTCGTCGCGAAGCAGAAGAGCTCATGGCATCAGAACGTGGCATTATCAAACCAGCAACTGGTCAGCCAATTGCAACGCCAAAGCAGGACGTTGGTTTGGGTCTTTTTTACATGACTAACATGCGCGATATCAGCGGTGGCAAGCCACTTCGCGCGTTTTATTCTGCAAAAGAAGCGACACTTGCATACAAATCACGTAGCATTAAGCTTCAGGAAAAAATCAAAGTGCGTTTTACACCGAATGATCGCATGGGCAACACCGAAAATGTGCTTGTCGAAACTTGTATCGGTCGCATCTTCTTCAACGAAATTTTGCACGAACAGCTTCCTTGGTACAACGAAATTATTACCGTGAAGAAATTGGGTGAAATTATCCGTTTTGTTCTCGAAAAAGTTGGTGAAATCGGCGCTGCTCAACAGCTCGATCGCGTGAAAGATCTTGGTTTCCGTTACGTTACCAAATCTGGTTATTCACTTGGTATGGACGATTTTCCAAAGCTCATTCACAAGGCAGAAATGCTTTCTGGTGGTGATCGCCGCATCGCAGAAATTGAAGTTCAATACGCTGAAGGTTTGCTTACCCAGAATGAACGTCACAGCAAAATTATTGAAGTTTGGACAGATATTAAAGATCGTATCGTAGCAGGTAACCGCGATGTGCTCGACAAATTCGGTCCAGTGTACGCGATGATTGAATCGGGTGCTCGTGGTTCATGGGGCCAGCTCGCGCAGGTTATCGGTATGAAAGGTTTGGTGCAGTCTCCATCGGGTGACATTATCGAACTTCCAGTTAAGGGCTCATTTAAAGAAGGTTTCGATGTGCTTGAATTCTTTATCTCATCTCACGGTGTGCGTAAAGGTTTGTCTGATACTGCACTTCGTACCGCGAATGCAGGTTACTTGACTCGTCGTTTGGTTGATGTTGCACAAGACGTGGTTGTTTTGGAAGATGATTGTGGAGAAACAGCCGGCGTACTTCTTACTCGTGCAGATTCTGAACAGATCGGTGAAAAACTTACCGAACGTGTACTTGGTCGTTTCTCAATTGCGGATATCAAAGTTCCAGGAGAAAAAACAATTATTACTAAAAAGGGTACCATTATCAACGAAGAAGCATGTCGCCAAATCGATGCACATAAGGTTGATAACATTCAGGTTCGCACCGTGCTCAAGTGTCGCATGCCAAAGGGTATTTGTGTGAAATGTTACGGTTGGGATCTTGGCCACAACAAAGAAGTTCGTCTTGGTCAGGCAGTTGGTATTATCGCTGCACAATCAATCGGTGAACCAGGTACACAGCTTACCATGCGTACTTTTCATACTGGTGGTGTGGCAGGTACTGATATCACCAAAGGTTTGCCACGTGTTGAAGAATTGTTTGAAGCTCGCGCTCCAAAGAAAAAAGCAATCGTTGCTGATGTTGCAGGTCAGGTTGAAGTGTTGTCAGCTGATGGCCGCGTAATCGAATCACCAACCGGACGCCGCATTTTCGAAGGCCGTCGTGGTCAGAAGATTGTGAAATTGCGTTTTGAAGGTGTTGATGAAGAACGTTACCGTTTGGAAGAAGGTGACACCGCATACATCAAGGACGGCAAAAAAGTTAAAAAGGGTGCCAAGCTCATGAACCGCGCAAGTGGTGAAACAATCGAAGCGCAGCATGCGGGTATTGCCAAAGTTGATGACGCAGCAGTGCGCGTTGTGTTCGAAGGTGGCAACGAAAAAGAATATATCATTCCAATTGGTTACAAATTAACTGTTCGCGATGGCGACATGGTTAATGCCGGTGATGCACTTACCGAAGGTCACATTGAACTTCACGAGTTGCACGAACTTAAGGGTAAAGAAGCTGTACAAACTTATATCCTTAAAGAAATTCAGGATATTTATTCTTCACAAGGTCAGAAGCTTAACGATAAACACGTCGAAATTATCTTGCGCCAAATGTTTAGCCGTGTGTATGTCACGGAAGCTGGCGAAACAGACATGATTCCAGGTGAAATCGTTGAAAAGGCTCAGATCTTTGATGCGAATGTGAAAGTTAAAAAAGGCGAAAAGAGTGCGTTGGGTCGCGAATTGTTCCTTGGTGTTTCTAAGGTTTCACTTTCAACTCAGTCATTCCTTTCAGCTGCGTCTTTCCAAGACACCGCACGTGTTTTGATCGGCGCTGCAATTACCGGTAAAACTGATTTCCTTGAAGGTCTTAAGGAAAACGTAATTATCGGCCGCTTAATTCCAGCAGGTACTGGCTACGAAGAACGCGCCGCAGCAGCATTAGCGCTGGGTGATGAAGAAGTCGTAGAAGCAGAAGTCGCTGCGGAATAATTTTCGCTCGAAATTAGAAAAAGCCCCGGAAACGGGGCTTTTTTGTATTATGATATACTGTAAATAATATGAAAAAAGTTCTTTCAAAAATAATACTTCTAAGTATTTTAATAATGCCTGCGGCTGCGTATGCAGATACAACAGCTGCTAATCCTGGAATTGGGTATAATGATTTTACCCCAGCGGATAAGCAGGCGCTTACCACAGCATTACCAATGGCTGGTTTTGCTCAAAAAATGATAAGCCCTGCACAAGATGCAGCGCAGTTACGTGCATGGCATAATCCACAGATTTCAAATGGCCGCGTTGCAGTAGAGGAAACGGTTGTAAATGTTGTTGAAAGATCAAAACTGATTGATTCGATTAAAGAAATGGTGCAGAAAGTTGCCGATCAATATCCAGATATGGCAGCCGCGACATCATCAAGTGAGATAGTTGCGGCACACCCAGAATTTGAATCTAAGTTTGCAGAAGTGTTGGCACACACATTTACGTTAGATGAATTGCAGCTTGAACAGGGAAGCGAAAAGATTCAAATTCATGTTTACAACTTACATAATCCAAAGGAAGAGTTTGTAATTCCAGCTCAAGATCATGAGTTACACTTGGGTATGATTAGGGCTCCGACGTGGTCACTCGGCCCAGCTGGATTAGCATGGATAGATAATACCGTAAGTACCGATTCAAAAACGGTAACACAGAAAATTAATTATTTTGATTTTAAAACTAATAAGAATCGCATTCTTTTAACGCAACAGAATAAGAGTGATTCACGGATTAGTAATATCCAGGCTCAATATCAAACAATTGATCTGGCTTTTAACGGCGCAAAAGCTACAAGCGGAACCATTTTTGATCTTGTTCACAATAAATCGATATTGGTAAATTTACCATTAAAACCAATTCAAGGCTTGTCTACAGAATCAGAATGGAATATCAAGTTATTGCGTGGTGTTATGAGTTTTGTCTCAGGCTCACATTATATTGCAAATATTGAAAAAATCGATAAAAATAGTTCGACCGTTCGACTGTTAAATATAACGACGGGTAAAACGAAAAAAATTACAATTCCAGGCGCAATAAGTGCAGCACGTATTTATGGTGAAAATTTAGTTGCGACCGTATCCGATGGCCCAACCAATTTACTGACAAGTGTGTGGGAATATTCAATGCAAAAAAATAAAGCAAGAAAAATTTCTGTAACAGATCAGGGCGCAAAAATCACAGCACTTGAAGGTGATGAAATTATATTATTGCCAGCTACTCGCACGGATAATTTTATTTTGCAGCTCATTGTAATGAATCGTTTGACAGGCAAAAACAAGGTGATGGCATATCCAAGTTCCACATATTCAATGTATAGTTATCGCGTTGAAACCGGTATTCAAAAAGCAACGGATGATTTGGCGAAACAATATGGCGTGGAAAATGTTTCGTTGAACGGTTATACAACAGGCGACTTTATTGGTGTGCAAAAACCATCTTCAATTAAGACAAGTGATATTCAAGGTACATACTGGGCGCAACAGCTTGCAAGTCTTGAAAAAATGAAAATAGATTTGATGAGTAGTATTTCAGCACTAACAATTTATTCAGCAAAATAATTTTTTGAAGGTAAAAAGCCCCGGAAACGGGGCTTTTTTGCATTGAACATTTTTTGTGTTCCTGGTATTATTATGCCATGTCAGGGCATTCAAAATGGTCAACAATTCAAGCATCGAAAGGCGTTGCAGATAAGCGTCGTGCGGTTATTTTTGCAAAATACGCGCGGCTAATTGCAATTGCTGCCAAAGAAGGTGGCGGGCCCGATCCTGTGAAAAATTTTAAATTACGCGTTGCGGTCGAAAAGGCGCGCGGCGTGAACATGCCAAAAGAAAACATTGATCGCGCAATCGCCAAAGGCGCGGGCACTGGCGGCGCCGATGATGTCGAGTCAGTTATGTACGATGGTTTAGGGCTTGGAGGCCGTCTTGCGATTTTAATCGAATGCGCAACAAACAACACAAATCGTTCTGTAGGAAATGTTAAAAATGCGCTGGTAAAGCAAGGCGCCGCAATGGGTGCATCGGGCAGCGCAGCATGGATGTTTGATCGCCGCGGCGTGATTCGCGTTGACCAAAAAATTTCAGAAGATCAAGAACTGCAATTAATCGACGATGGCGCGGTTGATTTTATTGAAGAAGATGGCGGTACAACCATTTATACGCTCACTGAAAAATTTTGGATTGTGATGCAGCGGTTGGCAGAGTGGGGAATCGCAACGCAATATTCAGAACTTGATTGGGTTCCAAAAAATCCAGAACATTTTACCGAAGAAGAAAACGAAAAAATTCAAAAAATTATTGAAGCATTGGAAAGCACCGAAGACGTCGAAAGCGTTTACACAAATGCGGGATAAAAAAATACCGGATGGCGCACGAGTTATGTGCGAACATCCGGGTTGTGGCCAAGGCCGATGGCTCAGGTGATGATCCGTTCGTTGGTGACCCAGTAGAGCACGCGCGCCCATTTGGACGACGCGTACATGAGGAAGAAACACAGCAACGCGATCGGCAGTTGCCAGATCAAAGCGCAGCAGCCAACGGCCACGAGGAGCCAAATCGCCAACATGGCAAAGCCGTTGTTTTGCAGTTCGTGCATGATATTCCAGCCGCACATGATGCCGCCGAACAGCCCGACCGCTTTGCGCAGTTCCGGAATGTCGTCGACCGTCATGTGTTTGGTGGTCATCATGATCATGTACACAATCACGATGCCCGTAAGGCCAATAAATCCGTCCCGCAAAAAGCGGTCCACCTTCCGATACAATTGCATGCCTTCCTCCCGAGGTTCCCGCCCAAAATGATTTAAGGGGGAAAGCCATTGTCTCACATCTGTGGGCGTTGTCAAGAGTGGTACTTTTTTGCTACTGTGTAAGTACAAATATGATTATTTTTGGAATTGACCCGGGCTATCATCGCGTTGGTTGGGGTGTGGTAGATCGCACAGGCCGAACGGTTACGGCGCAGGAATGGGGTTGTATTGAAACTAACCCAAAAGACGATTTGCCCGAGCGTCTTTTGCAAATTTATCAGGAAATTAAAGCGATTTTAAAAAAACATAAACCAGCGGCCGTGATTTTGGAAAAATTATATTTTGCGCAGAATACCACTACGGCACTTAAGGTTTCTGAGGCTCGCGGCGTGCTTTTGCTTGCAACTGCCGAGTTAAAAATCCCTGTTTTGGAGCTGACGAATTCTCAAATTAAGTCCGGTTTTACTGGGTTTGGCGGCGCTAAAAAATTTCAAATGCAAGAAATGGTTCGACTAGTTTTTGGTATGAAAGAAAAGATAACACCTGACGATGCGGCTGACGCGCTTGCCATGGCATATGTGGGGGCTTGGCGTATTGGAAAATAGATTGACGGACGAGGTTTTCACCAGTAAGATACCCACAATATGAATAAGCCCGTAGTCATTATCGGTGCCGGCCCGGCTGGCCTTACTGCCGCCTCCGAGCTGGTGGATCGCGGCGTCCCTGTGATTATCCTGGAAAAAACTGGGCGTGTTGGCGGCATCGCCCGCACTGACGAATACAAGGGATACCGCTTTGACATTGGCGGCCACCGTTTTTTTACGCGCGTGCCGTGGGTCATGGAATTTTGGAAAAAAATAATGGGCGACGATTTTTTACGCCGTCCGCGCCAAAGCCACATTTATTATCGTCGCGAATTTTATACGTACCCAATTAAACCATTCGAAGCGCTCCGCAAATTTGGGTTCAAAGAATCGGTTATCGTAATGTGGAGTTTTGGTAAGGCACAATTGTTTAAGCGCCCAACCGAAGAAACATTTGAAGATTATATCGTTAATCATTTTGGCGAACGATTATTTCATCATTTTTTTAAATCGTACACCGAAAAAGTGTGGGGAATTCCAACGAGCGAAATCCGCGCCGAGTGGGCAGCGCAGCGTATCAAAGGCATGAGTATTTGGGGCATGTTAAAGTCCGCGCTTTTGCCAACAAGCAATAAATTTACATCGCTCATAGAAGAATTTTATTATCCACGGCTTGGTCCGGGCCAAATGTGGGAAAAATTAGCGGCCAAACTTTTGGTCAGCGGTTTGGTTACATTGCATTACAATGCAGAGCCAACAATTTTGCATCACGAAAATGGTGAAGTCACCAGTGTGACATATAAAATCGGAAAAATTTTACATACCACAGAATGTCGCGCGGTAATTTCAACCATGCCGCTGCGCGAATTGTTTCATATTTTTTCGCCAGCGTTGCCGCCAGATGCAATTACTGCCGCAGACCGATTGCATTACCGCGATTTTTTAACGGTTGCACTTATCATTAATAAGGCCGACATGTTTCCAGACAATTGGATTTATATTCACGATCCAAATGTGCGCATGGGCCGCATTCAAAATTTTAAAAATTGGTCGCCAGAATTGGTGCCAGATCAAACTAAAACTTGTTTGGGTTTGGAATATTTTTTGTTCGATACCGAAAAAATGTGGCGTATGCCTGATCATGAATTGGTAAATATGGCCGCGCAGGAATTGGTGCGAATTGGTTTGGCAAAGCGGGCCGAAATTACGGATGGCTGCGTGGTGCGTATGCCAAAAGCATATCCAACCTACGATCCAGATTACGAAGCAGCAATGCCGCAAATTCGTGCGACGCTTGCAGAATTTAAAAACTTGTTTCCGGTAGGCCGCAACGGCATGCACAAATATAACAACCAGGATCATGCTATGGTTACGGCAAAATATGCCGTTGAAAATCTGTGCGATAATGCGGGCCACAACATTTGGGAAGTAAATGTTGAACGCGTATACCACGAACAGACAACGAAGTGATATATTGACGCGCATTCATAAAAATGCTAACGTATTCATCATGTGGCGCGACCACGATGGAGGTTTCTAATGGATTTTGAACGGTCTCATCAAATTCGCCTTGCGCTCGAAGCTGCATTTGTGGCAGCGCAAGGCAAACCTGTGGCAATGATCGTGGGTATCGGTGACGTCGGCAAGGGTGTTGCGGCAATGATTCGGCGCATGTCGCCCTTGCATCATCTAGTCCTGGTGAACCGGGGCGCTCAGCGGCTTGCCGCGGTTCGTCTCGATCTGGATCTCAGCGACACGCCAGGCGGGCCAATCAGCACCATCGAGCTCGATCCGGGCAACCCGGCCGAACTTGATGTGCTCAAAGGCTGGCTGCAGCAGACGGTGAATCAAATTGATTTACTTGTATTGGCTGCGGGCTGCGCGGTGCCGGATGAGGGTAGCGAGCCAGCGTACGCGGCGAATCGCCCAAACTGGCAGCTCAAGACCAGCGTCATCGACGCGGTCGCGCAGTACGTCCACCACCTCGTTGTTGTGGGGTCCATGGTCACGCATTTGCCGGAGGCGGATGTACAGAGCCAGATCGGCTATCGCACGAGCATGCGGGAGCTTGAGACTCGCGTGAGTCAGCTGCAGGTTTGGATGCGTGGCGAGAATGTCAATCCATTCCTGGCTGAGCACGTGTTCGTCTGGCCGTGCCAGCTCGTCCAGGGCGCGACCGCCGAGAAGTACAAGGGTCTCGGTTTCGTGCATGAGAGTCAGGAAATTTGGACGCCTCAGGCGCATGCCGAGGCGACGCTCTGGCCTTTCATCCGTGGGTGGTGGCCGCTGCAGTAACGGACACCCTTTGTGTCCAACGTCCGTATGTTGCCAGTTTGGCAGCGTGCGGCGTTTTTTTATGCTACAATAAATCCACTATGACAGAACAAAAATATGCAGTTGTAACGGGCGGCTCTGAAGGTGTTGGATTTGCCGTGGCGCAAATGCTCGCAGGCCATGGAATGCATGTAATCCTTTTAGCGCGCGACAAAGAAAAATTAGCTGCAGCTCATACGGCGCTCGGTGGCGGCGAAAATATTTCTGTTTTTAGCGTTGATGTTTCAAACGAGGGTGCGATTGCTGAGGTAAAAAATTATATCTCCGTTGTGACTGGCCAAATCGATGTATTAGTTAACGCAGCCGGTACGTTTCGTTGGGATCCGTCCGATATTAATTTAATGACACTGAATGCTGATAGTAAAGAATTCATACTTCACGCGTTTCACGATTTGATTATTCCAGGAAGTTTTGTAATAAATATTAGTTCGCAAGCAGCGCTATTTGCGCCGGAAGATCCACGTCGCACGGGTGAAGAAGAATATGTTGCGTCAATGCAGCGCGTCGATGCTTTGTCAGCAGAATTTGCAGCGAAACATCCCGGAGTTCATGTGCATATTTCTCATCCACCACTGATGCGCGGTAAAATTGCGGAATCACAATTTCGCGGGCGTCCTGGCTTTGAAGATATAAATTTTGATACGCTTCCGGGTCCAGAAATTGTTGCCGATGAAATTGAAAAAGTCATTTTTGGAACGGTGTGATCGGTGTTTTCGATTCTGGCTCGGGCGGACTTTCTGTTTTAGTTGCAATTAAAAAAGTCGCGCCAGAGCTAGATATTGTTTACTTTGGCGATCTTACAAACATGCCATATGGCGCAAAATCACCGCAAGAATTATTTGATTTAACGTTACGGGGATTTAAAATATTACGCGCCGCCGGAGCTACACAATTGGTGAGCGCGTGTAATAGTATTTCCGCGTCAGTCATTCGGCCCCTCATGCCAGATGAAGGAATTATCGAAATGGTTGGCCCGGCGGTAAGGGAATTGCTTGCGCGCCAAGTTAAACGCGTTGCAATTGTCGCGACGCCCGCGACTGTTGAATCTGGCATCTATGATAGTGCTTGCGCCGCCGTTGGAATTCAAGCGACAATGATTGCGTGTCCGAAATTAGCTTTCGCAATCGAATACGATAATGCTGAAATAATTAGGGAAGAAGTTTTTGCGGCGTGTGAAAAAATCAAGGCAGCACGAGCAGATGCAATTTTATTAGGGTGTACACACTATCCATTTGCGCGTGGCATATTTACAGAATTTTTGCCTACAAATTTTGAAATTATTGACCCAGCATTTGCAGTTGCAGCAGAAGTTATAGCTAAATGCGGTAGTGAGGGAAGTGGCAAATTAAAAATTATCACTTCCAAAGAAAGTGATAATTTTGGTTCGCGTATTGAAAATTTATTTGGTACCAAGCCTATGCTGCTTGGCCAAAATCCCTAGTCGGTTCAAAGGCATTTGTGATGCGCGCCATTCGCTGGCTATAAGTCTCAGGATCATATTTGGTCGGGGTTCGTATGAGCTCAGCATTGTGTGTTTCTACAAGCGCTTTTGTAGCAGCCTCTGCTGTTACGTCTGCAGCAACTTTTTCTGCAGCAACTTCAGCGGCAGGCTTTGTTGACTGCTCCGCCTTGGTTATATATGAAGCCAGCCGACTCAACTCTTCGGCATCATGAGGATCTTTTGCATCAAGTTTTAATTCTCCCAAAAGTTTTTGGGCTCGTGCAATTGCTTCTGGAGCGCGTGATTTTAAATTTGGATTATTCGAGACATCATCAAGTGTTTGACGCATGCGGTCAACACGCATAAAAATGGCGGAAGGTTTGTTTGATAAAGTTTTCGGCGAATCCATAGACATATAGATAAGTATACCATGCACCGATTATCCACATTTGACATTCGGTTTCTGTTCGGTCATACTAAAATCACTATGAAATCTACCATGCTTACCAAAAAGCAGTCAGAGCTGCTTGCCAAAATGGTCAATTTTTATAAAATGAACGATCGCGTGCCAACATATCGCGAATTGGCCGAGGAATTAGGTATTTCCTCGCCGGCAACCATTGCAGAGCACGTGTCTGGTTTGGTTAGTAAGGGTTTTTTAAAAAAAGTTGGCCAACAGATTGAGCTGACCATTAAAGCCTTTCAGCGGGGTAGTGCGGTGCGGATCCCACTTATGGGCCTCATTACCGCTGGTGAGCC
The DNA here is from genome assembly GCA_903893485.1 of Candidatus Magasanikiibacteriota bacterium. Taxonomy (GTDB): domain Bacteria; phylum Patescibacteriota; class Patescibacteriia; order Magasanikbacterales; family 2-02-FULL-50-9b; genus 2-02-FULL-50-9b. Next base: position 28,655 of record CAITMK010000012.1, read on the forward strand.
AATTGAGGCCCTAGAAAACAGAGAGACAATCGTGGTACCATCTAACCTCGTCATGGACGGAATGAATTCCTACGCGCTTAAGGTGCGCGGCGACTCCATGATCGAAGAAGGCATTTTTGACGGTGACTTTGTAGTGGTAGAACGCACGAATCGCCCACACGATGGTGATGTGGTTGTTGCGCTTTTAGACAATACCTATGCCACGCTCAAAAAGTTTTACCGCGAGAAAAATCGTATTCGTTTGCAACCGGCAAATAAACGCCTTAAGCCTATTTTTGTTAAAGATTGTATTATCCAAGGGGTTGTTCGTGGCGTAATTCGCACATTCAGAACTGCCGGAACGTTTTAATTGTAATGGCTCAAATTCAATTATCAGAAGATCAGCAGCGTGCTTTTGACCAATTATTTGATTGGTCTATTAAGCCTGTCGGTGAATCGATTACGCTTGGAGGTTTTGCTGGCACGGGCAAAACAACACTCATCAGTATTTTACGCAAAGAAATTCGTCGTAAAAATGCGGGAACACGGGTTGCATTTGTTGCATTTACGGGCAAAGCGAGTCAAGTTTTGCGCGGCACTTTGGAGGCATCAAAATCGTTATACCCAGAAGATTCATGCGGCACAATTCATTCGCTGTTATACAAAGCGCATACCGATAAAGACGGAAAATTAATGTATTGGAAGCGCGCCAAAACCGTGGAAGCCGAATTAATTATTGTGGACGAAGCCAGCATGGTCACCAGCGAAATCTGGGATGATTTATTGGCATGTGATATTCCAATTATTGCACTCGGGGACCACGGACAGCTGCCGCCGATCTCAGGAAAATTTAATTTAATGGAAAAGCCGCATATCGTTTTAGAAAAAATCCATCGTCAGGCAGAAAATAATCCGATTATTCAGATTGCGCATGAAGCGCGACTTACTGGCACGGTGCGCGCCGGCACATATTCCAAAAGTGTGCGTAAATTTTCGCACGAAGTAAATGACCCAAGCGAAATTAATAATGTCATCGATCATTTATTCGAAAATTATCACGACGACATGATGATTTTGTGCGGCCGCAATAAAACGCGCACTCAAATTAACGCGGCAATCCGTACCAAAATGGGCCGCGAAGATGCAACTCCAGAAGTTGGCGACAAAGTTGTATGTTTAAAAAATAATTACGATTTAGTGCATGCGCCAATTTACAACGGCATGACCGGTTACATTACGGAACTGACGCCACACAAAGAACATTGGTACGAAGCGAGCATTGATTTCCCAGAAGAGCGACGAACGTTTAATGGACTGATTATTAAGGATCAATTCGGTGCGCCAACACTGATCGATGAGATCAAAGGCGTTAAATTCAAGGACTTGGGTGACAAATTTGATTTTGGTTATGCACTCACCGTTCACAAAGCGCAGGGCAGTCAGGCTAAAACCGTTGTGCTGTTTGAAGAACGTTTTCAAAAATCCGATGACGAACAATGGCGACGCTGGTTGTACACGGCCATCACGCGCGCACGCGAGAATCTTTACATTATTGGAGCTTAATTGATTTGACAGTCCATTTCAGGGGGGGGTAAAATGCTCATATTAGTAATGTTGGAACATTTAATCATAATAATATGGCATTTGACGGAAAAAGAGCAGAGGATATTGCTGCGGTTGCAGAAGAGGCAAAAGTTGAAGGAGAAGGTATTTGGACAAATTCAGATGGTTCTGAAACTCCAAAGCAAAAGATTCTCAATTTGAAGCAGCATATCATTTCATATGAAAAACAATATGCAGTGAATATGGATGCAGCAATTGCGGACCCAACAGATTCGGAAGCTCTAGAATTGGCGGAGTTGGCGACAAAGAAACTTGCGAAACTTCATGAAGAATTAACGGCGTTAGAGGCAGCGCATGCAAATCGTGTTGAAGAGGCTTTAAAGTAGGTTTTAAAGCTTTAAAAAAGATACTCGTCACCGCGGCGAGTATCTTTTTGTTATATTGACCAAACCGTAAAAATAGCATAAGCTATTCCCATGGAACACATCTCCCCATCAATTTTTTATCAGTATTTTACGTGCCCGCACTGGCCGTGGTTTGAGCGTTTTGGCGACGAAACAAAACGGGGTGAATTTGGCGAGCTTCAAAAAAAGTTACTCGAACAGGGCGTGGCGAATGAAGAAAAATTCATGGCGGAGTTTACCAATGAAAAACAGGTGGTCACGATTGTGGCGGCAAATTGGCAGCAGGGATTGGAACAGACCAAAAAGGCTATGGCCGCTGGTGCAGACTTTATTTATCATGCGTATCTCCAGGATCGCACGTATCAGGGCATACCGGATTTGCTCATGCGTGTGGAAGGCAAAAGCAAATTTGGCGCGTGGCAGTACGAACCTGTTGATATTAAATCTGGCTATGAATTGAAAGATGAATATAAATATCAGCTCGTGTTGTACGCGCTTTTGCTGGAAATTGCGCTGGGTGTTCGCCCAAAGCAAGGGCATATCATCACCGCTTCACACGAATTTATTTCGTTCCCCGTTGATAATTTCATGGAGAAATTTTTTGATGTTTTAGAAAAAATCGAAGCAATTATTGGTGGCGAAAAGCCACCGCTGCAGCTCACCAAATCCTGCATGAACAGCCCATGGTATGCGTGTTGTGTTGAACAGGCTGAAGCGACCGACGACATCGCACTTTTGTATAAAGTCGATAAACGCGCCCTTGGAGCGCTGCACGAAGCGGGAATTAATACCGTCGAAGACGCCCGCCACATTGATCCAGAAATATTAGGCGACTCAATTCCATTTTTAAAAAAGGGTGGATTAGAGCGCATGAAAATGCAAGCAGAATCATTGAAAACAAAAAAAATAATTTTGCGTAAACCTGTAAAAATGCCAACGGCCGCAAATATTGTGCATTTCGATATCGAAGGCGATCCACTTTTAGGACTTGAATATTTATTTGGATTTTTAATAGAAGGCAAAAATGGCGCGCCTGATGAATATAAGGCATTTGTTGCAGAAAAACCCGAAGACGAACGCAAAATGTGGCGTGAATTTTTAGATTGGCTCGCGGGCTTGCCAACAGATATGGTGATTTTTCATTATGCAACCTACGAAAAGTCGCGCCTGACCATGCTTGCACGCCGCTACGGTCGCGACATGTCGGAAATAGATCATGTAATCTTGGCCGCGTTCGCCGGCAAACTTTTTGATCTCAATGACATCGTAAAAGATAATTTTGTTTTCCCCTTATATTTTTACGGCCTCAAACAAATCGGAAAATTTCTTGGATTTCATTGGGATAGCGCCAAAGCTGGTGGCGCACAAAGTATTTTTTGGTATGAAGAATGGCTCAAAACAAATGATCGTGAAATTCTAAATACGATTATTCAATACAACAAAGACGATGTGCGTGCGACAAAGTTTTTAAAGGATTGGATTGTGAATTATAAAGAATAATTTATTTGGGACGGGCTTCCGTTTGAGTACCAATGGGTAGAGATGGGGAGGTGATTATTTTTGGTACGTGATTTTGTGTATTTAAAAGAGCGGCATGCACAATTTGATCAGAGGCAACATAAAAATTATAAATATTTTTGGGATAATCCGGATTAATTTTTTTCCATCTACTTCCATTGTAAAATGTTGAAAAATTTTCTAGGCTTTTTTCAGTAAAAGGAAAATCTAGGGCTGGATCATGCGATGATTCCATCGTCTTTTCATATAAATATGCCACAAATAGTTTTACCGCATTTTGTGGGTGATACGTTTGTCCCTCGGTAAGTCCTAAATTGCGGCGAGCGCTGATTCCGGGACCTGTCATGAGCACATGAAATATTGAAAATGAGTATTCATGATGGCCGTCATGACCCTCCCAGCGAAAGACTTCGCTCGAACCAAGTGGCGCACCACCAGCTTCTTGTTTCGCGATTGCTAAAAGTGAGCGAATAAATAACTCTGGTGACATGCCAGGTTGTTCCAATATGTGAGCGATCATCGTTCCATACAATGGATCCGTTTGAAGTTCTGCAAGTGCCGCACTTGCGTAGATGCAAAAATCTTCATCAGTTATATAACGATCTTTGTTTTCGTGGGGGAGTGGTATCCAAGCGTCTTTTTCAGTTTTAATTAATTCACGCAACTCGGTATCCGGGATATTTATGGAAATTGTTTTTGCAAGCTGCTTATTAAAATAGGCAAACTCAGGATATTTCGAAAATTTTTCAATAATTTTTGCTCGTGTATCGCCATGCACTGCATGATAAAACAATAACCCCGTATCCTCAAAAATAATTTCACCATTAGGTAATTTCTTAGTTTGGTCAGCGCGCTCTGCCTCGGTGAAATCGCCATTTTTATGAAACACAAAAAATGGTGATTCGTCTGGTGAAATTTTACGTAAATTAAATTTTATTTCGTCATTTTCATCTTTGGTTTCACTGACCATGTGTTTTGCACGCACATCTTCCTTACAGGAGCTTGCGCCCATGAGTATGACAGCTGCACCAAGTGCCGTTCCAATCTTTCCCAAAAGTGCGTTTTGCACGCGATCATATGGTGTATTTGTGTGCGTCGGTGCTTCTGGCAAACCAGTATGCAGAAATTTATTTTGCTCCATATGCATTAGTATACCCGATTTTCTGATATAATGTCTTCACTATGAAGTTCGACATTATTTCTATTGGCGATGCCACGATTGATACGTTTTTGTTTCTTCACGAAGCGCAGGTTAAATGTACCATTAAATCAGAAGAATGCGAACTGTGTTTTCCATACGGCGAAAAGTTGCCCGTTCAAAGTTTGCATCGCACAGTCGCCGGAAATGCATGCAACAATGCAATTGCAAATGCACGTTTTGGGTTTAAAAATGCATTTGTAGTTTCTGTGGGCGAGGACCCAAGTGGTAATTGGATCATTGATGCCTTAAAAAAAGAGGGAATTAATACCGCATTTGTAAAAAAAGATAAAAAAACACAGACAAACGCATCGACGGTATTGAGTTTTAAGGGTGAACGCACAATTTTTGTATATCATTCGCCACGTGTTTATGCATTGCCACCAAAAATGCCAAAAGCAAAAGCGGTATATTACACCAGCGTAGGTTTAAATCATGAAAAATTAAATAATCAAGTAGCGGCATACGTTAAAAAAACGGGCGCGCGACTTGGATTTAATCCGGGCACGTACCAAATGAACGCTGGCCTTGAAAAAATGCGTTCAGTTTTGGCAGTTACGGAAATGCTTTTTATAAATAAACAGGAAGCTGCGCGCATCTTGGCAGTTCATGGGAGTATTGCAGAGCACGCACGCCTATTTCATAATCTTGGTGTTCGTACCGTAATTATTACGGATGGCGCTAATGGTGCATTTGTCTCCGATAGTCAGCAAATGTATTTTTTGGGAGTACCAAAAACTAAGGTTGTAGAACGGACCGGTGCAGGTGATTCATTTGCAGCTGGTTTTATGGCAGCGCGGCTGCAAGGAAAATCTATTCCTGAGGCAATGCGCATTGGCTCCGCAAATGCTTCTTCGGTAATCATGCATATTGGTCCACAAACAGGGTTGCTGAGCATGGCGCAAATAAAAAATTTCATAAAAAAATATAAAATTGGTACCCCACATTTAGTAAAATAATATGTTAGTAAATTTAAATAAGGTATTACCCGCGGCGCGAAAAAATAAATATGCAGTTGGTGCATTTAATTTTTCCAATTTGGAATTAGCGCAGGCAATTGTGCAAGCTGCTGATGCGCTTGGTGCCCCAGTCGTAATTCAAACATCTGAAGGTGCAATTGAATACGGTGGCATGGAATATCTGGCAGCTATTGGGCATGTTGCCGCGCAAATACATGAAAAAATTCCCGTGGTTTTGCATTTAGATCATGGTCGTGATCCAGCGCTGGTTGAAAAAGCTATTAAGTCGGGTTGGTACACAAGTGTCATGATTGATGTTTCAAATTTGGCGTATGCAGAAAATGTTCGCATCACATCACGCATTGTTGAAATGGCACATGAACGTGGCATGAGTGTGGAGTCAGAACTCGGCCCAATTTTGGGAGTTGAAGATAAACTGCGCAGCACCGAAGCTGCATTTACCGATCCAAAACAAGTAAAACAATTTATTGCCGACACCAAATGCGACGCACTTGCTATTTCAGTTGGCACGGCGCATGGACTGATTAAATATCCTCGCGGTGTAACACCAAAAATTGATATTGCGCGCTTGGAAGAAATCGCCGCGATTTCTTCGATTCCGCTTGTGTTGCATGGTGCAAGTTGTGTGCCACATGTGTTGCTCGAGCGCATCCACGAAAAATGTGAAACGCTTAATGATTGCAGTCGCGCACACGATGCGGTTGGCGTCCCCGAAGATCAAATTCAGCGCGCAATTGCAGCTGGTATTTCAAAAATAAATGTTGACTCAGATATTCGTTTGGCATTTACTGGCGCCGTACGCCAAGAGTTAATGACCGATACCGATATTACGGACCCGCGCAAATTAATTGGTCCCGGCCGTGATGCAGTACAGCAAATGGTTTCCGACAGAATCAAACTTTTTGGCTGGAAATAATTTAAATAAAAAATGCCTCCAGTAACCTTCCGAAATTAAACGGCTGGTTTCTGGAGGTCTTGTGACTTGTTAGTCTTTGGTATCGTCAACCTATCGGCTGAAAATCCCATTAACACCCATTTCCGCTTTGTCAAAGGCGGATTTTCCCCATCTGTTATTATCACCACGGACGCAGCGATCTTTCTGTGGGAGGTGTGAGGACGCACACCATGCATCTCTGCTTCATTTTTTATTCCGCAGTAAGCGCGGAAAAGGAGTCGTCGGGTATTGTACCCGCTGACTATACCTGGTAACCCTCCGCTCCCTACTCTCCCTTGGTTGATACGCCAAGGTTTTCAGGTTAAGAAGTTGGGCTTTGGCATCAGCGTAGCGCTGACAAACTGTTGGCCAAGAGCTGCGGATATGGCGCTCAATCCGGCATTACGCCAGGTAACCCCACTATCGCACGCATGCGCGTGCAGTTAACGGCCCTAAGGCAGGTCAACTTGTGTATAAAATATCAAAAGACGGTGATTTTGTCAACCCCCGTCCATAGAAATCTACTTTAAAGCCTTTTTTGTCGCTCTTACAATATCAGCCGCGGTCATCCCGTATTTTTCTAAAAGTTCTGTTGGAGTTCCGGATTCGCCAAAACAATTTGGCATACCAACCGGCTGAATTGGCACAGGAAATGTGCTGCGTGCACTGCATTCAGCAATGGCACCAAATAATCCACCACTAATTTGGTGCTCTTCAACGGTTACGGCCGCGCCAGTTTTTTTGAGCGATCCTAAAATAGTTTTTTCATCGAGTGGCGAGATGGTTGGACAGTTAATTACTTCGGCATCGATATTTTCTTTTTTCAAAAGTTCAGCGGCCTTTAGTGCTTCGTGTAAAAGTGGCCCGCATGCAATGATTGAAATATTTTTCCCTGGGCGTACCACATATGCGCGGCCAATTTCAAATTCGGTTTCTGGCGTGGTGATGATTGGTGTTTTTTCGCGCGTTAAACGCAAATATACGGGCCCATCATAGGTTGCCGCAGCGCGTGTTGCACGCTCGGCCTCAAGCGCATCGCAGGGAACAAGCACCACCATTCCTGGTAATACGCGCATAATCGCAATGTCCTCGAGCGCTTGATGAGTTGCGCCATCAGGGCCAACAGAGATCCCTGCATGGGCGCCAACAATTTTTACATTCAAATTTGAATACGCAACTGAAACACGAATTTGATCCCAATTGCGTCCTGGTGAAAATACCGCGTAACTCACGGCAAATGGAATTTTTCCCGTTGTAGCTAAACCAGCTGCAACGCCTGCCATATTTTGTTCGGACACGCCCATTTCAAAAAAACGATTTGGATATTTTTTTGCAAATGCTTCAACGCGGGTACTTTCAATTAAATCAGCGCAAAGGGCAACGATATGTTCATTTGCATCGCCAGCTGCAATAAGTCCGGTACCAAAACCGTCGCGCGTTGGTTTTGACGCGACATCGATATCAAAAATTTTTGGATTTAGTGCAAACATATTATTGGTGTTCACCAGTTATAACGCCGCCGAGCGTGCGTAGTTCATTCAATGCTTTTTTGGCCTCATCGCTTGTAGGTGGTTTGCCGTGCCACAAAAAATTATTTTCCATGAAGTCCACGCCTTTGCCTGGAATGGTATGCATCATGATTAATGTTGGGCGTTCATGAATTGCCGCAGCTTCTTCGCAGGCATCAATAATCGCACGCATATTGTGGCCATCGGCTTCAATCACATGCCAGTTAAAAGCCTCATATTTTTGGCGCAGTGGCTCGAGCGGCATGATGGATTCAGTGGTTCCGTCGATCTGAATATTATTACGATCCATGATCACGGTTAGATTTGATAAACGATATTTTGCTGCACACAAAATTGCTTCCCAGGTTTGGCCTTCTTCTTGTTCACCATCGGAAACCAAACAATATACGCGTGCCGTGGAATTATCCATGCGTAGGCCAAGCGCCGCACCAACTGCTTGCGAAATTCCTTGGGCTAGGGGACCACCGGTGTTTTCAATGCCAGGAAGTGAACCCAAATGAGGATGACCTTGTAATCGAGAATTTAATTTTCGTAATGTTTTAAGTTCATCCGGTGGAAAAAATCCACGTCGTGCAAGTGTGGCATACCACACGGGGCAAATATGTCCGTTTGATAAAAAAATTCGGTCGCGCAGCGGATCTTGTGGCTTGCTTGGATTTACATTTGCAACCGCAAAATATAAAGCCGTAAAAACATCAGCCATGCCGAGTGGCCCAGCGCTGTGGCCAGAGCCAGCTTCAACCAACATCGCAATAATATTTTGGCGAATTTGGTTTGCGTGCGATTCAAGTTCTGCAATTGCAGCATCGGTAAGGAGCATAGTCCTTACAGTATAGCAGTTTGTTGCGCGCTGCTCCACTTACAAGCGGTTTAAGTATTCAATCGCGGCAAGTGCAGCGGTACAACCCATTCCGGCGGCAACAACAATTTGTTTGTATGGCGTATTGGTAACGTCGCCGGCTGCAAAAAGCCCTGGCATATTGGTGCGACAAAGCGCGTCCACCATAATTTGACCAAGCGGATCTTTTTCTGCGGGCACGAACGCTGAATTTGCTTTGTTGCCAATATGAATCATAACACCTTGTGATTCCACGGTGCGCGGAACGCCATTTTGTGTAAAGGTGACGCCACTAACCGCGCCTTCGCCTTCAATTTTTTGCGTGAGAGCGTTATAAATAATTTCTACATTTGGCGTTGCAGCTAATTTATCAATTAAAATTTGATCGCCTTTGAATTTATCATTTTTATTAATTACGTACACTTTTTTTGCAAGCATTGCCATCATGAGCGCCGATTCAAGCGCGCTATTACCGCCGCCAATAGTGGTAGTAATTTTATTTTTGAAAAGCGGTCCATCGCACGTGGTGCAATAGGTAACGCCATGATGATAATTTGCTTCTTCGCCGGGCGCGCCCAATTTTTTTGGTTTTACGCCGGTTGCAATAATTACTGCGCGCGCTTCAAAAGTTTTAGTAACGCCAGAAAGGGAAGTTGCGGTTGCGCTCCAGCCGCCTGGAACCTGCTCTAATTTTTCAACGGTAAATCCTTCTTCGATGGTGACATTATTGTAAATGAGTTGCGCTTTGAGTTGATCCGCCATTTCAAAACCGGTTGTGCTATTCACGGTTGGCCAATTCTCAACCACGCCAGACAGTGCAACTTCGCCGCCTAAATCGCTGGCAAGTAACACAAAATCCAATTTACGGCGTGAAGCGTACACAGCTGCGGTTGTTCCGGCGATCGATCCGCCAATAATAATCAAATCCATCATAGTGTATTGAGTTTAACTGAGCTGGGCGAGTGTTGCAAGGGCAGCGACTGGGTTTGGCGTGTTAAAGATCGCGCCATTTACGATAAACCGAGTGGCGCCAGCTGTTTTTGCAGCTGGAATCGTTGCAGCGCTGAGCGCGCCATCAACCGTAATCGCTAATGTTGGGGTTGCAGTGCGGCATTCAGCAATTTTTTCGAGCACCGATTGCTCAAATGGACGTCCACTGGCGCCTGGATGCACGGTTAAAAACAAAATGTCATCAACATAGGGTAATAGATGCGCGACGTCTGCTAGCGGCGTTTCTGGAGCCACCGCAATGCCAGCTTGCCACCCGTGAAATTTTATTGCCTCGATAACTTTTTTTGGGTCTTCAACAGGTTCAACATGAAAATAAACCATTTTGACCGCGGTTGTTTCGGTCCAGGCGTCTAAATGCTGCAATGGATTCGCGACCATTAAGTGCAGCTCAAAATGCGCAGGGGAAAGCATTTGGCCAATGAGTCCTGGATCCGCCCATGATTTTTCTGGCTGCCAGGTTCCATCTAAAACATCGATTTGAATGCGGGGCGCCTCGGCCTCAATGGTGCGCAATCGCGACTCAAATTCTGCCGCAGAATGTACAAGGATCGCAGGAATAATTTGTGTCATACTTCGAGCTTTGCAACCATTTCTAGGCGGCGAATATGGCGTTCGTCATTGGAAAATTCAGTGTCTAAAAATTTGCGCACAATTGCACGCGCAAAATCAGGTTGCAAAACGCTGCCCGCAAGGCAAAGCACGTTTGCGTTGTCATCGGTGCGCATGGTTTCGGCAGCAAGCAGGTTGTAGCCAATGCCCGCGCGGATCCCCGGATGTTTATTTGCAGCCATGCAAACACCAACGCCGTTGGCACACAGCAAAACGCCACGGTTTGCAGGATCTGCAAGCACTTTGCGGCTTAGTTTTTCTGTTACCACTGGGTAATCGTCCCCGGGAACCATTGGTCCAGCGCTTAAATCCTCAAAAGGAATTTCCTGAAGTTTTAAAAATTCTTTGATGGCTTCTTTGAGTTCAAAACCCGCGTGATCCGCGCCAAGATAAAGCATATTTTATAATTTATTGAGAAATTATAGCACAGGTGGGGCGGGTCTTGACAAAAAAGCCCAGATATGATTAAATATTGAGGCTAGAGTGTTATTTTAGGAGTAAGGCACACGGGCCCCAATCCAATTGTCCAGCAACCAGCGGTATTCCCCTCGATGGGTAACCCGCTTCAGCAAGGAGGTCAGTCATGATCCAGTCCACCGCCAGCCCCGCGCGCAACCATGCGGGTGAGTTATCCTTCAAGCCATCGCTGCTGCAGTCCATCAACGGCCGCGCCGGGCGCCGCGCCAAGAAGTAGCCACGGCGACGCCGGCGGCTACTGACGCGCGGCGCCGACGAAGGAGATTCGCTTCTCCAACGCCGGCGCCTCGCAACCGCTGAAATCACCGTTTTCTTGCCGGCCAACGCCGACACGAGCACGAGTTTCGGCGCCACCAACCCACAGGGGCTCTGGTGGTCTTTTTTTATTTGCACGCAAATGCGATTTCCGCTAGGATACATAGATATGAAGAATCCACCAAAAAATCTACCATCAGCCGTTGTAATTACGCCTGTTTTTAAAAATCAAAAAAATTCGCCAAGCTTGCCGCACGCAACCGAAGCCGGCGAAACTATTTTTGCGGTTATCGAAGGGCAGCCAACGATTTTTGTGGGCCTTGGTGAGGAAAAAGAAATTACATTGCTTGGTGTTGCTACGACATTTGCCACGGCAATTCGTTTGGCCGAAGACAAAAAATATATAAATGTTGTTGCAAATATTCCAGCGCAGCTTTTTAAAATTGCTGATGGAAAAAAAGTTGGTGAAACAATGTCGCGCCTTGCGGATATTGCAATTTATCGGTTCCACGATTACCACACCAACAAAGATCGTCATACAAACCCAATTGTTGATTTACTTTGGCAGGGAATTCCAGTGCCGCAGCAAAAAGATTTTGCCATTGGCATGAGTACGGGCTCGGCGATCGCGCGTGCAACAAATTTTGCGCGCGATTTGGGAAATCATCCGCCTTCCTACATGAACCCAGAACAGCTTGCGAGGGAAGTTGAAGAGTTAGGCAAGCATATTCCAAAACTCGCCGTTACGGTTTTGCGTAAAAAAGAAATTGAAAAAGAAAAAATGGGTGGGTTACTTGGCGTTTCGTCCGGTAGCGCGCAGCCACCAACATTTATCATTATGGAATATGCTGGCGGCAAAAAGGGGGCGGCGCCAATTGCCTTGATGGGCAAGGGTGTTACGTTCGATGCTGGCGGTATTTCAATTAAACCATCCAGCAAAATGGATGAAATGAAATTCGATATGATGGGCGGCGCAACTGTTGTGGGCGCGGTTTTGGCCGCAGCTAAATTACAGCTGCCGATAAATGTAGTGGGGCTTATTCCTGCAACCGAAAATTTGCCATCTGGCACGGCAATGCGCCCGGGTGATATTTTGCACATGCATTCTGGTAAAACGGTTGAGGTTTTGGACACCGACGCGGAAGGCCGTTTGATTTTAGCAGACGCGTTGTCTTATGCGCGTCGATTTAAACCAGCCGCTGCAATTGACTTGGCAACGTTAACGGGTGCTTGTGTGGTGGCGCTCGGTGAATCTTATGCGGGTCTCTGGTCAACCGACGAAAAATTAACGCGCCGCATCTCGGCCGCATCAGAACAAGTTGGTGAAAAAGTATGGCCAATGCCTTTGGGCGAAGATTTTTCATGCCAAATCAAATCAGAAGTTGCAGATATCAAAAATTTAACAGATCGCTGGGGCAGCGCAAATACCGCCGCGGCATTTTTGCAAGAATTTGCACCAACTAAAAATTGGGCACATTTGGATATCGCGGGTGTTGCCTATTCCGATCGCCTAAAGCCAGTGCGCACCAAGGGCGCAACAGGTTGGGGCGTTGCGCTGCTCGTGGACATGCTGCGCGGATTCAAGGTACAATAAAGACCTATGGACGTCTCTGCAATCGAACCTCAAACTCCAGCGCCTCAGGCGCCAGCGGTATCTAACGATGACATTGCTGATGTATTATTGGATCAAGTTGATGATACCATCACAAAAATCGAAGTTGAAAAATCAAACTTATTGCCTTTGGAGCACGCGCTTGATTTGGCAATGGCAGATCTGGCAAATGTTCAAGCTGCAAAAAAAGCAAGCACCAAACCAGAATTGCTTGATGTGTATGGTCGTGCGGAAGCCGTGGCGCAAGAAATTGTGAATACTACGCGAAGTGCTGCAATCGAACGATCTAAAAAAATCGAAGAATTGCAAAATGCGCTGCGCACCATTTTACAGGAACTTAAAAAAATGGATCCAGAAAATCCATTAGTACAAAAAATTTGATATGAGTTTTTTGGGAAACCTTTTTGGTAAAAAAAGTGTCGTTGCAAAATTATCTGAATCAGAAATGATTTCCAGAACAATTGAAGTTACCGAAGGAGAATTGCATGATGCTGAGGACCGTTTGCTTGCCGCAACAGATAACAAAATCAAGGAATCACTAGAATTTTTGGTATCACGAAAGACGCAGGCAATTGCGGATTTAAAAGATAAATTGCGCGCCGCACAAGTACGCGAAAACACATGATCGGATTTTTGTCAGGAATTATTCGGCAGGTTAAAGGCACACGCGTTTTAGTAGATGTGCATGGTGTTGGGTATGAAGTTGACATGTCAGTAGCCGACGCAGCGCGTGCGCGAACCGGCGACGCAGTAGAGATTTATTGCCACACGCATGTTCGCGAAGATGCGCTGCTGTTGTTTGGTTTTTTTACACCAAGCGCCAAAGATTTTTTTGAAATATTAATTGGCGTGAGTGGCGTTGGTCCAAAATCTGCATTGCAAATTTTATCGATTGGCACCGTTGATGAAATCCGTTCCGCGGTTTTGCGTGCTGACATTGATTTTTTAACGCGCGTCCCAGGAGTTGGAAAAAAAATTGCTGAACGCATGGTACTTGATTTGCGTGGTAAAATTTCTGATGTGCTGCTTGCCGATGTAGGTGACGTAAATACGCGCGATGCGGTTGAAGCATTGGTCCAACTCGGATTTAAAAAAGATGATGCTGCGAAAGTTCTGCAGGGTGAAACAGGTACTGCAGAAGAACTCATTCGCAAGGGACTCAAACAATTACATGGCAAAAAAATTTAGCGGCACAAACGAAGAATGGGATGCGTTAGTTCTGAACGCTGGCGCGCAAAATAATGCGTGGGGTTTTGTGTTACAAAGCAGTAAATGGGCTGATGTATTGGTCGCGCGTGGCGCGCGTGTGGTGCGAATCGTCGATGAATCAAATCAGCCGTCGCTGTGGACATTGTTAAAAATTACGCACGGTATTTGGGTGTGGTATTGTCCAAAAGGGCCGATTGTATTGCCCGAACATGCAAATGAATGGCGCGCTCTTATTTCAGTTTTGCAGCACGAACGTCATGCCACGGTGCTTCGCATTGAGCCAACAATTGCTGCGCCAGAAAATTTTAAAAAAAGAAAATCAATTTCACCAACGCATTCATTGATTACATTACTCGGAAATAATTTTGAATCTTTATTCAAAAGTTTTCACGAAAAAACACGATACAATATTCGTGTTGCAGAAAAACACGGCGTGCGCGCAGTACGATTGACCGGCGAGATGCTTCATCAGCAGCTCCATCGCATTTTGAGTTTGTATACGGCAACGGGCGAGCGCCATGGAATTTCTTCTATGCCTGCAGCGGAGCTTCGTGCGCTCGTTGCAACAGCGGACGTTTGGGTTGCCTGGTACGAAAATCGTATTATCGCGACTTCGTTTCATGTTGGATTTGGTGACACATATACGTATTTGCACGGAGCTTCATCGTACGATGACCGCGCACTCATGGGGCCGTACGCGTTACATGCGGCGGCAATGCAGTACGCAATTGAACAGAGTTTTGCACGGTATGATTGGTGGGGCGTTGCACCAGAAAACGATGAAACGCACCCACTCGCGGGCGTTACACGGTTTAAATTGGGTTTTGGTGGCAGCATGGTAAGTGCGCCAGGAACATTCGATTTGGGCATTGACCGACTACGCTATTCTTTGTACACTTGGGGAGTTCGAGCGGCTAAACGCATGCGCTCGTAGTACAGTGGATAGTACGCTGGCCTCCGAAGCTGGAAACACAGGTTCGACTCCTGTCGGGCGCAAATAAAAAATCCTACGTTGGTAGGATTTTTTATTTGAAGTAAATTTTTACTGCGCGCCAAAAGTCATTTGTACCGGAGTTCCTGACTGACTAAATCCATCACCCGTAATTGCTGCAACAAATGAAGCATTAAGACCTGCTGGAAATGGGGAATAGCTGCCAGCGTCTTTTACACCTACTGTGAACAAAACAGATACGCTTGCGCCCGGCGCAATTTCTGCCAAATCAGGTACATCTTTTGCAAGCCAGGTAATTGTTGCGGCGCGACGATCCGGAGTGAGTTGATTTCCCATCACGAGTGGATCACCCGTTGATTGTAGATTTAAGAAGTCAAAAATACTTTTATTTTTGCTAGATGGCGCTTCAACAGAAACGGCAAATTTTGCATTTTTAATAGGCGCGCTCGTACCATTGGTAAAGTGAATGGTAAATGGAATTGCATCACCAGCTTTAAGCGCCATGGGATGATCGATCGACGAGGTTAAAGAAAACCCAGCGGTTTTTGAAGCCGTTGCAGGTGTTGATGTTGTGGTTGAAGTCGCAGAACCAAAATCTGTTTGCGCGAAAATAATTGGAGTATCGCCATTTGCACGTTGAAGCGAAACTGATTTTGGCGCCGCAAAAGGAGCAGCCGCACTACCTGTTTTTGGCGTGGTAATAATAATTAACGTGCTTGTTGATTGTCCTTTAATTTCAGCAAAAGGAAGTGTGATTTCGCCTCCCGAAATCTGAGCAGCTGGAGTTGTCTTTGAAATTGTTACATCGCTGCCTAATTCAGCCACTAGCTGTGTGTTTAGAATTGAAGTACTCGCCGTATTCGCAAGCAAAATCGTGTGAGTTGTGTTTTTATCTGTCGTAACACTGGTAACGCCAAGCACGATCGCCGTTGATTCAACTGAAATTTTTTGATCCGCAACTTTTTCGAAATCAGCATTAAAATTTGATGGACGATAGGAAACTAATGCACGCAGTACATCCTCAGCACCAGGTTTACCCAAATACAATGCCTTAATATGCACCACCTTTTCACCACCACTTGAAATGCCGCCAAGCGTCCAGCGTTCATTTTTGGTTGTCACGGCAACAGGGTCAGCGCTTACAATGATAAAGCCTTGCGGTGCATGCAAATTCATTTCAGCGGCAGCAATTTCACGTGCGCTTGTGTTTTGAACCGTAACGGAATAATCATCTTCAATGCCGGCAATAATATGTTCAGGAGCGCTCACGGTAACCACGACTTGTTCCTCAGAAAAGTTACCACGTGATGGATTAAACATAAAGTAGCCAAGCCATGCCGCGCCCGTTGCTGCTGCCAAGAACAAACACACGACAAAAGTTACAAAAAATCCACCGCGAGAATTTCGTTGTTCAATATGACGCATGTCCGGCATAGCACCGTCTTCATCTTTGTAGATCGCGGTTACACGGTCCTCGAGTTCATTTTTAGTTTTGCGAATTTGTTTTGGCATAGGATGTTATTGCGTAAGAAATATCATGATCAAAGGGAACTGAAATAAGCGCACCATTTTCTGCAAGTGTAGCACGGGTGTCTGTAATGGCACCAACCTGCCAGTTGTCTGGCAAAATTACGCGCGAAGAAAATCGCGTGTTCTGCGTACCACTTTGGCGTTGTACGTAAAGTGAATAACTCGCAACCTGCGTTGAATCACCAAATGCGCCGGCGATTTTACTCATGAGATTTGGTGCCTGCGGTGTCATTTTGAATGGCAATTTATAAGTAAGCATTGCCTCTGCGCTTCCGCCAGGCTGTGTGATCATCCAATTACCAAATACCATGTGCCCAAACTCACGCGTGATGCGTGTGCCTGATTTTTCATCGGTGCCTACAAGTTGCTCAATGGTTTCCAAATCCGTATCTGGTTTTTCCCAGGTTGCAGCGCCTTGAAAAAGTGAATCATCGGGAAAGGTAAAACCGTCGGCAGAAACCAGCGTGCTATTGTCTGGCACGTAAAAGCGCAAATATGAAATATTAGGCGCATCTTCGAGTACGCGATCACTTTTAAGTTGGGTGCGTGACACACGAACAGAAACTTCGATACTTCCATCGTCTGCAATTTTTGCTTGGTGATCGATGGTTTGAGAAATTACGGCATCAGTTTTTTGGCCGCCAATATTTGTGGTGATCATTTGCAAATAATCGCCATTTGGATTATCGCGTACCGCACCGTCCCATCCAAAAGAAGCGATTTGAACCTCAGTATCTGTATCCGAGGTATACAATTGAATCTCACGGGTTTCTAGCGCCTTAAGTAACGTCGTAATGACTGGTAAAAAATGTTCAGCCTTGCCCGCTTTCAACGTGTTAATCAATGCCGGCGCCGCATCGGTGATAATTGATTTCGGTTTTGTATTATGATCGAGCGCCTTTTCAGTGATTGAATCTCGCAAGGTGCTGAGCGCGCTATTTGCATCAAGCGTTTGATCGGATCCATCCACGTGAATCGGGCCAACCACTGCAAGTAATTCCGGCAACACCGTTGCGTTAATTGCAATCACACCATCAACACTTGGGCCTTGGGATTTTTCCAAAAACCACATGAGTTTTTTAGCTGATGTTGGAAAATCAGGGAACCAATTACCATCTTGAAATTCCCAACGTGGATTTACTATATGAAGCGGCAGTGGCGCATAAATTTGATTTTTGAGCGAACCTTGCAAATCATATGAGCCACCTGGTGGAACTTCCATTTTGGTGATCTCGCCATTTTTGATATCGATAAGTGCAAATGAACCAATAAAACCGCCGGTTGGGCGCATTTCCGTTGGATTTTGGAACACGATTAAATAGCGACGTGGCTGCGTGGTGCCAAGCGTGGATAAAATTACCGGGCCGGCAGATGCTAAATAAGTTGCATCGTTATCGAGTGCTAAAATTGCATCGCGTGCGGTTGAAACTAATTTTTGCTGTGAGTCGGGCAGCCCAGAAACATCGATTGGACGAACTAAATCAGCTGCTTGATCCAAATCAGAAACAACGGCGCGATTGCCATCAAAAAATAAATTTAAACGCTCAATGAGTGGCGCATCTGAACGTTCTTTGAGTGTGCGGAAAAGCTGCATGTATGACGCGGCTGCCAAAGAAACATGTTCGCCAGCGTTCACGAGGCGCGTGGCCACACCAAATTTTTCTCCGAGAACAGGAATGTGTTGCAGAACAAAATCTTCGGTGGAGTCGATGCCTGAAAGGGAAGTTTGGGCAGCGTGAAATTGACGGAGCGCATCATCAATGACACTTGAAGCCTGGCTAAAATTTGATAAATCATGGGCGCTGGCAGCGGTCGAAGCTTTTAAATCCTCGACAGATGTTTCTGCCGCGCGCAGTTGTTCAAAGGTGGTGAGTGCTTTGAGCGGCGTAACTAAAACAAATGCAATGAGCACAAACATGGCGCTTGCACGATGCAATGATTTTACCGCATGCGTTTTTTTTGCTTTTGTTTTTTGCTTTTGTTTCTGTTTTGGCTCAGGAATTGGTGTTGGCGCGGCTGGTGCAAATGATGGATTTAATGCGGCGCGAACAATTGGCGCTGGTTTCGCATTTTCTTTGTGCAAACCTTTTAATAAATCCACCTCGACATGCGCGGCAGTATTTTTCTGTTGCGCGGGCACATGCTTTGGAGTATTTTGTGAAAAATCAAAAATATCATCGACTTCGGTTGGCCGAAGTGATGCAAAGTGCGGAGAAAATTCGTGCTCTCCGCGTGAAATGGGAATAAACTTTGGAGGCTTACTCGAGGCCATGTAAATGAAAGCTTAACCTTCATTAGTATAGCACCTTTTGCAGAAAATTTCGTGTGGATAGTGCGGCATTTTTCCATTGAAATGTTGCAGCAAACTTTTTTCCAGCATCGCCAGGTTTTGGAAGCGTCAAAATACGTTTCATGGCAGCAAATAATTCTTCAGAATCGTCGGGTGAAACCCAGGTAACATTGTCTTTTAAAATTTCTGGCATGACCGAGGTGTGCGCAACAATTGCAGGTGTGCCATATGAAAGTGCTTCGAGCGGCGGAAAGCCAAAACCTTCGGCGCGCGATGGAAAAATAAGCGCTGCAGCCGCTGCATAATGTGCGCAAATAATTTCATCGGGTGCATCGAATACAATTTTGATTCGGCTGTCGGTGTTGCGTGCCGCAAGCTGCTCTGAAAATCGATCTTGATGTGTAAAAATGATAGTCTCCGTAGTAAATTCTGGGTGCGCGGCGTATGCGGCAAAAAGCAGCGTCTGATTTTTATGCGGATAGCTGTTGCCAACCATCATAAAAAAAGGCGCAGCTGGAGTTGACGCGTTTGATGGCAGCGGCGCCGAAACGCCAGGATAAATCGCAACCGTTTTTGATGCGGCCCAGGGAAAACGTTCGATCACACCCTTTTTTACAAATTCAGAAACCGTAATAATGCCTTTGGTACGCTGCACATTCCAGCCCAAAAGCATGCGCCAAATTCCCCATTTGATAAAAAAATTAATTTTATTCCAGCGGCCTGGTGAATATGTTGGAAATTCTTCAAAAATAAAATCGTGAATCGTAAAAACAAACGGCTGAAACAAAAAAAGCGGCACATTCCAATGAGGAATAAACCAAGTTTCAACACGCGTCATGCGATTCATGATGAGGCCAAGTTTGATTTGCTCGGCAATGCCATACCAGGGAATGGCAACCTCGATATATTCAACGTTGCGCATGGTCGGTAGATTTGGCGTTTCAGGAAGCACTAAAACCGTAAAATGATCCTGCGGACTTTGCCCCGCAAGATGTGTGATGAGTTCGCGCGTGTAGCGGCCAAGCCCGCCAGGCACACGCATAAAGCGTCCGTCGATTCCTAAAAACATACTCTTATCCTACGGCTTCCAAGACTTTTTGTAAACTTGCTCGAGTTTTAGCTGCGGAAAATTCTGCCGCTCGGGCAAACGCGCGGGCGGAAAGTTCTGCATGAAGTTTGTCGTTTGTCGCGAGTGTTTCAATTCCCAGCGCAATTTCACGCGCATCATACGGATTCACCAAAAGCGCAGCCGCGCCCATGGTTTCTTTTGGCGCTGTGACATCGGCAATTAAACTTGGCGTGCCAACGGCGCCGGCTTCGAGCGGTGGCAAACCAAATCCTTCATAAAAAGATGGATACAAAAGCGCGCGCGCATTTTTTAACAGCCACCATTTTTCTTCGGGCGTGCAATAGGTAATTGATTGCGCATTTTTTGGCGCGCCATATCCACTGCGACCAACAAATAATAATTCTTCACCGCAGTATGACGCAGACTTTTTAAAAATTTCAAACGCGCGCAAAATTCCTGCTGAATTTTTTCGCCACTCGCGCGTGCCAAGCGCTAAAAAATATGTAGTGTTTGGTGAAAAAGGCAACTGCGGCATTTTTTGTTCAATCGGCGCGGGTGTAAATGGCGGCGTAATAAAAATTTTGTGAGCCGGAATTTGCAATTCTTCTTGCAAGCGTTGCGCGGTAAAATCAGAAACCGCGCACAAAATATCTGCGCGTAATAAATTTTGTTTTGCACGTGCTGCCACATGCCACGCACGCACGCGCGGGGAATACCACCACGGCGAATCCAAAAAAGAAATGTCGTGCACAAGCTGAACAACTTTTGTATTCGACCTTGTATTTACAAAATGAATGTTTGGCAAAAAAACGGTGTGAGCCTCATTTTTCGGCGCGCTTACTAGCGATTCGATGGTTGTGGCACGCGTGGTAAGCGCAAGATTCGTGAGCGAATTTGAGCGGCCAGCGCGCGGTTCCAAAAAAATAGTTTCAGGGCGGAGCTCTTTTATAATTTCCAAAAACTGACGTGCAACTTCCGTGACGCCGGTTGGTTGCGGCTCAAATAAACTGCGTGCGTCAGCGATCAGCATGTTCATGTGCGGCAATTATTTCTGCAATTTTTTTAGCAAAAACTTCGTGACTAAATTGTGCTGCGTGGTTTTGAATTACGCTACTATTAAAATTGAATGTATCAAAGCGAAGCAGTGCATCGAGCACGCCTTCAACGCCTGGATAGCGCATAAAAATACCAGTTACGCCATCGACAATCGTTTCAGTGGATCCGCCTTCTGGCAGCGCAATTACTGGGCGTCCCGCGGCCATGGCTTCAACTGCGGTCATACCAAAATCTTCAACTTGCGGTTGCATATATGCGCGGCAATTTGCATATAATTTTTTTTGTTCGTCTGCGGAAACGCGCCCTAAAAATTCAATAGTTGGCCCGGCAATTTTGCGTAAATTTTTTTCTGCAATTCCTTCACCAAAAATTTTGAGTGGTAATTGCAAACGGTTGCAAGCTTTAATAATCCAATCAAATTTTTTGTAAGCAACTAAGCGGCCACCCGCTAAAAAATAGTTTTCTGGTGTGCCCGCGCTAAATGCAGCAACATTAACGGGCGGATAAATAATCACACTGTCGCGGCGATAATATTTTTTAATGCGCGCTTCAACTGTTTTTGAATTTGCGATAAAAAAATCCACGCGGTCTGCGGCCAACCGATCCCACAAACGCATGCGACCTAAAAATTTTTGCACCAATAATTCCACGGCGCGGCCAAGTTTTAAATGGCCAACATATGAATGCGTGTCACTCCACAAATAACGCGTTGGCGTGTGGCAATAACAAATGTGCACCGTGTTTGGGCTCGTGATAATTCCTTTTGCAAATGCCGAAACCGAAGAAATTACTACATCAAATTCCGACAAATCATACTGCTCGGTTGCAAACGGCATGAGCGGCAAAAACCATTGGTAGTGTGATTTGATAAAAGGGAATCCAGCCAAAACGGATCCACGAATATCAGCGCCCGCAAACATATCACCAAATTTTTTTGGATCGTAAAAAAGCGTATAGATTGGTGCGTCAGGATATAAATCATGTAGCACCTTGAGCACCTGTTCGGCGCCGCCATTTTGAGAGAGGTAGTCGTGGACGAGGGCGATTTTCATACAACAGTTCGGCGACGAATAACCGCAAACGGCGTTTTAACTAAAATAAAAATATCCATCACCAGCGACCAATTTTCCAAGTAAAACATGTCCAAGCGAATTTCATCTTCAAAAGTTAAATCGCTGCGACCGGAAATTTGTGCCAGACCTGTCATGCCTGGTTTTACGGCATGCACGCGGCGATCTTCGGGTGAATATTTTGCAACCTCGCGTGGCTGATGTGGGCGAGGCCCAACTAAACTCATGGTGCCGGTAAGTACGTTAAATAATTGTGGCAACTCATCGATGGACCAACGGCGGATCACCGCGCCAACTGGCGTCACGCGCGGGTCTGCCATGATTTTGTAAATCGGCCCTTCTTTGCTGTTTTGTTCCACGATTAATTTTTCTTCAACTTCAAGTGCAGCAGGGTTCGTTGCAGCGCCCCATTCGGTGCAATATTTTTGATACATCGAACGAAACTTTAATGTGCGAAATAGTTTTCCACGAAAACCAACGCGCGTGTTCTTGAAAAAAATTGGGCGGCCAGTTTCGCTGGCAACTGCAATAGCGCCGCCGATCAAAAACGGCGACGTGAGAATAATTAAAATCAAACTTCCTAAAATATCAAACAAACGTTTTGAAACTTTCCCCCAACCATCCAGGCGCGCGCGGCGAAATTCAATGAGTGGAATTTCTTGGATGGCGGATACACGCATGTTTGGCGCAAGTGTCGAAAATAAATCCGCCGAATATTTTAATGTAAAATGATTTTCTTCTGCGAACGCTAAAATCGTGAGTGTTTCTTCGCGACTTGCTTTTGGATTTGATAATAAAATTTCATCAACTTCATTGGCGCCATCGAGCGCTAAAATTTCTTCGCGCACCTTTTCGTTGAAAATAGGGTAGCGAGCAACAATGGTATAGCCCAAAGATTTTTGATGGTTCATGATTTCTGCCAAGCGATCCGTGATTGGGCCGGATCCCAAAATAACAATGCGGCGTGCGCCAACACCACGCGTGTAGCAATATAATTTAATTAAGCGCATGAACAAATGCACGGCAGTAACGTAAACCATGCCGACGATCCACGCAGCTAAAACAATAAAGCGCGAGTTAAAAAATTCACCGCGGAAAAAAATATAAACCGTAATTGCGGCAAGTCCAACGGTACATGCAAAAAAAATGCGAGAAATTTCGTTGGCAAATTTGCGATTGGAATCCATGGTGTACAGGCCGTTGGTCGCAAGCACCAAAATCCACACCGGCACAACGGTAATGAGCACGCGCACAAAATCGTGGCTCGTCATGGTGAACAAAACCGGGCGAATGCCCGTTGCCAAATGTGTAAAACGCAGCGCGTACGCCGTGATACCCGCCGCAAATAAAACCACAGCATCGAGAGGAACTTGAATGGCGTTCAGCATGAGCTCAAATTTCTTCATAGGTTGAAGGAATTGTAGCTAAAATGCGGGGTTTCGTCAATTTTTTTGCGCCAATCTTACGATTTCTGGGATATCCTGTTCGGTAACGCCGCCAAGCCACAAATTTTCCGGCATGATGACCACGGTTGGACCAGTTGAACAGTGGTCAAGGCAGCCAGTTTTGGACACGCGCACAGTTGGCGCAACGGCTTTTACCGCGGCTTTAATTTGCGCGTGCAGGTCCACGCCACCACGGGCGCCGCAACATTCGCGGCCGCCATCTTTAATATTCGTGCAGACTAAAATTAATTTGGTGAAATTTGCGGGAACGGTTTGCATATCAAAATCAGGATTGATGAATTGTATTACAGTGTATTACAAAATGTTAGGACTGTATACCACATTGACAAAACCCATTTTTTCTGGTGTAATGCGCGGGCTACGAAACCAGGACGAGTGCCCTACGGGGAGGAAAGTCCGGACACCCTTTGCGGGGCAACCCGCATCGTCGTGGTGCTGGCTAACGGCCAGGCATTCTGCGGGGTATAAACGACGCGTCGCAAGACGCCCGCGAAAACCTTCTGACGGAAAGTGCCACAGAGACAATTAAAGTTTTGACCTCGGTCAATTCCAAAGGTGAAAAGTGAGGTGGTGTACGGGCGCAAGCTCATGCTACACCTCTTTGCCCGGGCGCGAGTCCGTGGCAGTGGCAAACCCCACCTGGTGCAAGTGCGTATGCACGCATCGAGCGACGTAGTAATACGGCGCCAAGACAGATACTCGTCACCGCGCGCCTCAAAACGCACGGGACAAAATCCGGCTTATATGGTTTTGTAGTGAAATCCGCCTTCGGGCGGATTTTGATTTTCCATAAAATAAAAAAATCGCCGAGACGATTCCCGCGTGAGTCAAGCTCTCGCGAAAACCGTCCCGGACGATGGCGTGGTTGCACGCCTTGTGCGCGTCAGCGGTCGATGACTTGCTTCCAGCCCGGGTGCGAATTCGCCGCCGCGTCTTGGATGCTGTTGTCAGAGGCACTGTCGTGTGCCGGACCGTTGGTCTTGTTCACGATGATTTGCGGCGTATCCGGCGGCGGGCCCTGGTTGGCCGTCAGCGCATGGTTGTTGCTCACGGGGTTGTTGACGGCGATGTGCACGCCGAGGTCGTCGCGCAGCAGCCGCGCCTTGTGGATGAACTGCGCTTCCGTCGCGCCGTCCGTGGTGATGCACGCCAGGCTTTCCGCCAGCTTCCCGCCGTGGTCCAGGTTGACCAACGCAATCGGGATGTCGGCGACGACGCCAAGCTCCTTGTCCGAAGACGGCGGCGACTGGGCGAGCGGCGCGGCAATGGCCGTCATGGCGAGCAGGGCGCTCGTCGCGATGGTCATCTGCAAGAAACGAATGAGCTTGTGGCCCATGGGTACCTCCAGGAAAGTTGTCACTGAGTACTCCTTAAACCGCAAAGGGCCGGGTTAAGGTTGCGGCAACGCACCGCATGAAAGACAATATATCAGTCTGCGGGGTAGTCGTCAAGTATGTTATACTGTGGAATATTTATGAAGGAGCTCTTTGACAAAAATAATCCAAGCACACTTGTGAGCGAAAATTTTTCGTGGGATGAATTCGAAGCCCGGCATGTTGATTCTGTTCGGCCGCCTGTAAAACTTTCAAAACACGAGCTTGCCGATCTTGAAGCGCAATCCGAGAGCTTAGAAACTGAAGAAGCAAAATTAGTTGCTCAAATTAAGGATCCACATTTTGTGCAAAACATGGTGGAACGTGAAATTGAATCAGCCACCAAAGAAATTGCAGTCGTGGTCGCTGAAATGGAAAAAATAAAAAAGCAGCAATCAATTTTAGGACGTTTATTAAAACGTGATTTGCCACCAGAATATGAACGCCTCGAGGAACATTTTTTTCATTTGCAAAGTAAACTTATTTTGCTAGATGGCAAACGATTACACCCCGATGTGGTGCATGTGGGAACCATGCGCGCACTTAAATCGGTACGCGAAAAAATCGCACGTATTGCGCTGCTCAAAAAAGAAATCGAACACTTTTAGATAAGTCCCAATGCGCCGCGAACCTCGGACATTGTTTTTTGTGCGCGAGCACTTGCAGCGGCGCGGCCCATTTCCAAAACTTCGGTAATGCGCGCGTCGGTAATTTCTTCGCGGCGAGCGCGAAAATCTGCAAAATAATTTGCAATCAAATCAGCGAGCGTATCTTTCAGATCTACATTTTTTAACGTGCCGGCTGCAAATTCTGCAGACAATTTTTGGTGCGTACCATTGGCATCAAAAAGTTGTGCGAGTCCTAACAAATTTTGTACGCCAACTTCGTCGGTCACGGCTTTGCGCATTTTATCGTGAATCGAATCTGAGTCGTCGGTCAAATAAATACATGATTTGTCGCCATGTGATTTTGACATTTTTTTTGTTGGTTCAGCGAGCGACATAACGCGTGGCGTTTGGGTGAGCAGCGCTTGTGGTTCGGGGAAGAGTACACTAAATTTATTGTTAAACTTTTTTGCAATCACGCGTGCAAGTTCCACATGCTGCACCTGATCTTCGCCAACAGGAATTTGATGTGGTTTGTATAATAAAATATCCGCGGCCATGAGCACTGGATATGTGTACAAGCCGGCGTTAATATTTTCTGCGTGGCGCGCTGCCTTATCTTTAAATTGCGTCATTTTATCGAGCTCGGCCAGGGGAGTCAGCGTTAAGAAAATCCAACAAAGTTCGGAATGTTCTGGCACATGCGACTGCACAAATAAATTTGATTTTGTAGGATCAATGCCAAGCGCCAAAAGATCGCGTACCAAATTGCGAACCATTTTTTGTTTTTGTGCCGGGTCAAAATCAACCGTAAGCGAATGCAAATCTGGAATAAAATAAAAACGTTCAAGGCCTGGATCGGCTTGCATGTCCACCCAATTTTTAACCGCGCCCAAATAATTACCAATATGCATGCTGCCGGTTGGCTGGATTCCAGAAATGATGACGTTTTTCATAGTAGGAGGATTATAGCGGATGCGGCGGATCTTGACAAAACCGCTAAAACATGGTATGCTGCTCGGTCTAGTTGAAAAGGGCTTTCCTAGCGGAAAGATTAGGCTTGTGGCAGATAAGTATTTGCTGCAAAACCCTCGTGATCGGAGGACAAGATGAATGAGAAAAACTCGGAAAAGCGGTACGTTGTCGCGGCTTTGTTGCGGCAGGTTTTGGGCCTCGGGCCGAATGACCTGACGGCAAAAATGCTGCTGGCGACGGCCATGACGCAGACGCAAGCCGCAGTGTTCGCCGAGGCGGTGCATCCGAATTTCCCGCGTTGGGCTGGCCGCTCGACCCGCGATTTCGCGGACTCGTGTGGTCCGGACGCGCATTTCAAGGGCGAGACGGACCTGATGAAGGTCCTGGTCTCGGAGGACCTGAATAAGGCCATGCTGATCGACATCGGCTGGCGGCTGGGCACGGTGATCGTTCCGATGCCGGGCAAGCGCGAGCGGGAGAGCCTGCACGACCTGTTCAAGCACTTCATGGTCACGGACGAAGAGCTCGATCGGCCGAACATCGCTGCGATGGCGGCGGCTGGTGCTCAGGTTCCCCGCGATCGTGCGACTCCGCCGGCGCCGACCAAGGCGAGCCAAGTGGCACGCGCCAATCAGGCGGTCGTGCGCAAGGACATTCTCGCGGGCAAGCACATGCCGTCGGGCGATGCTGGCTTTGGCGGTGCGTCCAACGAGCCGCGCGGCGATCATCGCGGTCGGCGTGCGCGTCTCGAAGAAGAGCAGCGCATGCGTCAGCGCGGCAAGCCGGCTGAAGGCACGGGCAAGCACTCGGCGAAGCGCAAGCAGGGCGGCGGTCGCGGTTAGCGCAAACGTGCGCGGCCAATCGGCGTACAACATAGAGACTCGCACAGAAATTTCGTGCTTGAGACTCTGGTTGTACGCTGTTTTTTATTTGACTGAAAAATGTAATTACACTAGGATTGATGAGGTTTCGCAACTTTTGGAGGATGTGATGAAACAAGCTCAGATTAGGGATGATTTGCAACAAGCGTATTTGGAAACAATTGTGCTGGCACAACTGCTCGATGAAGGGTTTATTGGGCCGGCGAACTTGCTTCTTCGAGTTTTTGGTGCGTGCAAGGTGCCGCACAAAAACGCGTGGAGTGGTACGTTCGGAAATTCGCAGCTCTTTCAATTTGGTACAAATGGCCGTGCCCTGCGTTTGACCTTTACCACTACAATAACTGAAGCCAGTCTGATTCTGGACTGGACTTCAGATTATCAGGCGACAGAGCAGGACGTGGACCTGTGGTCACAGCGCGTGGAGCTCGGTTACGTCAGGTCTCGTGGTAAGTGGTTTTTTGAGACGAACCTCTCTGCCGACGGCTTTGGGGAATGGTTCGGTCGTCATGGTTCGCGCCTTCCAATTCCGGATTGGCATCACGACGATCCCATGCCCTGGCTTGCAATCAACGCGGTCACACGTGGTTTCTTGCCCAAGAGGCCGGAAAGATTTGCACGCGCAATGGTCATGATTTTTTTGGAGGGAAATCAGACTGCGGATCGGTATCAAGCTGATCCGCTTACGGTGAGCGAGGCTACTGTTCTGAAGTCCATCGCGCATGCAGTCATGAATGGTAATCGGTGGATGGTTGTTCGGACGCGCGCCGGCAGACGTCTGGATTCGCAAGACGCACGGGATGCCCTTGATGTAATTATGGGGATCAAACCGCCTTTGGAGTGCTCCAGAGATTTGCTCGAATTCGTCAAGATGATCTGTGGCGCTGCTGGCGACGCAAGCTTCGGCGGCCGCATTGTTTGAGGAAAACCAAAAACGCACCCCCGTTTGAGTCGGCCAAAATTTCTGGCGATTCGCGGGCGGTGCGTCTTTTATTTTGCAATTATTTTTTTAGACCTCAATGATTACGGGCAACACCATTGGGCGTCGCTTGGTTTGATTGAACAAGAATTGTCCAACATCATTGCGGATGCGTGTTTTGATGTATTCATCAAACGCAGGGGATTTGTGATCCGATTCGTCCATGATTTTTTGAACGAGCGCGCGTGTTTTGTCCAAAATTTCCTGGTTATCTTTGATAAGAATAAACCCACGAGAAATAATGTCCGGTGCGCCGATGAGCGCGCCCGATGATTCTTCGATGGTTGCAATAACCACGAGCATACCGTCTTGCGACATTTCCATGCGATCGCGCAGAATTACTTCTGACACATCGCCAACGCCAAGGCCATCAACCATAACATATTCTGCAGGATGACGTTCTTCGGTAAGGCGGCCGCCGCTTACATCGAATTGCACGACTTGGCCGTTATCGGCAATGAAAATATTTTCTTTTTCAACACCAACCGCTGCAGCAAGACGGCCGTGAGCCGCAAGCATAAAGCGGTTGCCATGAATTGGCATGAAATGTTTTGGCTTGGTAAGGCGCAACATTAATTTGAGATCTTCTTGTTTTGCGTGACCGCCGGCGTGCACATCCATGTGCACCGAATGCACCACGTTTGCACCATGGCGAACCAACGTGTCTTTGAGGCGTTGAACACTGCGTTCATTACCTGGAACAACTGATGAAGAGAAAATCACGGTGTCATTGTCTTCCAATTTAAGGAAACGATGTTCGCCGGTTGCAATGCGCATGAGCGCCGCTTTTTCTTCGCCTTGTGCGCCAGTACACAAAATAAGTAAGTTTTCTGGGCGATATTTGTTGTAATCGTTTTCATCGATGATGGTGCCTGGTTTGAACTGCAAGTAGCCAAGTTCATGAGCAAGATCAACGTTTTTTTGCATTGAACGACCCTGAATTAAAACCTTGCGGCCATACTTTTCGGCAAGCGCCAAAATGATTTGCACGCGAGTTAAAAGGGAAGAGAAAGTACCAACAATAATGCGGCTTTCTGCGTTGCCGATTACGCGATCAAGTTCGTTATACACAACTTGTTCTGAAATTTGGTGACCTGGAATGTCTGCGGCGGTTGAATCTGACAAAAGTGCCAAAACACCTTTTGAGCCATACATTGCAATGCGGCCAAGATCTGCTGGCTCTTCGTTCACTGGGGTGAAATCGAATTTGAAGTCACCGGTAATAAGAACTGGGCCAAATGGTGTGTGAATTGCAACACCAAACGCATCGGAAATGGTGTGGTTAATGTGGAACGGTTCAAAGATAAAGTTTTTACCCAAATGAAAACGTTCGTCGGCGTGCTGCACAATTACCATGTTTAATTTTGGCAAATGTGGATATTCTTCGTGGCGTGCGCGAACGATACCGGCGGTTAATGGCGCGGTATAAATTGGCGGATTGCCAATTTTTGGGAGCACGTGTGAAATTGCACCAACGTGGTCCAAATGGCCGTGAGTGATAATGACACCGCGAATATTTTTTTCGCGACCCTTAAAGGTTGCAACATTTGGAATAATGTAGTCGATGCCTGGCATGCCTTCTTCGGGGAACATAAGGCCGACGTCAACGATAATAATATCGTCGCCGCATTCCAAAACGGTACAGTTGCGGCCAATTTCTTCCAAGCCGCCAAGTGCGTAAATTTTAAGTTTCAAATCTGAGTCTGCGGTTGGGGCAACGAGTGGTTCAAAATAAACCGCTTCACGGTCGCCACGTTGAACATCATAACCCGCTGGAATTGGGGTGTTGAAATCTGGAGCGTTGCGTGGGCGCATAACGCCAGCTGCTGCATGAAATGCTGAACGTTTTTGGATAATTGGTAAGCCTCCAACGCGTGCGGTTGGACCGCTTTGCTGCTGATTGCCATAAGCTGGGCGTGAAGCAGCACCGCCACGCATAGGTGGGCGGTTTGAACGCTGAAACGGTGGGCGTCCACCAATCATTGGAGGGCGACCATCGGGGCGCGCTGGTGTGGCAGGCATGCCTGAATTATTGAAGCGGCGAGGGCCACCCATAGGTGGACGTCCCTGGTTTGGGCCACGACGAAGTGGCGGCGGTGCCATGTTTGGCGACGCTGATACTGGATCTGTCATAGGAGTGTTAAATTGATTTCTTTCTCTTTTCGTGGACACGCGTCGCATTCTCCTGCGAGAATGCGCGCTCGGCCCCGGTTCGCCAGTTTTGCTTCGCAAAACACCATGCTGGCTCACCTGCGGATGGTCCACTAAAACAGAAAGAAATCGATTTTAGTGAGTATGAGTGATTAAATTTTTGAAATAGTGCTGAACTGGTCAAGTAAAAAAGGTGTGTCGCAAGGTTTATAAAAATCTATTGTGAGGGACCATCCGCAGCCTGAGCGGGCCGGAGTTTTGGCACGTAGGGCCAAAACGAGCGAGGGCGAGGCTGAGTGCAAATTCCCGCCGGGGAATTTGCCACGTGTCCTGAACATTAGATTTTTATAAACCGGCTTTGGTGCCGCGGGCGGGACTTGAACCCGCACACTCTTGCGAGCGCTAGCACCTGAAGCTAGTGTGTCTGCCAATTTCACCACCGCGGCAGGGAGTGGATAGGAAACAAAAGTAGACCAAACTATAGCATACCAAGGTCGGATTTGTCAATTATCACTTCTTAACCTGTTTGGTCGAAATAAACCAACTGGTGATATTTTGAAAACGTTCGTCAGCGTTAACACCTGGGGGAACCGTAACGCCTTGGACTTTTTGGGCCACAAAATATTCGTATACTGGTTGGTACAAAAATATAGCTGGGGTATCGGCAACAATGCGGTTCGAAATTTTCTTTAATAAAGTGGCGCGTGTGGCGGGGGCGGGCTCAGAAAGTAATGATTGGAGCCATGCGTCAACTTCGCTCATTTGGTAACGCGCATAGTTTACGCCATCATCGGCGCTGCCCGTGGAATTCCAGTAAGGATAGGCGCTATTTGGCGTTTCGTAGGATTGGCCAGCAAGTAGCATATCCTGAGTGGCTGCGTCTTGTGGCGCATTTTCTAAATCAACGGTGCGTGTGGCAACGGGCAATCCAATTGCTTTTAAATTTTCAACAATTTGATTCGCTGCATTTACAAGCGCAGCTGAACTTGGAACGCCCAAAGACAGCGGCGTTGTGGGTAGTTTAACATTAGCTTTTTTTAGCAGCGCCAACGCATTGGCGGTGTTCATATCCGGAAGTGCTGCTAAGTCGCCACCAATAATTGAAGCCGGAAAAGGTTCACGCGCTGGCACACCATTACTTTTTAAAGCATTTTTAACAATTGCGGTGCGATCGATGGCAAGTGCAATTGCATCGCGCAAATCCGGGTTTTTAAATAATGGATTTTTTGATGGATTGAAAAATAAACTTACAACGGTTGGTGGCGTAATTTCGTAGCGTTTTACGTCGTGCTTAAAAATGGTGTCATCAGCGCTTGGATCGAAAGCGGTAAATGCGTCCACGGTGCGACTGCGAAATAAATCCGCGGCAGTATCAGCGTCGGGCGCAAAACGAAACGTAAGCTCTTCAATGTACGCCGGTTTTGGTTTGAAATCCGAAAACACATCAAACGTCATGCTTTGTAAAAAGCCACCCGCATCCGCAGTTGCGCTTTCGAATTGAAACGGTCCAGATCCAACGGGTTTAAGATTTAATGAATCGGTTCGCATGTGCGTTGGGTCAACATTTTTCCAAATATGTTCTGGGATGATGCCTACATGCAAAAGCGCAGGTAAATCTGGCATGCTATGCGCGACTGAAATTTGTACGGTACCATCGGCAGCGGCAACCGCGGTAATTTTTTGCGCCGCGGGCTGCCATGGGCTGCCAACCGCGGTGTTTTGCATTGCTTGAATGGTAAATAAAACATCTTGCGCCGTAATTGCAGCACCATCGTGCCATTCATGATCGCCAAGCGTAATAGTTGCGCGCGTTAAGGTGCTATTAAATTTGCACGTTGCAAGCGCAGGGCCAGCATCGGCGCACAAAGGCAAAAATAAAACGTTGGTGAGCGACAGGTCAATGTCTGTTGCGGCAAAAAGAGGATTAATATTTTGCGGCTCGCCAACGAGCGCTTCTTTAAAAGTGCCGCCAGTGGTTGGCACCGTAACCATATTAAATCGTTGAAATGACCAAAAAAGGCCAATCACTGAAATAATGGCAAGTGCTGATGCGCCGGAAAAAACTAGTCGCTCCCATTTGCTGAGAAACATGTCCAAATGGGCAAGCTGTTGGCGCGAAGGGAAAAATTTTTCATGGCGCGCATGAAAAACAGAGCGGTCAAGACGCGTCATACGCTGCCGCACAAAGGTATCGTAAATTCGTCGTCCTTCTGAAAGAAGGCTCATACGAAAAAAATTACTTGATAATGAAGTTTGCAACCGCGGTTACAAAGTACAAAACAGCGATTACAATAGTTGCGCGGAACAAAATTTTGTCCACACCACGCTTGGTTGAGTACACATTACTTGAGCCACCAAAAGCAGCCCCAAGACCAGTGCCTTTCTGCTGAAGCAAAATTACTGCAATCAGCGCAATCGAAATAAGAATTTGGATGATGTTTAATGCGAGTTTCATAGCCCATACTGTATCAAAAGGGTCCCGCGTATGTCAAGCATGTGATATACTGAGCGCAACATTCTTTGACCTATGCAAGAAACTGTTTTAGTACAAATTCCCGGGCAGCCATGGTGGAAACGCTGGTGGGGAATTCTTATCATTTTGATTTTAGGCACCGGCACGATCTTTACTTTGTGGTTCGGGGCACTTGTTTATTCAAACGTAAAGATGATTCGCTCCGGCGCACTCAAACCGCTGAGTAGTTATAATTCAGATTTTACCGGCAGCGGCGCGGCAGCTGGTACGGCAAGCAAAGGCGCACAATTAATTCGCCCAGAAAATGCAACCATGGGCAAGGGCGATCATACCATTGTTGAATTTGGTGATTTTGAATGTCCATTTACTGCCAAAGAATTTCCAGTTATCCGTCCGCTCATGGAAAAGGTGTTGGGAGTGAAATTTGTATTTCGAAATTTTCCGCTCACCACGATTCATACACACGCATATAATGTAGCGCTTGCAGGCACCTGTGCCAAAGCGCAAGGGAAATTTTGGGAATATCATGATCAGGTTTTTTTGAATCAAACTGATTTGACTGATACGGCGCTCGCACATTATGCGCAAACCGCGGGTTTGGATACTGATAAATTTGCAACGTGTTTTAGTGACAAAACTTATAAAGACGAAGTTGCACGTGACGCGCAAGATGGCTATGCGCTTGGGGTTCGTGGCACGCCAACATTTTTCATTGATGGTTTCAAAGTTGAAGGCGCAATTCCAACCGATGCGTGGACCGTAATTTTGGGCAAACTTGGAATCTCGGTTAATTAATATGAAACAGCTGCTGCAAAAACTTGGGATCATGGTAAGTTTTGCAGCGGCAGTTTTTTTTCCGGTTGCACGGCCGGTGTTTGCTGCAACATCTAATTGTTGTTTATATCAACCAAATACTGCGGCACCACAATGGTTAAATGATTTGGGTGCAAGTGCAAATGTGGTGACGAAACTTCCAGCATCAGGAAAGTGTGACGCACCATCCGAGGTCGTATCAATTTCAGCGTTGAAAGAATTTTATACGGGGGACGTTTTAACCAATGACGCGGCAACTTGCTCAAGTGCCAGCGGTAACGAAGTCAAATTGTCTCAGGCAAGTAATGCGCCAATCCAATGTTGCATGCTGCAGAGTAGTGATTCAAAAACAGTGGCATGCGTTCCAAAAAAAGCAGGGGATGGTGCGACAAGTTGTCTTACTGCCACGGTTTCGCAAATTAAATCTGGCATGTCAATTGTTCAGACCACAAATACTTGTGACTCTCAAGTGCCATGTCAAAATTTAACACTTGCGCAAACGGCGCAAACCTTGAATAGTGGTGCACAAAATCCTGCGCCTGCTGCGGGTGCTGCAGCAGATGGGGCAAATGCGCCAACACCTCCCTGGACCAAAACGGATTGTTTGTTAGAAAAAGATGCGGGCGGCGCAACACATAACATGTGGTTGCCACCAGCAAATGATGCAACTGCGACAACAGGAAATTATTGTTACGTAAAACCAATCCCGGTTAATTTGGAAATTCCATTTGGCGGGCAGATTTCAACAGCAACGGGGCTTCCACAATATATTAACGCGGCATACAAATATGCAATCGGTATTGCGGTCATGGCAGCGGTGCTCATGTTTATGTACGGGGGGTTTTTGTGGATGTTTTCTGGTGTTTCAAGTCAGATAAGTCAGGCTAAGACGGTGATGCTAACTTCTATTACTGGATTAACATTGGTTTTTGGTGCATATATTATTTTAAATACCATTGATCCGTCGCTCATTAATTTGCAAGCGCCGCCGATTCATGCAATTAGGCCAGATGTTTTAGTGACCGCAGATAAATTAGCGACCTGTGATCCAAGTGCAGAAAATAGCTGCGGGCCTTCTAAGTATTGCGAGCCAACCATGACGGGTGTGGAAAATGCTTGTAACCGACAGATGATGGCTTTTGGTGGCGCGGTGTTCGGAAGTGCGGCGATTGCTGCTGCAGCTCCATTTGCGCTCGCTGCAGGCGCAACAGCACTTGCAAATGCTGGTGAAAAAATAGCTGCAGATGGGATGGGTTTGATAATAAAAAATGCCGCCAAAAGCGCCGCGGTTAATTATTTTAAGGGGCAAGCCGTTGAAACAGTGGGAAGTAAAATTACCGATGCCATTGGGCCGGCTGTTTTTGTAACACTTGGGTTGGCGTACGTAAATTATGAAATGGCACCAAAAGATGTGGAAGGATATTGCGTTGATTTAAATCACGATAAAATCGTGGGACAAATTTGCGCGGGCGATGCTGATTGTCAATCAAATAAATGTCTGCAAACCTCAAAAAGTTCATGCTCAACCGTAAAAAGAGGTATTTGTGTGAACGGCGATTTACGTGATCCGTGTCCGATTGAAGTGACTGAACAAACTAAAAAGTATGCTTGCCTAAATGGCGTCACTTGCGTCGATAACGAACATGGATCAAGTAGATTCGGAATTGGATTTTGTTCCGACGGATCTCATTTAGGAATGCCATGCAACGATAAAGTTGCGTGTAAATCATTTGCTGATGGATTGAATTTGATGTGTGCTGGCGGATATTGTCGACAAAAAGAGTATTATGAGAAAGACGGAACTCTTACTGATGTAGCCGGAGGTAATCCGCGTTGTATTATTCCGTCAGATTGTACCGGTGATGATTATACTAAGCTTAATGCGTCTCAGCATTTGGGGCAGGCACTGGCCAGCGGTAGAACAACTTACGCCGGTTGTTTAAAAAAAGGTGATCCTGAATCTGGGCTGCCAGCACGTTTTTTGGTGCCAGTTATGAATTATGAAGTACGTGCTGCATATCTTGCAGAACTCAGTTCTTCAGGGATCTGCACAACCGCGGCACCCTTTTTTGTTAATGCGGCTGGGAAAAAAACAGCAAACGTGTGCTACGTTAATATTTATCAAAGCAAAAAAACAGCAAGTCCTCCAGCCAAGGCTGAAGCGGAAAATAAAACAGTTTTAGACGCAATAAGTGCAAAATATGGAGCAAATAGTATGGGCTCTGATTTTGCAGCGGGTATTGTTTTTAATAAAGTTGGTTGTGGAATTGATAAAGATCAAATTAACCACGCGGTTATTAATGGTACACCTATTTTTGATACATCAGGTGATTGTGTCATTGATGCTGGTTCGGTTCTCTCGCAAAATTTGGCATTAGTAAATGGCGTGGGAGTCGTCAGGGGATATTGTTCGGATCAAGTCGGCGGAAAAAATGGTGAAAGTTATGTTTGGACGCAGACAGAACTTGGACAATACCTTATGTATGTACACGCTGATGATGCAAATTCTGGATGGGTAAAGACGCCAGATCTGACCAATTTAAGCAACACATACGCAGGCACCGTGACGCAGTAATTAACTAGCTGCAGCGCGCTCTTGAACAATATTGACATCCGTGGTATCCTCTGAGGCATTGTATTTCTTGTTCAAAATATTATGCCACGACCTAAAGAAACCGGGGGAGAAAAGCTCATCGTTCGCGGATGCCGCGTGCACAATTTAAAAAATGTTTCCGTTGAAATTCCAAAAAATTCTTTAACCGTAATTACGGGTTTATCTGGTTCGGGCAAGTCATCGCTCGCGTTCGATACAATTTATGCCGAAGGCCAACGTCGTTACGCCGAAAGTTTGTCGAGCTATGCGCGTCAATTCATGGGCATGCAAGACAAGCCAGACGTTGATGAAATGAAAGGCTTGTCTCCAACGATTGCGATTGATCAAAAAACCGCAGCGCTGAATCCACGTTCAACCGTTGGTACGGTTGCTGAAATTTATGACCACTTGCGTTTGCTTTTTGCACGCATCGGCAAGCAACATTGCCCGGAATGTGGTGGCGCCTCACGCGAATTTTCGCGCGGCCAAATCGTCGAAGAAATGCGTCGCATGGCGCGCGATGGGGAATTATATATTTTGGCGCCCGTATATAAGGATGAAGCAATCACTGATCATGTTTTGTACTCAGCCATGGAAAAGGCAGAGGTTGAAATGGTGCGCGTTGACGGCATGTTTATTCGCAAAGGTGAAGTGATGCAATTGCATTTATCACCAGAAACACCACACACGATTGAATTTATTTGTGGCCGCATTGAAGATGTTAAAAAAGCAGATATTTCTGGCGCAGTTACCAAAGCACTTGAATGGGGAAATGGTTTTTTGATTGCCGTGTCACTCGAAACTGGCGCGGAAGAAATTTTTTCAACGGAACGTTTGTGTTCAAATTGTGGAAAACGGTTGCCGCAACTTGAGCCTGGATTTTTTAGTTTTAATTCGCCACACGGCGCATGTCCACGATGTACTGGTCTTGGTATCACGCTCGATGTTGATCCGGATTTGGTAATTCCAAACAATCGTTTGACGCTTGCCGAAGGTGCGATTCAACCATGGACGCGCATTACGGGCAATCAGCAGTACTACCAAAAACTATTGTCAGCTGTTGCAGCGGTGCACGGATTTTCAACCGAAGAAGCGGTTGCAAACTTGCCAAAAAAAGCACTCGATATTTTGTTATACGGCACAGGCCAACAAATTTATTCAGTTGAAGACAAGCCGGTTGTGTTTGAGGGTATCGTTGCAAATTTAACGCAACGTCACACCGAAACTACCTCAGATTATATCCGTAAAGAAATCGAAGGCTACATGCGTGAACGCATTTGTCCGGTGTGTACGGGCCGTCGTTTGCGCGCAGAAGCGCTTGCGGTTACAATTTTGGACAAAACGATTGCCGAATACACCGCATTTTCGATCGAAGAAGCGATTGATGTGTTTGGCGCACTTGCCGCAGATAAAAAATCACCATTCACCGAACGCGAACAATTAATTGCAGCGCCCGTGGTGCGCGAAATTATTAAACGCTTGCAAGATTTGGCACGCGTTGGTTTGGAATATATCACCATCGATCGCTCAATGAATACGTTGTCTGGTGGTGAAGCGCAGCGTGTACGTTTATCAACGCAGCTTTCATCGGCGCTCACCGGCGTGATTTATATTTTGGATGAACCTTCGATCGGTTTACATCCAACTGACACACAAAAATTAATCGACACATTAAAATCACTTCGCGACATTGGTAACACGGTTATCGTTGTTGAACACGACGAAGCAATGATGCAGCAAGCAGATTATGTGATTGATGTTGGCCCAGGCGCGGGCCGTTACGGCGGCGAAATTATGGCAGCAGGTACATTAAAAGATGTTTTGAAATGCAAAGATTCTTTGACCGCACAATATTTGTCCGGCAAGCGCAGCATTGAAGTGCCAAAAAAATTGCACAAAGGCACGGGCAAAAATATTACCATCAAAGGTGCAACCGCATTTAATTTGCGCAACATCGATGTCTCAATTCCACTTGGTAAATTTGTTTGTGTGACCGGTGTTTCAGGTTCGGGTAAATCAACACTTATCATCGACATTTTGGGCAAGGCTTTGGCGAAACATTTTTTCCGCGCAAAAGATGAACCAGGTGCACACAAATCAATCACTGGTTTGGAACACATCGACAAAGTTATTACGATTGATCAATCACCAATTGGTCGCACACCGCGTTCAAATCCTGCAACATACACCAGCGTGTTCACCGCGATCCGCGATTTGTACACCGAGCAGCCAGAAGCAAAAATGCGTGGCTACGATGCGGGTAAATTTTCTTTCAACGTGAAAGGCGGCGGCCGTTGTGAAGCATGTAGCGGTGAAGGGTACGTGCGCATCCCAATGCAATTTTTGGCGGACGTATATGTTGAATGTGATGAATGTCACGGCAAACGTTATAACGCAGAAGCGCTCGACATTCATTATCGTGGTAAACATATCGCCGACGTTTTGGCGATGACGGTTGATGAAGCGCGTCAGTTTTTTCACGACGTTCCAGGCATTGCAGATAAGCTCGAAATTTTGTTTGATGTGGGTTTAGGTTATTTGCAACTTGGCCAGCCAGCGACAACGCTTTCAGGTGGTGAAGCGCAGCGTGTGAAACTTGCAACAGAACTTTCGCGTCGCGCAACGGGTAAAACGTTATACATTTTGGATGAACCAACAACGGGTTTGCACTTCGAAGATATCAAACGCCTCCTTCACGTTCTTCAAAAATTAGTTGAAAAAGGAAATTCACTCTTGGTAATTGAGCATAATACTGATATCATTAAGTCATCAGATTGGGTAATTGATTTGGGCCCTGGTGGCGGCAAACATGGCGGCCAGGTAGTTGCAGAGGGCGCACCAAAAGATGTTGCCAAAATTAAAGGCAGCCCAACAGGATTACAATTAAAAGCGGTTTTATGAGCACACTCACCCCACAGGTAATTGCAGAAACTCCGGACTACGTGGTGGTGTTAAAACCAGCAGGTCTTTTGGTTCACGAAGCAGATAGCGCGCCAGGCGAAAAAACATTGGTTGACTGGCTCATCAAAAAATATCCAGAAGTAAAAAAAGTTGGTGACGATCCAAAAACTCGCCCGGGCATTGTGCATCGCCTTGATCGCGAAGCGTCGGGTCTTTTGGTGGTGGCTCGAACACAAAAAATGTTCGAGATGTTAAAAATACAATTTCAGGAACACACAATCGATAAACGATACATGGTTTTGGTGCACGGCAAAGTGATTAACTCACATGGCGACATCAAATTGCCAATCGGGCGTGCCGGCCGCGGTGGCCGCATGGCAGCGCACAACACCGGCGTTGAAGACGCGCGCGAAGCACACACGTTTTATGAAGTTAAAGCGCGCTACGGTGGCGTTACGCTCCTTGAGGTAACCATCACCACGGGTCGCACGCACCAAATCCGCGTGCACATGTTTGCGCTCCAGCATCCAGTTGTTGGCGACACCTTGTATCCGGTTAAAAAAGTTGGCAAAGCGTTTCCAATTTTGGATCGGTTGTTTTTGCACGCAACACATTTGGCATTCACGGATTTAGCAGGGCAGCGCGTTGAATTCGATGCCCCGCTTCCAACAGAACTCGATCGATACCTTACGTACTTTAAACCAGTGACCGTATGAACCAGAAGCCACCGATTTTTATTATCACGGGCCCTAGCGGCGTTGGAAAAACAACCATCGCTCATGCACTCCTGCGACGATTTAAGTGGCTCCAAAAAGTGACCACGCACACCACGCGCACGCCACGCCCCGGTGAGATCGATGGGCGCGATTATCATTTTGTTACGCCCGTGGAATTTGAAAAAAAGATAAAGGCCAATGAATTTTTGGAACATGCAACCGTGTATGGCGACAGCTATGGCACCGCATGGAAAGACGTTGATGCAGTTGCAAACGCTGGCCACGCCGCACTTTTTGTGGTTGACGTGCAAGGCGCGAAAACCTTAAAACGAAAATTAAAAACCGCGTCACTAATTTTTTTGGCGCCAGATAGTTTGCAATCTTTGCGCACCCGCATCGGCCGCCGCCGCAGCAACGAAACGCCGGAGCAACTCGAGCGCCGCATGAAAACCGCAACCGACGAAATGGCATCACAGGGAAACGCGGACCACATTATTTTAAATCGACAAGGTGAGCGCCCACTGGCAATTCGGGCAGTGGCACATGTTTTGAAGAGTAAAATGCAGGGGCGCTAGGTTCCCATCTATCGCTCTTGACGAAAAACCCCCACTTTGCTAAACTAGTCCCACTATGGAACTTCACCCAGAAATCCGCCCGGGCGCTTTCATCCGCGTACACCAGGCGATCAAAGAAACAACGCCAAAAGGCGAAGTAAAAGAACGTATTCAGATTTTCGAAGGTTTGGTGCTTAAGCGCTCACACCGCAAGGAAATTGGTGCGACTATTATTGTGTACAAAAAATCAGGCACTGTTGGTGTGGAAAAAATCTTTCCACTCAACTCTCCAACTATCAAAAAGTTTGAGTTTGTACGCCAGTACAAAGTAGCCCGTGCAGATATCTCATTTGCAAAGGACACTCACAAGAAATTGAAAGAATTGCGCGCTCCAGGAACCGCTAAGCCAAAAGCTAAGGTTGCAAAAGCAAAATAATTTTTCTAGAAGAAAAAGCCCTGGTGAAAGCCGGGGCTTTTTTGTATACTGATCAACATATGATTTGGGATCCGATCACTCTAAAACAAGAAGATGAGCTGCGCGCTGCGACAAACAGCTGTCTAGCTGCAAATAAAAAAACGCCAACGATTGCATTGCGCGTTGCAGGAGTAGACATTGTCCTATTTGCGATATTTCTTTTTTGGGCTCACACAAGTACACTCACCTCTGATGTAATTTGGGATATAAGCATTTTTTTATTATTTATCCCCATCATGTGTTTGGCTGCTTGGGTGCAATCAAATGATAATGTGACTTTTATGACCGTGCGTCTTGCCCACGGTTGGGATGTCATCACCAATCCAGATAAACAGCGATTCCGTGATTTAAATGCTAAATATAATTTTTTGATACCACGTGATACTCTAAAAAGAGGTGAGGGGGCTTACGTATGCCGTAATGAAATTTGGGGTAAGGCATCGCAAACAAGTTTCTTTTCGTGCCAAATTGATTATGCATGCGGTGGTAACAGAATCACAGCTGCTGAATCTCGACAATTACTTTTTGTAAAATTACCTGCGCCACAAAAATCAATAAAAACAGATGGTGATTTTGACATTTCAATCCTGAGTTCTGCAGCTCAGGCGGCATGGAATGATTTGACTGCACAATGTGGTAAGACCAAATTTATTATTGAAAATGACCTTGCGGCAATTAGCACGTTAACGGGATTCCTAAAGTTAGGGACACCGGAAAAAATTGAAGAAGTGTGTGTTAAAATTTTGGCATTAGCTGCTGCGCTTGTATAAAGATCTGATTCAAAAAAGCCTTGGTGAAAACCAAGGCTTTTGCTTTTGAAATGTTCTCTTATTGCGGACTAAAATTTATACATTGAAATCTTAGCCACATTAATAAGTCCTTTCATAAAGTCTGACTTATACTGCTGAAGCGTTTTAATTGCGCGCGCAATTTCAAGTGGATCATTTTTTTGAACAGGCGCTTCGGTCATAGTTACTTTGTCATCTTTCACTTTGGTAACAATTTGATTTCCCGCAACGCCGATGTAAGTCGAAGACTTGAAATCAATTGCGTATTGCAATGGATCGCCGCCAGCAAGCGGAAGAATTACTAAAGAATCTGGTTGACTAATCTTAAAGACTAAACGGGCACCATCAAATGAAAGCAGCTCTCGCTCAGAATGCTTTTGAAGAATTGGCGGTAATGGAATTTCAGTGGTTACGAAATTTTTTAGGTCAACTTGTGCATAGGTATTGCCATCACTCATGACTGCGGTATCCCCATATAGTTTAATTGTTCTGATCTGTCCGTAAAAAGGGTACCCCAGTTCTTTGCCCGTATTCATGTCGAGCACATGCAGCGCCGGTGCGTTTGTGGTGGTATCAAAAAGTGCCCACGCAATATAATGAGAACCGCCCACCACTGTTGTCAGCATTTGATTTTCTCCTACATTATCCGATTGTAGCTGCTTAACGAGCTTACCGGTTTTTGTATTCCAAGCGCTATATGCCGTAATGCCACTTTTTGAATGAGTTTCTAATATTAATGATTGATATTCGGCATGCACGGTAAAGCTTAAAAGATCTGCCATGTTGGCTGCGGTGATTTTTTGTACGACCGTATCTTTTTTTGTGGCAAAATCGTACCAATGTACCTCGCCGGTTGTTATTTTTTTAGCGGTTACCACACGAAACCATGCGAGGCCGGTTGGACCAACACTCCAAGGTTTCGTGGAATTAAGTTGCGGCATCCCGATTGTTGGAATTGTAAAATTCTTACCGGTACTTATTTTATGTACAATGATTGATTGAGTGGAAGTTACTCCGCCAAAGGCATTCGCTATGAGCGCGCCACCTGCACTAGCGACTGTCCCCATTAGTTTATTAAAAACATCGGGATGGGTTTTCAAGTAATCATTTGCGGCCGCTTGAGTTTTAATACTTTTTGGAACCGTTGCACTAAGTTTTTGTAAGCCGCTGGTAAGCGTATTAAAAAACTTTGTAGTATCTTTTGCCGAGACCAGTGGTACGTTTGCAGCGATCACATCATTGGCTACATCAAAATCCCCGTACTCTGCGATTGTCCCTTTGGGACCTGGTGGAACAGTCCACAATGAAACAGGTAAACTTGAAGCCCCGGGAATATCGCTGGTCTGCTGAAGTTTTTGTAGCGTCGCATCATCAATGCTGTTGTCACATTGAATCGTTTTGTATCGAAGGCCATTTGAGTCTGCCCAATAGATATATGGACCGGTTAGAACCGCATGACTTGCATTTTCAATGCCATCAGCCTTAGTAAAATTTGTAGGACAAGACATCTGCGTTGACTCGTTGAAGAAATTATATACAGAACCTTGTTTCCATAGCAGGCCAGAATCACCTGAAAGAAAATATGAAGCTTTCGCGTCATTAATTACAACAGGAGCAATGGTTTTGGTATCCATGGCGACTCGGTAATAACCATTATTCAAGTACAATGGATTTTCGACGTAGAATGATGACTTATCTGCCATGGATAAGAATTTTAAAACACCCTCTGTCTGTATGAATGCCGTATAATCAATTGTGGTCGCTGCGGTATCGACAAATCGGCGAAATACGATTGTGTGATTATTTATATCGCTCGCTGCGATATAATCAGGCCCGATAACAAAATTTGTATTGCCCGCTTGATCTACCACGTCAACATCAGGATCTTGTAGAAAATCAGCAACACTTTGCGTCTTATTTTGCGCAACATCAAGGACTTCATACGTTTGGGTGTCCGTACTATAGACTGCAAACTTTCCATCTACGGATGCAGCAACCTCACCCAAAAGAGTATCTGATGATTTTGCGATAAGTTGCGAGACTTTTTTACTTGTAAAATCGTATTGATATATGCCGGATGTTGCATCTTTGCTTCCCCAAATGACGGTGTTGTTTGTAATCGCTGCGTTTGAGAGCTCGTATAGCGGATCTGAAATTGGCGCAAAACTACCGGTGCCTACATCGGTCATCATGAGTTGGCCATCTGGATGAGTTGAAACAAATGGGGATTGGCCGCTAGGACTTGTGAACCAAACAACATGTGAACCAAATGCAGCCCAATCGTTTGCAGGGTCCTGTTGAAATCCACTTTGCGTTCCGTAGCCAGCAACCGGAGTTGCAGTAGTTGCGGCAATTGCGGATGCCGTTGGCAATAATAATGAAATAACGGTGAAGAGCGAAACGAAAGAGCTTTTTTTAAACATAATACCGCCAGTATACTAGAGCTAAATAAAAATAAA
Source organism: Candidatus Magasanikiibacteriota bacterium (assembly GCA_903893485.1). Taxonomy (GTDB): domain Bacteria; phylum Patescibacteriota; class Patescibacteriia; order Magasanikbacterales; family 2-02-FULL-50-9b; genus 2-02-FULL-50-9b. The sequence goes on from CAITMK010000012.1 coordinate 72,937, forward strand.
TAGCCATTGTTGGTTTATGATATTATTTGTATACTGATCGACATATGAAAAAACTCATCGCCTTATTGAGCATTATTTCAGCATTTACATTTTGTTCAACCGCGCTTGCCTCTAATGGATATCCTGCACATACCTATACGTATGTGAATGATTTTGCCAAAGTGCTCACACCAGATGACATTAATACATTGCAATCGCAGCTTTCAAAATTTGATACTGATAATGATGTTTCAATTATTGTGGCGACCGTGAATTCAATTCAAGATTATCCAACGGGCGACCAAACAATTGAATCATTTGGAATGAATTTGTTTAATAACTGGGGCGTCGGCAGCGCAAAAAAAAATAATGGCGTACTTATGTTGGTTGCGGTTAAAGATCGTAAAATTCGCATTCAACTTGGTTCGGGATACGGATCATCGTATGATGCTACGATGACGAAAATTATTGCGAGTGACATGTCGCCATCTTTTAAAGCGGGGCAGTTTGGTGCAGGCTTCAGACTCGGCGCTGCATCGGTTATGAATGTGGTGGGGGTTGCAAATCGTGTGCTAACACCAGAAGAGAAAAAAGCGGCAATGGTAAAAACTTATGTAGTCATGGGCGGTATCGCAATCTTATTGATTGTGCTTATTGCCGCGGCGATCTCCGCCTTTCGTTCGGGCAAAACAGGTTGGGGTTGGATATTTTTGGCAGCTATTGGCGCGATAATTTGGTTTTTATTTCGATTAATGCCAAACGGACGTGGTGGCGGTGGCGGATATGGCGGTGGCTCGTCATCGGGTGGTGGTGGATCAGGTAGTTTTTAAAAAAACAGCCGACCTTGCGTTTCCACAAAATCGGCGGGTTAGGGGTTTGGCACTTCCGGCCGGCCCAAAATAATGTCTGAGTGTGCCCAATCGATGCGCCAGCCGCGTAGATAAACAGCTCCGAGAATTCGTTGCAGAATTTCCTTTGCTCGTTGATCTTTTGGATGTCTGAGCGAAGTAATCCGAATCACGAAATGTTCGCGCCGCGATGGTTTGCTTAGGGTCTCTACGGTAATTTGGGCGCAACCGATCTTTGCCCACTGAGGTTGGAGTTCTGGGGCGGCGTAACGGACGCTCACCGGTATGCGGTTAGCCACAGCCTCGACATCGGCAAGACTTGGCATAGGGAAACGCGTCGTATCGGCCTGTGCAAAATGGTACACGTCGGTGTTTACTTTTTTGAGGATGGCAATTTCTACCGGGACTGATCCTGGAAGAAGGATGATTTCGTCAGAGAAGTCTTGTGACTCAACATCGCTTGGCAGGCCAACCTCGACACACTTTGCAAAGCCGGCCCTAATAAATGGAGCCTGCAGGTGCGGCGGAATTGCCGAGAGCAACTTTGAGTTGTCGCCTGGTGCGCATGGTTCGCGCGTTGCAAAAAATTGCTTTAAAGGCACCTCGCTTGAAGCGGGCACCACGAAATAGGTACGCCAGTTCATGAGACACCTCCTGAACGCAACGTTACTACTGTTTTTTCAAAAAGTCAATCGCCTGGAGTTTAGTTGAAAGTTTGCCACTGAGCTGCGCTTCGCGAAGTAATTCCAAAAGTTCACCAACGCGTGGGCCCGGTGCGATTTTAAGAGCCGACATAATTTCAGTGCCGTCTAAAAGTGGCTCAATTACTTTTTGCATGGGACCGCGGCCACGCAGTAATTTTTTGACGCGCGCCAAAACAGCATGCACATGTTTTTTCTTTGGAAAACCAGCAGATGGAATGGTTGCGGAGCCATCGCTAAAAAGCATGGTCAATAATTCGCGGCCCGCATTTAGGTCACGCACAAAATATTTTTCAATCGTAGTTTCTTTTAAATCTGCAACATCAGCTTGCACCGCGAGTAGGTGATGATCGATGAGCCACACGGCCAAATCAACATCAACATTACAACCTTCCACGGATGATAGTTTTAAGCGTTCCATGATTTGCCGACCAACGCGCCCGCCAACAACATCGTGGCCGGTGAATCGAATGCGATCGACACCGTCTTTTTTTGGTGTTTGAATGGTTAATGGTTTTGCGACGTCGTGCAAAAGTGTTGCAATGTACTGTGTTGGCGTTGCTTTGAGCGGCGCTTTATAAATGCGCGGCAGCAATTTAATAAAGCGGCGATATGGCGTGCCATGCAAATTTGAAACTGCAACAACGGTATGTTTCCACACGTCGCCTTCGCTATGATAATTTTTTGGCTGTGGGCATTTGTGCATTGTCAAAAGTTCTGGTGCTACTGTGGCGAATGCACCAAACTTATCCCAGAGTTCCATGAATCGCGCCGGATTTGCAATCAACGATTTCATAAATTCACGACCAACTAATTCGTATGGCACCAAGCGTTCACCGTTTTTGGTAACGTCATTTACGCGTGGCATTAATTTTTTCATGGCAGCGGCAGTTTTTGGTTCAATTGCAAAATTCAGCTGGCACGCAAAGCGCAACCCACGTAAAATGCGCGTGTAATCTTCTTGAAAACGTTCGGCCGGCTTGCCGACCGCGCGCAATTTTTTGGCGCGCAAATCAGCGCGGCCGCCAAAGGGGTCGATGAGTTTATCGGTTGCCAAATCAAGTGCAATTGCATTAATGGTAAAATCTCGACGTGCTAAATCTTTTTCGATTGGTAGGGTGTGTGCGGCATAAACTTCAACATCGCGATAGGCGCCCGTGCCACCTGGAACTTCGGTGCGGGGAAGCGCGATATCGATTTGCGCGCCGCCTTTTTGCGGCGCAAATTTAATTACACCAAACGTTTTGCCAACCACATCAACGGATCCATAAGTTTCCAAAAAAGAAATCAAATCTTCGAGTGGTACGCCGCGCACCACTAAATCAACATCCTTACTTGGGCGACGCAGCAAAATATCGCGCACCATGCCGCCAACCAAAAAAATCTGCGCATCAGGATATGCGCGCAGCAGCGGTTTTGCCCATGAAAATTTAAGTCCATGTTTCATGGCTCTATCGTAGCGCAAAAGTACTTGATTGTCCACCCCACGGACGTGGTATACTACGCGCAACTTTTTATGCAGAATTTGTCTTTTAAAAAACAAGGACGCCAATATCATATTTTTTTGAATGATACCGAAATTGCGGTTGCACCAGAATTTGTATTTCCAGATTCAGAAGCAGCTGACCCCACAATTGAATTGCAATCAAATCAAGAAGGTTTTGTTGTGGGCAATGAGGCGATTTACCTAATTGAGCCAAAAGCAACGGTGACGTTTTTGTACAATGGCGTTCCCGCAGCGCACATGCCGCTTTCGCAGTTTATGATGCCGGGAAATTATACGTTTTCAGATGCGGGGCATCATTCTGCCGCGATTGAAAAAGGTTTTGATAAATTATTGGATCGAATGTATGCGCTCGCGGAGCGCGCCGGCGCAGATCCTTCGGTGGTTGAACTTTTTGATGCAGAGACGGGGCCGGTTGATTTACAAAACGCTGCCGAAGAGATCGGGCAGCGAATGTTGGTTGCTGAAAAAGATGAAGCGCTGAAAAATAAAATTACGCAGGCTTTTGCAAAATTAGGTAAAATTAAATTTTTGCCAAAATCGTTAGGCATGGATCAAACGCAGGACAATCGTGAAATTATAAATCGCTATGCTGAGACGTTTAAAATATTTCGAGAAATAAAAGAAGATTCTGCTGCAGAAGCGGTAAAAGCATATCCACATAAAAATGAACTGTACGTTATTTTTGAACGCGCGCCAGAACTGCTGGAAACGCATGTGCGTGTAGCTGTCGCCGAAAATTACAAAGAGTATCGACACCAAGAAGAATTGCTTACAGGAATTGATTTGGCAGCACTTAAAGAAATTAGAGCGGATCAAAAGGGAATGGCCACCGCAGAAAAAACGGAATTACTTAGGGGTGCAACGGAGCCTCAGAAGGTGAATGAAATTGAGGCGTCCCTTGGTTCAAGAAAGTGATCTTGAAGGTTTGAGGGGTAACGTGGTAAAGTGCAGGCGTTCAAAAACGTATTCTCTTCGGGCCGTAGATACTTCGCGCACGTTGTGCGCTCGTCGCTACTGGCCCTCCAGTCGAAGACAACTTCAAATGCACGCATTTGAATTGTCGTCTCCTTACGGGCCAGTAGCTCAGTTGGTGAGAGCACGGTGCTTATAACGCCGGGGTCCTGGGTTCGAGTCCCAGCTGGCCTATATAAAAATACCACCCATTTGGGTGGTATTTTTATATTTGTTTAAGGCTGGGATTCGAAGGGTTGTCGCGCCTCCGCGCGAAGCGAATCCCAGCAACCACAAAATTATTTAACCCCTCTAACTACAAACGATTGCAACAGCTGCTCAAACATCATTTGGGTTGCCGTATCATCGGATCCAGAATAATTTTCTGTAATCAGAATCGCGTGATCTTTATTTGGAGTGATATAAACGCTCACACGTGCGCCATAGATATCATCTGTATTGTATCGAATACCAGGGGCCGCTACATCGAGATTGGATTTTATCGTTGGCGCCACTTCAGATTTACCCGTCATTAAATTGTACGATGAAATATCTGAATTTTTTTGGGCCCATGTAAGTGCATCGTACGCATCCGGATTGCCATATACGGTAAACGTTATAAATGGCGGAGGAGTTTCACCTTCAAAAACGCCAAGCAGTGTTTCGTATGTTTTTTCTGGATATACAGTCATGCCGGTTTCGTAATGATTCTTTTTGTAGTTTTCGTCAAAGGATTGCGCAGCTGCAACAAGTCCTTGCGGCATTAAAAAATATCCGGAAAGCCCCAAACCAATTTTAGTAGGCTGCGGCGCTGGCACCGGTGCAATATTTGAAGGCCCTGGCTGTACAATAGTTGAAGGTGGTACCGCAACAGGCTCGGCAACTGGTCGAACGGGTTGAGCTAAATCTGGCGCACACCCAGCACCCGCAAGTATTAATACCAGAGGAATCGCAAAATAGGAAAGTTTCATAGATTTTTTTAAGGAATTTATAGTATAGCATCGCGGGTTGCATCATCCAACAAAAAAAGCTAGAATACATTCATATTTGTATGAAAGAAATCCTTGAAGACCTTCTTACCCGCGCTACCGCAGCAGTCGCTGCGACCACAACATTAGACGAACTTGAAGCGGTTGATACCGCATTTTTAGGTCGCAAACAAGGCGAGCTCACGAATATTTTGCGTGGGGTGAAGGATTTGTCCGTCGAGGAAAAACGCATAGCTGGTAGCCGCGCAAATGAAATTAAAATCGAGTTGGAAACTGCGCTCGCGGCACGTCGCGAATTATTGCAGGAGCAATCCGAGGACACAACATTTGATATTTCAGAACCAGTTTTACCACGTGCATCGCATGGCACGCTTCATCCGATTACACAGATTTCAGAAATTTTGGAAAAGTTTTTTGCCGGCCTTGGATTCACGACATTGTCAGGTCCAGAACTTGAACATGATTATTTTAATTTTGAAGCGCTGCACATTGCGCCAGATCATCCAGCGCGCGACATGCAAGATACATTTTATATTAAGGATCATCCAGAGTGGCTCATGCGTACACACACGTCATCCATGCAGGTGCGTGCGCTTCGCGAATATGGTGCGCCGCTCGCTGCAATAATGCCAGGCCGCTGCTATCGCAACGAAGCAACGGATGTTCGCCACGAACACACCTTTCATCAGATGGATGGTTTTATGGTGGGTCCAAAAATTTCTTTTGCCGAACTTAAAGGCGTATTACTTGCTCTTGCGCAACATCTGTACGGTCCTGATACCGAAGTTCGTCTTCGCCCAAAGTTTTATCCATTCGTTGAGCCTGGTGTGAACGGCGAGGTGACGTGCGTATTTTGTAAAGGCAAGGGCTGCAAACTCTGCAAGCACACTGGTTTTTTGGAAGTCTTTGGTGCAGGCATGATCCATCCAGAAGTTTTGCGCGCTGCAAATTTAAATCCCGAAGAATTTTCTGGTTTTGCATTTGGGCTTGGTCTTACACGGCTCGCGATGCTTAAATACGGGGTGAGCGATGTGCGCCTTCTGCAAAATTCCAGCGTAAATTTCCTTGAACAATTTTGATATGTTAATTTCCAAAGAATGGCTTTCTGAATACGTCGCATTGCCCGCCGAAATTTCCGCGGCAGAATTAGCATTTCGATTTTCTTTGGCCACTGCCGAAATCGAAGGTGTGGTTGATGCGGGTGCTGCATTTGAAAATATTGTTGTCGGCGTTATCGAATCCGTTGGCCCGCATCCAGGCGCTGATAAATTACGCATTTGCAAAGTTGATGTTGGCATGGATACGCCGGTACAAATTGTATGCGGCGGATCAAATTTGGTGCCGGAACAAAAAGTTGTTGTCGCGCTTCCGGGCGCACGCGTGCGCTGGCACGGGGAAGGTAATTTAGTCACACTCGAAAAAACAAAAATTCGCGGCGAGGAAAGTATCGGTATGATTTGTGGCGCAGATGAAGTCGGTCTCTCGTCAGAATTTCCATCCAGCGGCGAAAAAGAAATTGTCGATTGTTCATCATGGAACGTGCCAGCGGGTACGCCACTTGCCGAAGCGCTTGGCCGCACCGGTGTGGTTTTTGAAATCGATAATAAATCACTTTCAAACCGCCCAGATTTATGGGGCCATATTGGTGTTGCGCGCGAATTTGCTGCACTGCTTAAAACCTTTACCATGTTACCGCAGCCTCCAGTACTTGCGGCGGGCGATTCAATTTATTTAGACGTGACTGTTGCAGATTCGGTGCGCGTACCACGATATACCGCAGCGGTAGTAACCGGTGTTGCCGCGCTTCCGGCAGCAGATTTTATTCAAAAACGTTTGACCGCTTGTGGCGTCGCCTGCGTGAATGCTATTGTTGATACACTGAATTACGTCATGCTCGAAACCGGTCAACCTATGCACGCATTTGATTACGACAACGTAAAAAATGCGGATGGATCAGTAACGCTCGAGGTTCGCCCGCATGGCAGCGACGGAAAATTCACGACATTTGCAGGCACACAAATTGCGCCGGCAGCAGATGCGCTCATGATTACAAATCCTGCGGGGCCGCTTGTGGTTGCGGGTATTATTGGTGGCGCCGCATCGGGCGTGAATGCACAAACGCACACCGTTGTTTTGGAATCCGCTGTTTTTAATGCGCAGCAAATTCGTCGCACTTCAAATGCGCTTGGTATTCGTACCGAAAGTTCAACGCGTTTTGAAAAGGGATTAGATCCAGCAGGCGCATCATTTGCATTGGCACGCGCCATTGAATTACTCCAAAAACAATTTCCAAATTTGCAGGTCGCAAGTAATTTAGTTGATTTGCAAACAACGGCTGCTCACGAACGTGTACTCAGTGTTTCAGAAGAGTATATTCACAACATGCTTGGTATTTCATTACCAACAGAAGTCGTGCTGCACATTTTAAATAGTTTAGGTTTTGGTGTGGCACACGAAGGCACGGCATATATTATTACCGTGCCAAGTTTCCGTGCGAAAGATATTGTGGGGCCTGAAGATATTGTAGAGGAATTGGTGCGCCTCTATGGTTATGAGCATATTCCGGCTCGCTTGCCGCATATCACGGGTCGCGTAATCGAACCAAATGGCGCGGATATTTTGGGCAAAAAAATAAAATTGCATACCGCACTTGCATCGCGTTTTCACGAAATAAATTGTTACGCATTTATTCGCGGTGAGTCTGCAGCGGCGCTTGGTTTGCAGTCAGAAAATTTATTGCAGCTTGCAAATCCACTTTCAACCGAACGTCCATTTATTACGCCAATGTTGAAAATTAATTTAATGGAATCAGCGAGCGCCGCGGAGCACACGCGCGATACCGTTGCACTGTTTGAAATCGCACGCGTATTTGCGCCACACACGGCCGCGCCATTTATTGGCGGCGAAGTTGCAAAATCGATTCCGATGCAGCCACTGCACGCGGGATTTATTTTTGCTGATCGCGCGCAGAAAAATTCTTTCGGCGTTTTGCGCGATGTAATTTTTGCAGCCGCGCACAGTGCTGGCTATACACTTACGCTGCGCACACCGGACGCACCATATAACTGGCACAAAAAACAGGTAAGCGCGAATATTTTTTGTGGTACCCAGCATGTTGGATCCATTGGTGCTGCAAATAGCCGCACGGCGCGCGCTTTTGGATTCGTCTACGAAACAATTGTTGCTGAAATTGATTTGGAATTATTAGCGGCATGTCCTGCTACGCCACGCGTTTTGGCCGAAGTAAATAATTTCCCCATGTCAGTTCGTGATATTGCATGTGTCGTAGATGAAAAAATAAAATATGAACAACTTGCCGCAGCTGCACGCACTGCCGCGCCAGAAGTTGTATTAGTTGAAGCAGTAGATTTATATCGCAGCGCTACAACGGTTGGTGAAAATAAAAAAAGTATCGCCATTCGCGTGGGATACCAAAGTGAAACGCACACACTTACGAGTGAAGAAATCGAAACCGCTCATGCAAAAGTTTTGGGAGCGCTGCAAACAAATGTTCAGGCGCAGATTCGATAATTATCCGCGCATTCTTGCACGCAAAACATTTGTAACTTTTTGTACCGCGTCGCCAAGTGAATAGCCGGGCATTGGAGAAACCATGCGGCTCGCGCTGCCACTGCCACCTGAAAAACCAGATGAAAGCCCTGCTGCATTGTAGGGCTTTTGAGTATCAATCAAAACACGCACCTCATGTGGCGCAACAGGCGATTCATAAACCAACGCAAAAACTTTGGCATGAGGCGCAGTAGAAATTAATTCTTCAACCAGCGCATCCATCGCGTGCTCACCGGCGCCGGCGCGCGCAAAATCTTCACGTGTCAAAGTACTCCACAGTAAAGGCTGTTGTGGGTCGGATTGTAAATTCGTGAGCGCGGCACCCCATAATTTTAATGTTGCAACGCTGCGCTGACGATATAGTGCATGTACAATTTTTTCACGATCAGCGCCGGAGCCAATAAGCGCGCTTGCAGTTTGTAAAGTCCGCGCATTTACATTTGCTGTTTTAAAACTTTGTGTTGCCGCGATCATGCCGGTTAAAAGTAAATTTGCAATTGGGCCGGTCATAGTTGCGCCCGCTTCGGTCAAAAAATCATTAACCACTTCACATACACTGGTGGCGGTGATGCGCACATAATTTACATGCCCAAAAAATTCATGGGCCGGATCAGAGTTGATTGCTAAAATTGGCGCAGTATTAAAAAGTGCCGTGTTGCCCATGTACACACTACCAAGCGATGCCAAATCCGGTGCGCCAACTGCAATAATTGCATCATAGCGGAATGCCGACGAAATGGTAGTAAGACCAGCCGGATCAATCACCCCATGCTGCGGCGTTACATATACGGTGAGCTGGCCGTTGTGATATTCGTGGCGCACGTGGCCTAAATTTTCCTCGCCAAGGGGCAGGGAAATCATGAATTCGTGCAAATTGCCGATTGCGCCTTTGACACTGGCGATTTCAGGCAAAAAGCTAAGATTCTCTGGGGCACTAAAGCTGGTGCTGACCACATCTACCGTTTTGCCCAGTTGCTTAATGTAGGCACCAACCGCCAAAGCAGCAGAAATCTGGTCAACCGTGGGATTTTTTCGGGTCACCACAAGCACCGCATGGGCGGCGTCGATTTGCTGCTTTAATTGCTCGTGGGGCAGAAGGGCCATAATTTGGGTGATAGAGCATCTTACCGAAATCGCTTAGATTGGTCAAGGGATTGACAAAATGAGCAAAAATCGATACAGTTCCGGCCGTCAGAGCAGTTAACTCGGGAGGCGAGCTGCAAAAAACCAGTATTGAACGAAAACCTTGGAGGAAAGAGACATGCGAACCCTAATCTGTGTGAGTTTGGTGTTTTTGGCAGCCGCGTGCGGCAACAAGCAAGGGGCCGGCGACCAGCAGGTGGACGCGGGCGACCCCTGGAAAGCGGCGGGTGTCGAAAATGTCCACGCGTGCGTTTGTAAGGATACCAAGTTACCGGCCGAACCGACCATGACCGCGGAAGAAATCGCCAAAGAGAGCGCGGCGAAAGAAAAGGTGGTGCGGATCGAGCAACTCAAGCACGACGCAATCGTGAACGGCGCAGAAGAAGTTCGCAGTCAGAAGTTGGCCTACTGCGGCTTCGCGGTGCGGAATGACATGGAGCTGTTTTGGGACAAGGATTTGAAATATCGCGTCGAAGACATTTCCTGTGATACGAACGACGCGCTCTTGGCGGTGCTCGAAAGTCCGGATGATGGGCCGCATGTGTTGCTTGTGCAGAGCGGCAAGTTCGCGCAGTACTACAAGGTATACGCGGCGCGCGGTGATATCACCCGTGATCCGCTGGCGACGGAGTATTTCAGCGAGCGTTTGACGAAGGTGGCAAGCACAACGGAAAAGGAGGCCGAGGCTTTCAGGCTCATGATCTACTACACGCAGACGCGGGAGCTGTGCCCGGAAAGCGTTCATATCGACGTCGTTACCAAACACGAGATCCTGAAAGACCTTGGCAAAAAGGTCGAGAAGATCCGTAAGATTCTGCGCAAAACCAGTAACGTCCCGTAATCGCGCGGGGTCGTCACGTCCTTCAGCTGCTGCACCCACACGGGCGCGGCGGTTGAAGGCTTTTTTATTTCTGGCATTTTTTTGGCGCACATGTTAAATTGGCGCCAGTCCAAAGTGGACGACTGAGAGATGGGGAGGGGAAATGAAAACGCTGAAGTGGTTTTTTGTGTTGTGTGTATTTGCACTTGTGGCCGTGGCGTGTGAAAAGCAGGCTGCGTCGCAAACAGCGGGATACAACTGTGACGACTACACGGATCCCAATGAACCTCAGGTGGCAAAGCTGACGGGTAAGCTCGCGGAGCTGCTCGACGAAAGCTATCATGGGACGGTCGTACGTCTCTCGGCCAAAGAGGTCGTTGATCTGCCAACGCCGCAGACGTGCGCGTACAGCAAATTCCAGAACATCGGCACGTACAAAGATCCGGATGGCGTTTACCAATTCGCGGTGCTGGACGCCAACGACTGGGTGATTCCGGTGCTCACGTCGGCGGGCGCCATGTATCAGATCTTGGTTCCGGCAAATGACGGCACGCACGATGCCTTTCGTGTTTATGTGCCAAAGATCGAGTTGGTCATGCAGCCAGAAGAAGCTGAGTGGTACAAAAATTGGCGTGAGCCAGGGAGTCCACTCAGCGATATCTCGTTTGACTTTCGGTCCGTCAGCGCGGCGCAGTGCTCGGACTTGCACATTCCGCCGCGGGTGAAGTAGGTCAGGGATTCAAGTCAGGTCAGTTCAAGAGGCGCAAGCTTCGTGGACATGCCCGCCGATCAACCGATCGGGGGGTGTTTTTTTATTTGGAGATTCGCAGAGTTTTATTTTTATTTAATGCTTTCTCTGGTTTGTTGAGGAGCATCCGCAGGCGAGCCAGCACGGTTTTTTGGCGATGCCAAAAATGGCTCGCCGAGGTCGAGCGCAAAAGTGCGCTGGCACTTTTGACGCGTCTCCGAGACAAGCTAGAGAAAGCATTGCATTTAATAATAAAATTCGCTAAAGTACATCTACTAACTTCAGCTGATATGTCAGAAATGCCAAAGGCCTACGAGCCACAACAATTTGAAGATTCAATTTACGCCCGCTGGGAAGAATCCGGCGCGTTTATTCCAGAAAATTTGCCTGATTTTGCAACGCGCAAACCGTACACCATTATGCTGCCGCCGCCAAACGCAACGGGCACACTGCATGTGGGGCATTCAACCATGTTGGCCGTGCAAGACGCGCTGATTCGGTTTAATCGCATGAATGGCAAGCGCGCACTGTGGCTTCCGGGTACGGACCACGCGGCTTTGGCGACTCAAAATAAAGTTGAAAAAGATTTATTTAAAAACGAAAAAATAACGCGTCATGATTTAGGTCGCGAAGAATTGCTGAAGCGTATTGATGTGTTCGTAGAAAAAAATCGTGACCGCATGACATTTCAAATGCGCAAAATGGGTTCGTCTCTCGATTGGTCGCGTGAAGCATTTACACTCGATGAGCCTCGTTCACGCGCGGTGCGTTTGGTGTTCAAACAAATGTTTGATGATAAATTAATTTATCGTGGCAATCGCGTGATTAACTGGTGTTCACGCTGCGCCTCAACGTTGTCGGATGACGAGCTCGGAACCAAAACGCGCAAAGCAGTTTTGTATTCTTTCAAGTACGCCAAAGATTTTCCAATCACGATTGCATCAACGCAGCCAGAAACCAAATTGGGTGATACTGGTGTTGCGGTGTATCCGGGCGACGCACGCTACGAAGCACTTGTTGGAAAAACAATTGATGTGGATTTCGGCGGGCAGGGTGGATCGAAATTAAAAATTCAGATCATTGCAGATCACGGTGTTGAAAAAGATTTTGGCACGGGCGCGCTTGGTGTAACACCGGCGCACAGCATGGTGGATTACGCACTCGCGATGAATCATAATTTGCCACTTGTACAAATTATTGGCGAGGACGGCCTTATGACAGCTGCTGCTGGCAGCGCATACGAAGGACTCACGATTGCAGAGGCTCGTGAGAAAGTGGTGGCATGGCTGCGCGCAGAAAACTTAATTGAAAAAGAAGAAGAGATTGAACAAAATGTTCCAATCTGTGAACGATGCGAAACAGAAATAACACCGCTGCCAAAATTGCAGTGGTTTGTAAGCGTGGAAAACAAATTTGCATTTCGCGAATCAACGCGTGCGCCAGTTGCAGGCATTGCTGCAGGCTCACAAATCTCGCTCAAGGATTCAATGCGCCACGTTGTTGAAACAAAACAAATTAAAATTGTTCCAGAGCGTTTCGAAAAAACATATTTTCATTGGATCAATAATTTGCGCGATTGGTGCATCTCTCGTCAGTTGTGGTACGGGCATCGCATTCCTGTGTGGTATTGCGCCGCGCCAAAAACAGAAAAATGTGCCGAAGCAGTTTGTTCCATCGAAGACATTTCAGTTTGTCAGCATTGTGGCGGCGTTGCAGAACAGGACCCAGATGTTTTGGACACCTGGTTTTCTTCGGGTATGTGGACATTCACCACACTCGGTTGGCCATACACGCGTGTAATTTTTGTGCGTCATGGTGAAGCAGAAACAAATGTTGGTGATTTTTTAAATTCCGACGCTACAAAAGAGTATCATCTTACCGAGACTGGCCGCGCGCAAGTCGTGGCAACCGCAGAAAAATTAAAATTACAACACGTTGATGCAATTTTTGCATCGCCACTTTTGCGCACACAAGAAACTGCAAAAATAATTTCTGATGCACTCGGATTGCCCGTAACCACCGAAGAATGTATTCGTGAAGCAGGGATGGGCGAGTTTGAAGGAAAGCTTACTGCAGAATTTGAGGCAATCATGGGCGATCGCGGTAATCCAGCAAACTGGATGCATTCGTCGCCAGGTGGCGCAGAAACATTTCAGGCGATTCGCGAAAGAACGCATGGATTTTTAGATGAACTTATTAAAACACATACGGGTAAAACTATTGTGGTTGTTTCACATGGTGATCCAATCTGGGCAGCAGCATCGTTTGGAAAAAGTGGGGTGCTTTGGGATTCTGAGTATCCACAACGAGGTAGTTTTTACGTTCGTGAATTTGATACAACCGGTTCGCAAGTTGGCGACCTCAACACGTATCACCCAACCGATGTATTGGAAACTGGCTACGATATTATTTTTCAATGGGTTGCGCGCATGATTTTAATGTCCACGTACGCGCTTGGCGAGGTGCCATTCAAAAACGTATATTTGCACGGCATGGTGCGTGACGAACAGGGCCGCAAAATGTCCAAGTCGCTTGGCAATGTGTTGGATCCGCTCGATGTGATTCCAAAATATGGCACCGACGCAGTGCGCCTCGCGCTGCTCATCGGCCAGACGCCAGGCAACGACTTAAAAGTTTCCGAAGAAAAAATTGCAGGTTTCCGTAATTTCACCAACAAGCTGTGGAATATTTCGCGATTTATTTTGTCACAAGATGCAGCGTCACATTTGGTTTTGCGCGCCGACATCGACGACGAGTTGCTCACCACCATGGACAAGTGGATTTTGTCGCGCTTAGCTGGCGTTACCAAAACGGTTACCGAATCACTGCAAACATTTGCATTTTCGCGCGCCGGCGAAGCACTGCGCGATTTCACGTGGAATGAATTGGCAGATTGGTATTTGGAAGGCGCCAAAGTTGAGGGCGAAAAAGCAGAAATTTTGCAATACATTTTGCAGAATTTGCTGAAGCTGTGGCATCCATACATGCCGTTTGTAACCGAAGCAATTTGGCAAAGCGCGTATGCATCTGGCGAAAAGGATTTTCTGATGATTGCAAAATGGCCAGACGAAACTAGCATGCCGTTGTACCCAGAAGCAGAAAAAGATTTTGCGCACGTACAAAATGTGATCGTGGCAATTCGTGCGCTGCGCACTGAGTACAAAATTGATGCAAAAGAAATAGTGCCCGTAACGATTATTACCAAATACAAAAGCACGCTTGCACAAATGCAACCAGTGATCGAACGCCTTGCGCGCGCTACATTATTATTCGCCGATGCGGCACCAGCCGGCCAGCTTGCAACCGTGATTGAAGAGGGAACAATTACGATTCCAAAACCTGAGGCTGCAAATAACTCAGACGAACGCGGCGCGCTGGAAGCGGAAAAAGAAAATGTTGCACAATACATCGCAACGCTCGCAGCAAAATTAGCCAATGAAGATTTCTTGGCACGGGCGCCAGCGGCGGTGGTTGAAAAGGAGCAGGGCAAGTTACGCGAAGCGCGGGAAAAGCTGGCTGCGATTGAAGATCGGCTTGGCGCATAAGCGGCATTGACTTTTTACCAAAAATCCCGTAGGGTGGCTGAAGCGCCACCCTTTTTGGCGTAAATGAGGTCTTTGATGAATTTGTATATTCGCTTTGACAGTGCATCGTCGGGCGCTTTTACCAATCTGCACATCCTCGGCGGGGCTGAGGCCACCGTCAATGGCGAGCCGTTCGATGCCATGAATGAAACGCATCTCATGGAGGCGCTGAAGCTTGTGAAACTGCCGCGCAACGTGCGGCGCGGCCTTCTGAAAGTCGGGTTTTTCAAGCCCGATGAGCCGCATCTTGGAGATCCGAATGATCGCGTGATCGACTTCACGCACGCGATCGGGACTCCCGAAGGTGATTTCGAACCACTTGCGCCGCACACGGTGCGGGCACGCACGACGGCCAACATCGCCGTGGTGCGCAATCCCCGCAAGGGATCGATGCAGTTCGCGGCGCGTGCCTCGGATTCCTGGATTGGCGTTTTGCGCGTTTACGCGCTTGGTCGCATCCAGCCGGTGGCCATGTTTTTCATCCATTTGGGTCGCGGCTGCGTGCTGCCACGGCAGGGCGGCAAGAGCGTCTTCGAGACCATCAAACAGTGGTGCCTCGATCAGGAGTTGGGCATCGTGCGGTCGGAGCTGACGATTTCGGGTGGCATTGGCCCGTGCTGCTACCGGTTTGAGGACGCCACCAAGCTGAAGGGAGAAGTTTTCGCGCGTTACGGCGAAACGGGCGAGCGGATCATCGGCAAATCCGGCGACGACCCCCGCGACTCGTTCGACATGCACGGCTTGATCCGCGAGGAGTTCGAAGGTGTGTTTGGGAAGATCCCTGAGCATCTCATTCAGGTGTTCCAGGAACCGACCTTCTGCTGTGCGTGCCATCCTGCGGAGGGCAGCGATTTTGCGCTGAACTCCCAGGTGCGCTCGAAAAAAACGCGCCGCGACCTGTACCTCGTGGAAGTGTAACCACCGCCGCTACAACTCTGACCGCTCACGTTCTATTCGGAATGCGTGAGCGGTCGGGGTTCTTTTTTTTTGCCGCAGGCGCAAAAATAAAAATCCACCTGGAGCCCGCGCGGATGCGTGGGGCAGGTGGGGCGTGTAGCAGGCGGCGTGGCGCCGGCCTATTCGGGGTTGGTGTCCAGGAAGGCGCTAAACAGCTCGAAGAGTGCAGTGAACACATCTGTCGGGTTGATCAGCAATCCGTTCTGGCCGATGTGTCGCTTCATCCACGACCGCAAGGAGCGCGGCGGCTCAAGCGACGAGATCATGAAGCGCATGATTGACCATTGCGCATCATCACTACATTCCAGCATGAGCGAATTCGCCATTTCGGGCTCGTCGCGCTTCATCCAGGTGAATGACACGCAGAAGCCGCAGTAGATCGTCGCGCGACGGTGGATCGAAATGCTGTGTCTGCACGCGTAACCGTGCTTCACGAGTGAAAAAATCGAGGCGTGTGGATCCTCGCTGTTTTTCCAGTCAGCATCCGGCCAAAGGCGCAATTGTTTCAGGGCATCCTCGAGCGTTTTTTGGGCGCGCAAGGTTTTTTCCGTCAGCGCAAATTGCTGCGGAGACGGGATGGTATGGGTCGTTGTGCTCATGGGTTCCTCCGGGTTGAGAGCTTGGTAATAAGCTACCATAATTTTCGATATTTGTCAAGCATCTTAGAGTGTTGCTTGGACGATTGAATTGATAAAAAAATCCACCTGGAGCCTACGCGGATGCGTGGGGCAGGTGGTGAGCGATAAGCGTCTTCGACTAGGTGTTCAACTTGTCGAAAAGCTGTTGCAGATGCTGGCCGTGATTGTGCTCGACGAACGTCGTCCAATTCTTGAGGCGATCGACATTGCCGAGCGCGTAGTAATGGTTCGAACGAGTGAACACGGCATCTCCGTCTGTTTTGGTATTGCAGTGACCGAGGTGTGTTAAGCTCACGATGTGTTCCATTGAGAGTTTAAACCGTCGAATTCTCGATAGTTCGCTGTTTGGATCGACCATTTCCGCGCTGCCATCTTCGTCAATCCTCAGCTGGCCGCAACGAGGCTCCTCGGCAACGTGCAGCTTCAAGCTCCAGGGCGCGGCCTTGGGTAGTTCATAGGCCATCAAGATGTGGAGCGAAAGTTCGATCGAGTCCCACAAATCACCAACTGAATGATTGCAGCGGATGAACAGTGCCTTGCTTGCAATCGCCGCGTCGAGATCACTCAGCAATTTGCTGAGGTCGGTCGCGCGCTCACGATAGCCTTCGAACGAACGATGGTCGTCGAGCGTGTGCCACAGCAGCACTGCATCAAGCACCTTGTCGCCAGTCGTGGCGCCCATGAGCAGCTTGTCGTGCAAACGCCGCCGCCGCTTGTACTGCCTCACGGCAGCCGAGCTCAGTCGCACTTCAACATTGCGGATCGTATTCAGAGAACGTTGCGTGATTGACATTGCTTGGGCCCTCCATTGGCCTGGGAGCATTTAATCATGAGAGTGTGCGATTGTCAATCCTCCCGCTTTCCGCTATTATGGCTTTATATCGAACGTTTTTATGGCTCAAATCTCAACCGACAAGAAAAAAATTGCAGAATTGCTGGATCGTGGCGTTGCCGAAGTTATTGTGCGCGAGGATTTGGAAAAGAAATTGGCAAGCGGCCAGCAGCTGCGCGTGAAATTGGGTATTGATCCAACGTCGCCGAATTTGCATCTGGGTCGCTCGATTCCGCTGCTCAAGTTGCGCGACTTCCAGCAGCTCGGCCACAAAATTGTTTTTATTGTTGGTGATTTTACGGGCATTATTGGTGACACGTCGGACAAAGACGCGGAGCGCCCGATGCTGACCGAAGAAACGATCGCGAAAAATTTGGAAACCTACGTGGCGCAGGCCGGCAAAATTATTAATTTGGACGAGGCGGAGATTCATTTTAATTCCGCATGGCTCGGCAAACTCGGCTTCAAGGAAATCGGCGAGCTCGCAAACATTTTTAGTGTCGCGGAATTTGTGGCGCGCGAAAATATCGCCAAGCGCCTGGACACCGGCAAGCGCGTGAGCCTGCGCGAAATGCTGTACCCGCTCATGCAGGGGTACGATTCCGTTGCGGTGAAGGCAGACGTTGAGCTCGGCGGCACGGACCAGCGATTTAATGTTTTGGCGGGCCGCACCATTCAGCCGCACTACGGCCAGGCGGCGCAGAATATTGTTTTGAATCCGCTGATTAACGGGTTGGATGGGCGCAAGATGTCGAGCAGTTGGGGGAATGCGATTAATTTATTGGATGCGCCGGCGGATATGTACGGCAAAGTGATGTCGTTGCTCGACGAATTGGTTTTGGAATATTTTATGTGCGCGACGCGTGTGGAGATGGCGGAAATTACTGCGATGCAGGAGCAATTGGCTGGCGGCACAAATCCGCGTGATCTGAAAATGCGTTTGGGTCGCGAATTGGTAACGATGTACCATGGTGCGGATGCTGCAGCGGCAGCCGAGGAACATTTTAAAACTGTGCACCAGCAAGGCGGCGTGCCGGAGGATATTCCAGAAATGAAAGTCGATTGGACGCAGGCGCCACTCGTGGATGTTTTAGTTGAATCAAAATTGTGTTCAAGCAAATCCGACGCCCGCCGCCAGATTACGGAAGGTGGTGTGAAGGTTGATGGCGTTGTGGTTGAGGATGTCGGGGCGATGGTTGATTTGAGTGGAAAGAGCGAAGGCGTTTTGGTGCAGAAGGGGAAGAGATGGTTTGTGAAAATAGTGTCTTGAATATGGCCTCCGAAGATTACGATAAAGCAAAACAAATCGTCAAAGATTATACACTTGGAAAAGTCAGTGGAGAAGATAATAAATTACGAGCAGCTTGCGCCTTGTTAGAATCTGAAACTTTTACTCTGATTGAGAAAGCGATTAGAGATGGGATTGATTCGAATGAATTGCTCGCCAAGTCTAACCAGGTATATTCCGACAGAATGCGTACATTAACATTTGCGCTTGTCCTGATCGGAGCTATACAAATCATAGTTTCCGTTACCGGATTATTTTTAAAATAGAGTATGTACTTAATTCTTCTCGCAATCAGTTTTGTTTTAGCTCAGGTTATAGCTCGCGGACTTTTTGATAGAAATTGGAGAGTAAAAGCACAGGAAAATGTCGATAGCATTAAAAATGAAAAAATATTTTGGTACCTGATGAGTCAGAAAGTAAATGCGGAAAAAGTTTTTTCTGCTTATTTGAGGACGAGAAATCAAAAAGACACTATTAGGGTTGGCGATTGTGTAATGGACGAATCTTCCGATAAAAATAATTTAAGAGCAAATGATCTTGATATAAGCACAATCATCGAGGGTGATAATATCTGGGTGATCAATTCTGAATTGAATCCAAAAATAGAGCAGAAAGAAAAAACTATCGATGATTTGTTGACTGAAAACAGAGTCCTTTTTTCAGAGGAAGAAATTCGCAAAAGTTTCAAGGTATATTTTGATGAGCATTTTTGGAACATTGATGAAGTACAAAAAAACTATAATCAATTCATGATCAATCATCTCGATGCGCTTATAAAATGTGACAAGACGGGTTTGGGGATTTGGAAAGTTTTAAAGGATTTTTCAGTTAACGAGCACAAATTTGAATTCGATCGTTGGGGTGAAAAACATATTGAATTTCTTGATTCTTTAAAATTGCTCCAAAATGATATAAAAAGTTTCGTGATATTTTTTATTTGTGAAAAAATTGAAAATCCTAAGACCCTAAAGAAGGTGCTTACAGAATGGCAGCAGTTACAAATGCTTAGATGGTGTGTGGTGGATTTTAGCTTGTGGGAAATTGGGAAGAATAAAATTCAGACAAGTGTGTGGCGGCTTACGACCTCTTTGTTTTTATAAATTTAACTAAATATGGAGCCAAACACCTTTCTGAAACAACTCTTGTTTTCTACTGTTCGCATAGAGGCGGATACTGATGACGCTGGAAAGAAAAGTGTTGGAACCGGTTTTCTTGTGGCAAAAAAGATAAGCGATTCCGAACAGCAAATTTTTCTCATAACCAATAAACATGTCATTGCAAGAGCAGATGAGGTTGGAAAAATTATAGGCAAATTTGGTAAGGCACGTTTTTCATTTGTAAAAAGTGAAAAATAATAGCCCGAAATTAGGTAATTCAGTTGTAATAAATGTCGATGCTTTAACGGATATGTTTTTCCAGCATCCGGATGAAAATGTTGATCTGGCGATATGCAATATTTCTGAGTTATACAACCAATTAAATCAAGGTAAACAAAATATTTTTATCAGAACTATTCCTATCGAAATGATTCCAGCGGAAAATGAAAATTTTGATGCCATTGAAGACGTTTTGTTCGTTGGCTATCCAAACGGAATCTTTGATCAGAAAAATCATTTGCCAGTTATGAGACGAGGGATTACTGCCTCTGCGTATGATGTTGATTTTAATGGCGGTAAAAAATTTCTTATTGATGCGCAGGTTTTTCCTGGTTCAAGCGGAAGTCCTGTTTTTATCAAAGAGCAAAATTTAAGAAATGGTACATTAAAACTTGGTGTAGAAAGATATTTTTTTGTTGGCGTCATTTCAAAGGTATTTCATAGGATTGAAACCGGTGATCTGGTTGAATCAACCGTCCCCACAAGTTTTGTGGCTAATAGTTTTTCGATCAAACAGATGATTGGACTGGGTATTTGCGAAAAATCAAATCAAATTTTTGAGCTAATCGAACTCATAAATAGAGTCAGCTAATTCTTGCTTGTCGTGACTAAAGTAATAGGTTTATGCTCGCCTCATTTCTCCAATCCCTCACCACCTCCATCCTCGCGCTCTTCCGCCAAGACGCGAATTTTAAAAACACCCTTCCGCTCCACGATTATCACGGGTTTCAAAAAGCGCGCATTCCATCTGCGACGCTCGCTGCAATCGCTGCGGCGCACACTGTGAATCCCGACGAGCTCCAGGCCGAATGGGTTGTGGTGACGCAGGATTTGTTGAGCGAAATTCATTGCCACCTGCGCTCGCGCGCGTATTGCATCGTGATGGGCGCGGCCGAGCATGTGCCGGACCCGGCGCGCGCGTTTGTGTTTTTGCATGATGCGTGGATGCCCGTCGTGGCCGGCCAAACCATCGACATCCCGCCCGGCGCTGCGCACGGCTTCACCATCCACCCTGGCGGCACGCTCCACTTTTTGTCCGTCCAAACTCCGCCTATCGAAAGCGCGGCAGGGGATGATTATGAAAAAGTGTGATATTCTATACGTAGTTAATTTTAGAATATGCCAGATCCGAAATTTCCAAACCCAACCGAGCGCATACCTCTCAGTAAAGAAGACGAAAGAGGTTTGTCCGTTGCCAAGCGAGTTCTCGAAACGCTCATGACCGCCTCCGATGAACTGCCGGAGGAATTTATTGTAAATCATGGCGACTACAAATTTAGAGGCACGTGGTTTCAAGGCGCGTTTTCGGCTTGCGCCTCGGTTGCAGAAATTTTAAACGATGAAGATTTTGAAAAAGAAGTTCAAGCGGCTATAACAAAACGAAGAGCAAAATCAGATACCGATCGCACCACGCGGCAGGAAATTATCGATGCTGAAGATTTAGTTAATCGTGCGCTGAAGAAAATTGAAAAAGCACTTGGATAAGTTTTTATAATCATATGATGACCCCGGCACGCCTTGCGACGCAAAAAATAATTGTACTCACACTGCTTTATGCTTTTTTAGTCGTCGGTATTGTAGGGCTCGCACGCGCAGTATACGATAGTCATGCGCAGTATCGTACGGAATGGATCGCGGACCGTGCAACAGTTACTTCACTTTCGGTGCGGACCATTTCTTCGGGGGACCGCGCAGGTAGAACTCCGGATCTTGTTGCGGATGTTATCTATTCATATATTGTCGGCGACGTAGCACTCGAAGGTGCTGCTACTGATGAAACATTGTTATCTGACACTTCAAATAATGAAAAATATGTACGCGACAAATATGTAACAGGCGCGAAAATCACCATTTTTTATGCGGCTAATGATTTCAAAAAAACAACACTTGAATCGCCAGATCAATTGCGTTCAGATTTTATAATGTACACGACGCTTCTCGGTGTAATGTGTCTGATTTTAATAGTAGCGATCTGTATTCACGTGCGCCGATGCCGGCACCCTTGACATTTTCGAAAAAAACTGCTATCTTTTTATACAATCTGGCCAAACCGTGCTGGAGGGAGATGTCCATGAATAGTTCCTAGTAGTATTCATCTTTTGCCTACCAAGGCTACAGATAAAAATGCGTGACACGGTGTCACTCTGACCGCTCTGTGGCCACAAGCCACAAGCGTAAATCGGAGGAACATCATGTACCACGAAGAATCCAAGAATCTGCGCAAGTTCGCATACTGCACGCACACCGTGTTGGCTGCGAAACTACGCGAGGCAGCAGAGCAGAAGTTGTCGGAGGGGCGCGAACTCTTCCGTATCAATTTGAAGCTCGAGGTGACCACGAGCGTCGACAAGCTGATCGGTCTGCGGCGCGAGCTGCAAGCCTACGAAGCTGAATTCGACGGTCGCGAGCGACATTGGCTGCGCACCACAGAGCGTGCGCAACAACTCAAGGCAGCGATTTCCGACGAGTCGGAGTCGCTGACCGTGCAGGAGTTGGATGCGATGAGTGATTGGTGCAAGGCCGGCGTTTTTGCGGCCGAGCAATTCTTGCGACCCTTCCGCGCGGCCAAGGCCGAGCGTGAGCGGATCGCAGCAGAGAAAGAAAAGGAGTGCGTCACTGCACGCGAGGCCGCGCGCCTGAAAGATGAACCCGGCCGTCACGCGCGCCGTGAATTCCAAGAGCAGCGGCTGCGCGAAAAGCAAGCGCAGCGTTTCGTGCACGAGTACCAGAGTCGTCCGCGGCGCTGGTACAAAGAGCAGAAGAAGTTGAAGCAGCAAACGCGCTGAGCGCAATTGCGGTGAACGGCCGTTCGATTCCTTTCGCGGGGAGTCGAACGGTCTATTTTTTATTTGAATGATATAATAAAAACCTATGATTGTTAACGCATCTATTGATCCAAAAAAAGCGACCTTTAGACATTATGCAGTTACATACGCAATGTCACTCATAACGATAGCAGCTTTTGGTTTACTGAGTTTGGATAGTTACGCGCAATATCACATGCAATGGAATTCAGCGACGGCCACAGTTACCGATGTACAGGTAGATTCAGCACATAATCGGGGCGATGTGTTGGTGAGTTTGGAATACACGTATGCAGTAAATGGCGTTTCGTATGATAGTCAATCAACAAAAGTTGTGCATATTCCGAGTACACTTGAAAATAGAAATTTGTTAGCGGCGCAGTATGCATCAGGAACAAAGATTAATATTTTTTATGAGGTCAAAACCCCGGATAAAACCATGGTAACTGAGCCTGATAAATCCCCCATCAATTTTATTGGTGAGTTAATCGCAACAATAGCTATGTCATGCCTACTTATTTTTGCGATATATACTAATATTGTGATAGTTCTGCAAAAGAAAAAGTTAGGTGGTAAAACATAACTAATGCCTGTTAGTTCATGTTATAATATTTAGTACATGAAGTTCAACTTAGTATTTTCGAATTTATTTTTTGCGATTGCCGTGTCCGCCATTTGTTTTTTTGCCGCGCCAACAAAAACATTTGCAGCGGGCGAATTTAAAACAACGTGGAAATCTGATAATCCAGGAACATCGGCAAGTAATCAAATCACAATTCCAACCATTGTTGGACCTGCTTATAATTATCATGTTGATTGGGGAGATACAACCGCGAGCTCAACTGTAACCGGAACGGTGACGCACACCTATGCCGCACCGGGCACCTATCATGTTGCAATTACCGGAACATTTCCTGTAATTCAATTTGCAGACGCGGGCGATGCACAAAAACTTTTGTCTGTGGATCAATGGGGGACAAATGTGTGGGGTTCAATGTACGATGCTTTTTTTGGCTGCACCAATCTACACATTCTGGCAACTGACGCACCAAATCTTTCAGTCGCGGGCGACATGACATACATGCTGCGCGGCACCGCGGTGTCAACAGAAGATTTAAGTAGTTGGGATGTCAGCCATATCAGCGCCATGATCGGCACATTTCAAGATACCTTATTTAATGGAAACATTACCACGTGGAATACTGGCGCGGTTACCGACATGACTGGATTATTTTATAACGACTCAGCTTTTAATCAGGATATTGGGAATTGGAATGTCGGTGCGGTTACCGGCATGAGCGCCATGTTTTATTCGGCATCAAGTTTTAATCAGAATCTTTCGCTGTGGAATGTGGTGAATGTTACCAACATGAATGGTATGTTCAGAAACGCGAACGGATTTAATGGCACACTGGCGTGGGGAAATAAAACCGCGCACGTCACCGATATGAGCGCGATGTTTTTAGCAGCTTACGCTTTTAATCAAGACATTAGCGGTTGGGACACGCGCGCCGTTACCAGTATGACTGATATGTTTGCGTACGCCTATGATTTTAACCAAAATATTGGCTTGTGGAATGTGGGTGCGGTAACTGACATGGGTACGATGTTGTATCATGCAACATCATTTAATTACAGCCTGAGCAATTGGGATGTGAGCCACGTGACTAACATGCTTTCAATGCTTCAAGGCTGCACCGCGTTTAATAGTGCGGTGTCGTGGGGAAGTAAAGTTTCGCACGTCACCAATTTTGAGGGAATGTTTACCGATGACACGTCATTTAATCAAGATGTCAGTGGTTGGGACGTGAGCGGTGCAACAGATTTGGCATATGCATTTACTGGCACCGCGTTTAATCAAAATCTTTCGCCATGGAATGTTGCAAACGTAACCACCATGGATAATATTTTTACAAGCAGCGCGCTTTCCACCACCAATTACGATGCAATTTTGGCAGCGTGGTCCGCGGAAACATTGCAATCAAATGTTCTTTTTAGTGCGGGAAGTGCAACGTATTGTGCGGCTCGCGCAGGGCACGCGCGACTGCTTTCAAATTTTAGTTGGACAATTACCGATGGTGGGATCAATCCAACCTGTCGAACGATAACTTACACTGCTAGTGCAAATGGCAGCGTGACTGGCACCGCGACCCAATATTTAGAAAATGGTTTTACCTCGGCTAGTGTAACCGCAGTGCCAAATACGGGATATCGTTTTTTAAGTTGGTCTGATGGTCAATCGCAAAACCCGCGAACGGATGCAAATGTAACAAGTGATATTGCGGTCTCGGCAAATTTTTTGGCGCAAACCGTGTCAACGGGGAATACGATTTATTATAATGGATGCGCAGATCCAAAAGCATTAAATTATGATCCAATGGCCAGAAATATTTCGACCATGTGTATGTATGCGCATACAGAAAATCCAGTAACTGTTTTGCAAAAAACAACTGATTTAATTGCACCAAAAACCGAAATCGAAAAACCAGTTTTTGATTTTTCAAAAATAAAAAAACTGACCAAAGATTTAAAATTTGGAATGACCAGCGCAGAAATTAAAACAGTGCAAGATTTTTTGATTGCACAAAATAAAGGTGCGATGGCACAGCAATTAAAGACGCACGGCACAACAAATTATTTTGGTGCGTTAACTAAATCCGCACTTGCTGAATGGCAAAAAGCGTGTGGTATTATGCCAGCAGTTGGAAATTTTGGAGCACTTACCAGAAACTATATTAAATTGCTTAGCGCGTCATAATAAAAAAATACCTACCCGACGTGCCTTACGGGGCTCGTGGGGTAGGGTTTGAAACTGCTGTGTCCGGCCGAAGTTCGGCTAGATCGCGGCAGCCGTCGTGGTGATGCGGCCGTGCTGGTCAGCCAAGGTGCGCGCGAGCATCAGGTCCGGGATCTTGGGGAACTGGGGTTCCCAATACCACCACTGATTGCTCGTGGGCATCGGGCCGTGGCGATGCGCCAGCTTGTGGAACACCTGCTGCAGGATGCGGGGCTGCATGCTCGTGAGACCTGCCAGCATGATGCGCTTGAAGTATTGCCGCTCCATGATTGCAGTCGTCTTGAGCACCTGAGTCCAGCCGAAGTAGGGCGCCAGCTGCCGCGCGGCACTGCACATCTCGAGCGAGTCAAAGATCTTCGCGTCGGTGAGGCGTTCGTCGGACCGGCAGATCATCAGCGTTTCGCGGATGTTGTCCGCGGCCGGCTGCACCTGCTCCATGATCGCATTTTCAATCTCGGACCGCTCATTCGGCAGAATGCCGGTGGTGCAGATGTGGATCTGCGACGGCGTGCACTGGTAGGCCACGTGCCGCAGCAGCAGGTTCCCCAGCGCGAACGCCATGCGCTTGCGCGACTTGGAACCGGGCTGTTTGTAGGAAAACGCGGCCATCATCGCCAGGAAACTCTCCAAGGTCGTTTGACCCATGTCGGTTTCCATCTCTTCTGCAATCGCCGGAAGTGCCAAAGTTTTTTTCATTAACTGTCTCCAAAGTAGGCC
Organism: Candidatus Magasanikiibacteriota bacterium; assembly: GCA_903893485.1. Lineage (GTDB taxonomy): Bacteria > Patescibacteriota > Patescibacteriia > Magasanikbacterales > 2-02-FULL-50-9b > 2-02-FULL-50-9b. Next base: position 99,186 of record CAITMK010000012.1, read on the forward strand.
AAATCAAGCGGCCCGATCATCAAGATACACGAAACATGCTAAAATGTCAATGGTCGCGTGGTATGACAGGTAATTCAGATATCTCACTTCATTATGCAAAAAATTTTCAACCGCAACGAAACTTTATACGGCCCAGCACCCGCTGCGGTTGCAGCAATTAAAAACTTAAATCGCGAACACATTTTTCAGTATATTAATGGGTATCACACCTCTATTTTAATTCCGGCGCTGGCCAAAAAATTTACTATTCCGGAAGCGCAAATTATTACCAGCTACGGCAGTGAAAATTTTTTGGAAACCGTTTTTAATAGTTTGCGTGCCGGGGAAGACGAAGTTTTGACGCATCAATTCCATTACATTTATTACGAAAAATATTTGGCGTTTCGCGGCGTGAAATTGCATGAATTTAAATTGGTGCAAAAGCCCAGCGAATTTTTGTTTGATATCACCGATTGCATTGCGCAAATAAAAAAAATAAAACCAAAATTAGTTTTACTCACGTCACCGAATAATCCAACAGGGAATTCGATCACGCCCGACGATTTGGAAAAAATTTTGGCTGCCGCACCACCAACAACACTTGTAATTGTTGATGAAGCCTATTACGGATTAAACGCGGCATACCCAGAAAAAAAGTTTTTGGCGCTGCTGGCGAAATATCCAAATCTTGCGTACGGTCGCACGTTTTCTAAACTCTACGCACTTGCAGGTTTACGCGTGGCGTACGCACTGTGCGGCACAAATGTTAAAAATTTACTGCGCTATCAAACGCATTATTTGGGCATGAGTCGCATTTTGGAGCAGGTTGCAGTTGCCGCGCTTGATGCAAAACCATACTACAAAAAATTAGCAGCTGCTTACGCCAAAGACCGCGCGCAATTTATTCGCGCGGTAAACAAATTAAAAAATTTCCACGCATTTACATCCGACGCCAGTTTTGTTTTGATTCATGTCGATGCAAAAATTTTGCCAACGTTTGTTGCAACAACACAAAAAGCATCTTTTTTAATTTCAAAGCCGGTCACGGAAAATTTATACCGCATTTCGCTGGATCCAAAAAAATACACCAAACAATTTATCGCACTCCTCAAAAAAATTGACGCATGATATAGTAAATCGAGTGCTGGTTCATCCACATCAAGCAGCCCATACTAAAGGAGGTGGGAGATGCTGAGAGTGTATGTAACGTCCAAGGGCGAAGGGCTTTTGCAAGTCGAATTGCGTCTCATCGCGCAGCTCCGTGTGCAGGAACTCGAGGCAAAACTCGGGAAACTGTCGCATCGGAATCGCGAAGCAGAGATCGAGCGCGAAATTCGAAGGCTCCGTCGAGAACGCTATCTTAATAAGGAGGTAAAGCCGTGATATCAAACCGGCGTCGGTGTGGTGCGCTCGCAGCTGCGCGCACCACACCATTTATATTGCCAAAAAATGCCTAATGCGCTACTATTACGCATATGATTACCGCGGTAATTGCTGCAATTAAACAAGCGCTTTTGGCGCAGGGAGTCCCTGAGCCTATTTTAGATAAGGCTGTTTTTTCTGAACCACCAAATCCAGCGCTTGGCGATTTGGCTGTTGCCGCGTTTCCGTTTGCAGCTTTTTGGTTTTGTGCGCCACCCGAAGCCGCACATAAACTTGCAGAAATTATCCGTGGCTCACACAATGCGATTTTTGAAATCACGGTTACGGGCCCGTACGTAAATATCAAATTACAAACCGCTGCCATTGTTCATGCAGCAACTCATTTCAAACCAGAAAAAATTCGCCCGCGCCCCGCGATCATGTTTGAATATTCGCAGCCAAATACGCACAAAGAATATCACATCGGGCATTTGCGCAACGCGTGTTTTGGTGCGGCGTTAGTTGCGCTTTGGCGTGCGGCTGGCCAAAATATTATTCCGGTTACTTACAACAACGATGTTGGCGCGCACGTTGCAAAAACCCTGTGGGCATACAAAAAATTTCATGCTGGCGAAAAACCACCAACCGAAAAGGGTCGATGGCTTGCGGGCATGTATGTTGAGGCGACACGTGCACTCGAAGAAAATCCAGATTATAAAGAAGAAGTGAGCGATGTCTTGCGCGCACTCGAAGCGCACGATCCAGAGTGGTACAAACTATGGAAGGAAACGCGTGGCTGGTCACTCGATCAGTTTCATGCGATTTATAAAAAATTGGATTTAAAATTTAAGCACACGTTTAACGAAAGCGCGATTAAAGAACGTGGTCATGCAATGGTTGATGATTTGCTGCGCCGCGGCATTGCAAAAAAATCGCAGGGCGCAATCATCATGGATTTTGAAGAACAAAATAAAGGTGTTTTAATTTTGCGTAAATCAGATGGCGCAGGGAATTATACAACTTCAGATTTAGCGCTCGCCGAAGAAAAATTTCGTCGCTTCAAATTAGATTCATCGCTCGTGGTAACCGATAAACGCCAGTCGTTATATTTTGAACAGCTTTTCATGACCCTGCATGCGTACGGTTTTAAGCAGCACTTAAAACATTTGGATTACGAATTGGTGACGCTTCCCGAAGGTGCCATGAGTAGCCGCAAGGGTAATGTGATATTATTTGAATCGCTTTACGAAGAAGTTTTAGCGCATGCGATTGCAGAAACCACGCAGCGCCACGCAGATTGGTCAGCTAAAAAAGTTGCTAAAGTTGCCGAAGCATTAACGATTGGCGCGATTAAATTTACCATGGTGCGCGCGTCGCCGCTCAAGGTTATTGTGTTCGATAAAACCGAAGCGTTAAGTTTCGACGGCTATACCGCGCCATATTTGCAATACACCGTGGCGCGTATCAACAGCATTTTTAAAAAAGCAAAACTCACGCGCCCACGCGCGGCCGCAACTTTTGCATGGACCGATGCTGAACGAGCGCTTTGGATGCTCATGGCTCGCTTGCCCGATGTAATCGAACGCGCCGCCACCGACGACGATCCATCGCATGTGGCACGTTACTGTTTTGAATTGGCCAAGGCATTCTCGAGCTTCTATGAAACACATAAAGTACTCGATGACGACAAAACCATTCGCGCCGCACGTTTGCTCCTTGTTAAATCAACCCAAAAAACACTCCAAGTTGGCCTTAAATTACTTGGTTTGCCCGTAATAACCGAAATGTGATACCATCTTTCATATGGCTTTTAACAATGATATGCAAACAACTCCTCACGAAGTCGAAACAATTGTCGGTCCAAGCGTTAAAGTCGAAGGTGATTTTAACTCGCAGGGCAATGTTCTGATTCAGGGTGTAGTTTCCGGTAACGTCAAAACAGAAAAATATTTACAAGTTGAAGAAGGCGCACGCATTAATGCAAATGTTCAGGCTGAAAGTTGCAAAATCTCGGGCGAAGTTCATGGTAATATTCGTGCGAAAACAAGTTTAGAACTTACCCCAACCGCACACGTTGTTGGTGATATTGAAGCAAAAACATTGATTATTTCACCAGGCGCAATTTTGCACGGTAAATGCAGCATGCTTGCCGGCGCCGATGTAGACGGCAAAAAAGGCAAACGCAAAGGCGATGATGCGTATGCAATGCCACGTTCTTTGGAAGATGAGTCAGGCGCATAATTTTGCGCGCAATTAGCCGCGGCCACACGCCCGGCCTTCCTTATGTATCTGTATTTGTATGATTCGCTCCTCAAAGAGCGCCAGTACACGGCCGCTTTGAGCAATTTGGAAACCCAATTGCTTGATCTTGGAATTTCTGGAAAAATCGTACGACTTACGTCACTGTTGTCGCCGCGTCAAATTATCCAAGAAGAAATTCGCCGTAGCAAAGATTTAAAAACGGTAATTGTGGTGGGTGACGACACTGTGTTCACTAAAATTGTTCAATACGCTGCGGATTTACCGGTTACGTTTGGGTGGGTGCCAATTGGTCCAAAAACAGAATTGGCCACCCGATTTGGATTGCCCTATGGCGCCGCATGTGCGCCGATTTTGTCTCGCCGCCGCCTCATGAGTGTGGATGTTGGTCAATTTAATCAATATTTTTTCATTGATTATTGCACCGTGCCGCTCTGTCACGTTACCATGGTGATCGACAATACCATCACGATTTCTGCAACCGAAGAAAAAATGAGTTGTCATGTGTGGAATATGGCGTCTCCAAAAAAAGGCGAGATGCCGCCCGGATATACGCCAATGCCCGATGATGGTCAGCTTGAAATTGTGCTGCAGCCAATTGCTAAAAAATCTTTTTTTGGTTCAACGATTGCACCAGCAAGTATTTTTCCATTCACCGAAGTTAAAATGAAATTGGAAAAAACAACGCCAATCGAAATTGACGGGCACACGGTTAAAGAAAATCAAATCACACTCCGCGTTTCCCCGCAGCCGTTAAAATTGATTGTGGGTAAGGCGGTCTAGCATGATATACTGAGGGCATGAGCACGCTCCTTTTTTTCAAAAAAAAGCAGATAGGTTTTTTGATATTTTTATTTGTTGCGGCAAGTTTTTTTGGGTGCAACGTGGTATATGCGGCGCCGGTCTCTTGGTCAAATGCAACTGTTCAGTCGGGAATCACTGCCGAACATTTAAAAATTTTATTTGATGTTTCAAGGGCGGAATATCAATCGATTTTTTTAGCAAGCGGTTCATTGATTCTGGATTATGCCTCGTCTGCTTCGGGTGCCCCCTGGGGAATAACTCAAGTTGACGCGTTTACCTTTGGTGTTGATTCATTTAGTGCTCCGATTTTATTTACCACATCAACGGCGGTATCTGGAATAACACTTCTCGCAAGTCATAGCGCGGGGAATGTGATATTTTACGGGAGTGGTGATAATGGCGCCTCGTTTTCTGCTGGTGGTACCGTGATTGATAAAATTTATTCCGGGGCAATACAAGGACGTGGGACATCGTCGGGGCGCTATGCACTTGCGGGATCAATGTTAAATGGCGACACCGGACTTTATGATGTTGAATTCGCAACAACAACAGGCTCAACGGTAAGAGGTTATACTACATCAACCGTTGCTTCAGGTTTTTCAAAAGTTCCGACGGTTGATTTTGTATATCAAACTGGGAAATCGGTAATTGCGTATGCAGATGGTCTCGATAATATTTTGCATGTAGCAACCTCCACCGATGGTCCGCCTTGGACTTCATATGATTTTGTGACACCGTATAGTGGAAATGTGACGCCACCTCATGTGAAAGTCGCTGCAGACGGCACGATTTGGATTGCATATGAACAATCAAATGGAAGATTTACAAATGCAACAATTAATTTATTGCACTATGATCCTGTTTTAGGTTGGGTTAATGAAGTGGTTGATACGCTTGGTGTAAGAATTGCCTCATTGGGATACGATTTATCGCTGATAAACGGTACAACGCCGGTGCTTGCGTATTCGAGCCATACATCGCCGCATACAACACTTCGTATCGCATATCGTAACGGTATTGATTCCGGATGTCTTTCTGGAAGTACCACAATGTATTCATGTAGCGATGTTGCAACGGGCGCGGATACGATAATCGATGGCGGGGGATCTGGAAATAAAATTAGCGTTGCTGCAGGATCTGGTGAGAATGCTGCGGTAGAATATTCTTCATCAAGTGATGGAGGCGCTATAAAAGTTGCATATGCTGATCTTTCACCGCTAAATATTCCGGATGTAAACGTGGCGCATTCGGGAATTTATGCGCCAGTTTCAATTGTAAATCCGATGGTGGTTATAAATGAAGGAGCTACTACTACAACATCACGGTACGTGCGGATTCATCTTGCGGCGCATTCAGATGCGGGCGTTCAAAGCATGTCTTTATCGAGCGATCCTTCATTTTATGGGCAGTCTTGGCAGTCATTTCAGCAAGATTCTATATTTGATTTGGGTTCGTCGCCTGGTTTGCAGCGCGTGTATGCAAAATTTGCAAACAACACCGGTGCGGTTTCTACGGTTACATTTGCAGAAATCATGTATGAACCTGATATTGTTAATGCAGCGCCGCAGGCAGCCGTGCTGCCGCCAGTCATACCAGTTATATCGTCGGCGCCGCCAATATCAAGCCCGCCAACTCAACCGGTATTTTATGATTATTATTCTGGACCAGAGGTACAACCTTTTATAAGCGAAACTCCGGCGCCGATTCCTGCGACAACAGAATCACAAATAAAAGTTGCTTGTCCTGAGCGCGCAAACGCTTTTTCAATTGGCGGACGCGTTTTGCAAATAAATAAAACAGGGAAACTATATGTTGCGATCGATGCGCTTCAGACGCTTTGTGAAATTCCAGACAAAAATGTTTTAGCGTCGTGGGGTGGAAAGGTTCAGGCGCATGTAGCAACGTTGCCAGCATATCGATTTTCAACGCCGCTACCATTTCGGCCAAGGACTATTGTACGCGCATCAAATGCGGCGACAAAATATTTTGTAAATACAAAAGGTGAGCTGCAAGCATTTCCATCGAATGCGGCGTTTATAAAATTAGGTTATACGAATTCGCCATCATATGTTTCTGCTAAAAATGTTCTCGCAAAATATGATCGATCTGCAGCGCTAGTAAATTCGGCAATTCATCCGGATGGCACTTTGTTTGTATTAAACAAGTCGCAGGGTGAATATGCAATTTTGCAGGAGCGGACGCTGCATACAATAAGTTTGGCTCGGTTAAAGTTGTATGGTGAACGCCCAACCCGCGCAATTACGCTACAAAAAGGCGAGTCATACCCCCTGGGTAAAAGTTGGAATTGACGAGTTTTGAATCATGTGATATAGTTTTGCCACCTTTTTGCGGACGTGGCGGAATGGTATACGCGCCAGCTTGAGGTGCTGGTGGGGGCAACCCTGTGGAGGTTCGAGTCCTCTCGTCCGCACCAGGATGGTCACTCTTTATAAAAAAGCAAATCGGACACTAAGATCTTTCGCACACTTTGTGTGCTCAGGTCTTCGCGCCTCGCTCGCAATTGCGCACTTCGCGCAAGCGCGAGCGCACAATTGCTCACTCGGACGCTTAGCTCAGTTGGTTAGAGCACCTCGTTTACACCGAGGGGGTCGTAAGTTCGAATCTTACAGCGTCTACCACAAAAACCGCCTCCTCACAGGCGGTTTTTGTATTGGCAAAAATTGCTATATCTATTTATCACGTTTAACCCTATATTCAATTTATCATTAACAATTAAAAAATAAATGAAAATTTTTAATAAGAAATCACTCGCATTTGCTTGTGTAATTTCTTCGGCAATTAGTTTGGGCGGCCCAATCGTGGCGTTTGCGGCAGGTCCAGTGACAGTTAACCTATTATCTGCAGGTAACTATACTATTTTGGCAAAGTCAGGCATTTCAACAACAGGCACTACAAAAATTGTGGGCGACATCGGCGTTAGCCCCGCGGCCGCAACTTTTATTACAGGCTTTGGCCTAAGCCTAACTGTGGCGAACCCTTACGCAACAGCACCTCAAGTAACGGGTAAAGTTTATTCACCAAATTACGCATCGCCAACACCTACAAACATTTCAACCGCGGTAAATGATATGCAGACTGCATATACCGATGCGGCAGGTCGCACCAACCCAACTGCAACCGAATTAGGATCGGGGAATATTGGTGGCATGACCTTAGCCCCAGGATTATATAAATGGGGTACGAGCGTAACAATTCCAAGTAATTTGATATTAGCTGGTGGTGCAGATGATGTTTGGATTTTTCAAATCGCACAAACACTCAATGTTAGTTCTGCTACAAAAGTGCTTTTGAGCGGCGACGCACAGGCAAGTAACATTTTTTGGGTGGTTGGTGGCCAAACAACAATTGGCACCACTGCATCTTTTGTTGGCAACATTTTAGATCAAACCGCAATTGTATTAAACACCGGTGCATCTTTAGATGGTCGCGCACTCGCTCAAACCGCGGTTACCTTAGATTCTAATTCAGTGACGGCTTCAGTGCCAACACTGATTTTAAATCCGACGCCAGTTGCTGTAACACCAGCACCGGTGTTCACGACTCCAACGGTGGTTGTCTCGCCACAAGCTCCAATCGTGAGTGCTCCTGCGGTAAGCAATGTTATTGCTAGTAATAATGGTCCGATTCCATTTGGCTTGATTTCGGCTCCAGCTGCATCAAGTTTTGTTGCTGTGCCAGCTGCGGCTGCGACAACTGGTTTGCAGATCAAATCAATCACAAAAAATCTTGTTCAAAGTGGTGCGGGAAATGATATAACGGTATTACAACAGTTTCTTATTGCGCAGAATAAAGGTTCTGCAGCACGAGCGTTGGGAAAAGTGGGCGCAACCTCACATTTTGGGGTATTAACCCGTGCTGCTTTGGCGGAGTTTCAGAAAAATGTTGGCATTGTTCCAGCGCTAGGAAATTTTGGCGCAATTACAAGAGCGTATATTAGCTTACATTACTAATTAAATTGTATGAGTCATTTCCGTGTCGGCGTATTAATTTCAAGCATCATATTATTTGGTGCGGGTTGTGCTACGCCGGCACAGCCGGTCGCGGCGATTGTGCCGCCAAGCTACTATACAAATATCGTTAAAGCCACCAAAGATAATACTGATTTTCGTCGTGTATTATTTACCGGGCCAAATAGTCAGTTGGTGATTATGAATATTCCGCCTGGCACTGAAGTTGGTGAAGAGACTCATAAATATGCTGAGCAAACTTTATTTTTTTTATCTGGTACGGGCGAGGGAATGCTTGGTGATAAAAAATTTCCCATTGTGGCAGGTGATGTAGTTATGGTGACCGCGGGCACCAAACATAATTTTTGGAATACCGGCAAAAATGATCTCAAAATATATACGGTGTATGCACCACCAAACCATATTGATGGACGCGTGCATCATACCAAGGCAGATGCAGTCGCTGATGTGGCTGATGAAGCCGTGGGCGAGGCCCCACCGAAAATAAAATAAGTGGTATTGAATTTCTAATTGCGTTATAATGATTTTGTTATGCAACAACAGATCATTGGGCTCATTGCAATTGGTGTTGGTTTCAGCATGGTTTATAAAACCCGAGGCTGGACTGAATTTTTAGGTCGCAACGATTGGGCCGAAGATAAACTCGGTCCTGGTGGCACACAATTATTTTACAAATTAATAGGCACGGGTATTTGCATCTTAGGAATTTTTGGAGTAACCGGAATTTTAGATGGCTTTGTTTACGGAATTGCATCGACCGTTTTTATTGGCGCTAAACCACAATGAGTATGCAACATCACGGAGTGCCATCATTTACTGAAAACACCGGTGCGGTAATACAACCACTTGCAGTGCTTAAAGGGCTCGGTGTTGGCGCGCATGCCCGCATTGCAGATTTTGGAGCAGGGCACGGGCATTTTACATTTGCCGCGGCGCAACTCGTTGGCAAAGATGGACTGGTGTATGCCGTTGAAATTCAGGAACCACTCGTTCTGGCGCTACACCACGAAACAAAATCACGTGCACTTCATAACGTGTATCCGATTCATGCAGACGCAACAGTTTTAGGCGGCACAAAAATCCCTGATGATGTGATTGATTTTGTTTTTTTGATGAGTAATCACGTAGATGCGGCGATGCAGCGTGCGATGATGCAGGAGGCAGTGCGCATCACTAAATTACTTGGCAATATAATTGTGATTGATTGGCTTGACGGAGCCACGGTGCCATTTGCGCCTGCAATTACGCAGCGTGTTTCCAAAGAAGACACGCTTAAAAATGGCTTAAGTCTGGGCCTTGGTGTTATTGACGAATTTCGCCCGGGCAGGTATCATTACGGCGTTAGATTTCACAAACGATAATTCAGGAGGTTCACCGTATGATGCAACTTTTTACCGTAAACTATTGGTTTGGTTTTCCCGCTTTTATTTCGTCACCATTTTTGACCGCTTTACTGGTTATTTTTGGCATCTCACTTGTTGCCGGCTTAGCTATCATGGGCAACGAACAAAAAATTCAGAATCGTTTGTATCGTCAGGTTGCGCTTCGTTCTTCATATACTGCAACATGGATTGGTGCTGTCGGTTTGGTGCTCACGTTCATGCGTGTAGAACGCGCACCACTTTTCATGTATCGTTTTTGGTTTTTGTTTTTAATTACTGTTCTCGTGCTTCAGGTATGGCGCATTCGCAAATATGCACTGCGTCGCAAAGTACAGCTCGATGAAGAAACGCGCCGTTACGAAACATACGGCAAATATATTCCACACGGCAAAAAGTAATATGCGCGTCCGGGGGGACATGGGGGAACACATTGCCCGTCGCTATATCCAAGCGGCGGGTTTTGTTATTGTGGCGAACAATTTTTGTGTTCAAGGCGCCGAGGTGGATATTATTGCACGTGCGCCAGATGGCTGTTTGGTTTTTTTTGAGGTGAAGTTGCGGGCGCGCGAACCCGTGGATCATGCGGCCGTGCTGCCACGCGCAAAATTAGCGCGCATGCAAAAAGCTGCGCGCGCTTTTTTGACGCAGCACCAATGTGGTGGGGCAATGCGATTTGATTTATTACTACTTATTCCAAACGAGGCAGCGCGCACCATGTGTGTGATTTGGCATAAGAATGTGGGTTTGACGGGGTGGTGAAATTGCGATATTATAGGGGCGTTCAATATTTTCTTTCTCACTCCGGGCAATTAGCTCAGTTGGTTAGAGCGCTACATTGACATTGTAGAGGTCAGAAGTTCGAATCTTCTATTGCCCACCAAAAAAATCCACCCACGTCGGTGGATTTTTTTATCCACAGAAATATTGAACACAAATTGTATGCTATACTTTAAAGTATCAAATTCTTAAAATTTTTTATGATTAATAAAAATAATCTCGCAATCCTTGGAAGTGTAATACTTTCACTTGGAACTGCAGCGCCTCTTGGTGTGTTTGCTGCAAATGTGCCAAGTGTAAAACCGCCTACTGTGGTAAGAGCGCCACAAGCGATGACAGGTCAACATGGAAAGACTGGTGTACTTACACACCAAAGTCATTTATTTGGTACGGTCACCGCAGTTAACGCATCAGGTTTTACCTTTACCAGCGATTCCCTGAGCGCGCCAAAAAAAATGAAAACAGCAAGTGGAACAGCATTGTCAGCCGCCCCACTGGATTTCACGGTGCAGACAGATACTAAGACGCTTACACTTGCTATCGGTGCTCAATCTGCAGGCAGTCAAGCAGCCGTTAAAGTCGGTGATCATATACTTGTCATGGGTAATTTAAATAATACAACAAATACTGTAGCGGCAACACGCATTATGATTATGCCTGCACCAGGTGCTGTAAGACAGTTTACTCCAGATAAAACAGGTCTGAGTAAATTTATGCAAGCAAAGTTGCCAGCGGGTTTTAAACCACTCACCAAAAAATAAAATAAGCAAGTTCTTTCAACAGACCCTATAACATGAACCTGCTTTTCAGAAAAAAAAGCGCATACATACTACTGAGCATCATGAATGCCACCATGTTGTTGCTTTTTTTGCCGACTTCAGTTCATGCAACACCTGTATCACATCCAGGACAAATTAAAATTTCAGTTTTTGATGAACTTCGCCAGCCGGTTCAAAATGCGGATATCGGAGTGAGTTGTGGAAATAGTTCACCTGTTGATACGGGTATTCCCACAGATTATTCAGGAACCGAATATATCGATCCGGCCACGTTGTTGGGCGCGAGTTGCGTAAGCGGCGATCCGATTATTATTCAGGTTGCAAGCAGCACCTTGGTAACTCAAACATATCCGGTTATCAATGCCGCATCCAATTATTATTCTGATATTGATCCGGATAGCGCCCTGACATATCATGACGGTTCAAATAACGTATATTCATTCGGTGTTGAAACAACTGGTCAATACGATGCATCGTTTTGGAACATGTCGGATGATCCGCTTGGTCTGAGTTTTCCAACGGGTACACCAGACGCAGTGGTCCCAAACTATTCTGGCACGCCACTTTTAAATTTTGATTGGAGCGGTTCTAGTCCAACAGGGGGCATTAGCGGCTATGATTGGGATGCTGAATTTACGAAAACAGTTACGACAGGAGAGGGCATGTACGAATTTGATGCGGGTGTAGATGATGGAATACGCGTATACATAGATGATACACCTCTGACTCCCGACGGCTGGACAACGCAGGGCATTGGCACACTGTATTCATGGAAGACTCACCTTACTGCAGGATCGCACACGATTAAAGTTGATTATTTTCAAGGTGGCGGAGGCTCTGCGCTCAAGACTGCATTTTATCCAATTTTTCCCGCAAGTCCTGTCTTAAGTGTTGTAAAACCAATTATTTCTCCGCTCGATGACGCATTTTCGTCGCCAATAATAACCATTAATGCATCGGTCGCTGGAAATATTACCTCAAGTGGAAGCTGTAGTTATTCAGGAAGTGTGAATAGCGGCAATACGGACATTCCACTTTCACTTTCTCCGCTTGATGGCGACCATAGCGATTGCACGCTCACACTTACTGATCCAAGTACAGATTTATCAAATACAATTAGCGTGCCAAGCTTTACCGCGGCTTCGGGCTATCAGACACACTACATTTCAAGCTGTCAGGATCTTGAAAATGTTGGTAATAATCCAAATACATATCTCGATCAAATCACCTTAACAAATTCAATTGATTGTACCGGAATCGATTTTGCACCGCTTTCATTTGGAGGCAACGCATTTCAAGGTTTTTTTGATGGGGGGTATAACACAATTTCAAATCTTTCAATTAATCAGCCGGGGATTGACGGTGTCGGTCTTTTTTCTGCGACCAACGCCGCCCTCATGGGAAACGTGACGATTACAGGGTCGGGCGTGGCGGGTCGCAACGAGGTGGGTGCGTTTGTTGGTTATGCGCGTAACACAAATTTTGTGAGCGTTTCAAGTACGATGGCGGTATCCAATGGTACCGGATCCGGTAGTTGGGGTGTTGGTGGTTTGGTCGGATACTTAAATTATGATGATGGTTTGAATCATAACCTGAATCATTTGTATGTTAGCGGTACGGTTACCTCCACTGCCAGCACAATCGGTGGTATTGCTGGTGAAATGGATGTCACTTATGCTGGCACAAATGTTTTGGTTCAATCAGTTACTTCAACAGCAGTTATCGGATCGGCGGATTTTCCGTCATCAGAAAGCGGTGGACTTTTTGGAGATGTTTGGTCAATTAATACTTCAGACGCCGCATCAACTACTTTGACAATTGATCACGCGTACGCAAGTGGTGATGTTTTTGGTGGAGGCGGTGGTTGGAGTAATACAGGCGGTCTTGTTGGATTATTCGAATCAGTTACGAATGGCGGCCCACTCGCAATTTCAGTTACTTCATCAACTGCTGCGGGAAATGTTACAAGCAATAATGGATATGCTGGTGGATTTATCGGGGATAACGTTATTTATTATGCAGACCATGATTTTCAACAGACATTTGATGGCGACTTAGCAACAGGTTCTGTAGTAGGGGATGCGTTTAGTCGGTATGTCGGTGGTTTTCTTGGGTTTGTAAACATGAATAATGATGCTGGCGTTCACCAGGAACTACTCATAAAAAATAGTGTAGCATCTGGCAGTACAGTTCAAGGCTACTTATATGTTGGTGGTTTTGTTGGTGGTGATGATGGCGATTCCGGGCAAGTGAGACTTAATTACGATTACTCGAGCGGTGGTTTGATTTTCCAAAATGACTATTCTTCTGCAAACGTGACTCATGCGGTGGACAGCAGTAATAATTATTTTGGTGGATTTGCAGGTATTTTAAATGGCAACGCATCCGATAGTATTCAGTACCCAGCTGCGATTGCTGTCGATCAGTGTGCCGCGGTTGGTTCTGTTACCGCAGAAAATAGTGCTGCAGTTGGTGGTTTTGTTGGCGAAATTGATGGTAATGTTGCGATAACAAATTCGTATAGTACGGGCGATACGGTAGGGGCTGTTTACACGGGTGGTTTTGTCGGTGTATTAGGCGCCGTGAATCCAGGTTCATTGGTACCAGATGGCATTGCAGCTTCATATAGTACAGGCGCAGTAACTTCTACAAGCGATTATGCTGGCGGTTTTGCCGGCTATCTTATTACTAGCGAAATGATTGGTGATTATGCTGTCAGTCATGTAAGCACGCCAGGTGATAATCACGGTGGTTTGATGGGTGGAATTAGTGGTGGAATACCTCCAGCATATGATGTGTATGACCAAGCACGCACGGGTCAAATTGAGCTTATGGCTGGTGCGGGTGTTGACGCGCCAATGTTTGGCCTTATGGCAGTAAACGGCGATGGTACTGGGAGTAATCCAGTTCCTGATGACGCCTATTTTTTCAATTCAACCTCAACAGAACCTTACGATTTTCATGATTATTTTCCAGCGGATTACTGGAATTTTGATACAGTATGGAATGTTCATCGGAATACCTATCCAACGCTAAAAAATTTGCCATACGCCCTTATTCAGGGAAATGGTAGTGAACAAAGTCCATATCAGATTCGCAGTTGCGAAGATCTACAAACAATGAGTAATCAGGACCCGTCTTCCTATTTTCAGCTACAAAACGATATTGATTGTACGGGTATTGATTTTCAACCAAATGATTTTGGTGATGCAAGTTTTACGGGCTCCTTGGACGGCCAGGGATATTCAATTATTAATTTAAATGTAAATCAAAGTTATTCTGACGCCGGCTTATTTCGCTTCGTAGCGGACGCGACAATTCATGATATTGTTTTTGATGGCGGTAGTATTCAGTCATACAATAATGCGGGTGTTATTGCAGGTTCAGCGCTCGATACAAACATATTTAATGTTACGTCTACCGCAAGTGTTATTTCGAACGATGACGGCAGCTATTTTGGTGGATTGGTGGGTACGGCCACATTTAGTAACGGTCTTGCGAATAATTGGTCAGGGCTAACGGTGAGTAGTACACTTGGGGCAGGCGCAATCGCCGGTGGCCTCGCGGGTTATCTCGAAGTGCTTGATGCGGGGACCACATTTGCTGTTAACTCATCAACATTCTCGGGAAATATAAATTATTCGATTGATAATTTATATGATGCAGGTGGGCTTATTGGGCTTACCTATGTACATAATGCAGAGGGTGGTGCAACAACAACGTTGCGAATCGCCAACTCAAGTGCTTCCTCAACAATTAATACGGGTAATGGAGGCGCCGCTGGTGAAATTATTGGTGAGATCTGGATGAATATTGATGGCGAAAACCAGATTGGTCCGGTGGATGTGCAAATGACTTCATCGACTGCTAGTGGCCAGGTAAGTGGCCAGTATACTGTCGGTGGATTTATCGGTGGTGCGGAAGCTGAGGGAAATGCAGATGCGATACTGAACATAAGCCATAACACGGCAAATGTTGCCGTAAATTCGAATGGCAGCAGCGCTGGCGGCTTTGTTGGGTTCACTCTCATGCAGAGCAGTTATCCACATAATATACAGCTAAATTTTACGGATGATGTCGCAGAGGGTGATGTAGTAGGGAATTTTCAAGTCGGCGGATTTTTAGGTAGCGCAATTGGCATGGGTCCGGCTATTGATTTATTTGACCCAAACGCAACTGGGGGGCTGACGATTTCTCGTTCGTATGCATCTGGCAATGTTTCTGGAACATCCGATGAGGTTGGTGGTTTTGCCGGGGGCCTTGCTGGATACTCAGTTAATCCAAGCGTGCTTCAAACTATCACCATCGATCAATGTTATGCACGCGGCAGCGTTTTGGGAGGCGGAGTAAATACCGGTGGTTTTGTTGGTGTGCAATATGGTGCAACGGGAATTTCTAATGCAGCAGCACTTGGCAATGTGTCTGGAAATCTTAACTATACGGGCGGTTTTGTGGGTGATATTGGCGGAGCTGACACAAGCATTCGTAATTCATATGCCATTGGATCTGTCTTCGGGGCGCCCGGCGGTGCAGTAGGTGGATTCGCTGGTCTTCTTGAGTCTCTTGGTTCAATCTCGAACAGTTTTAGTGTTGGTGCGGTTACCGCGGATGCCGGAGGTGGTTTTATTGGTTCAGATACTGCAGATGAGAGCGCGCTTAGTAATGATTACTTCGATATCTATAATTCGCTTGAATCATCGTGTTTACCAAGTGGAGGCGGTGCTACAGAATGTACCGGTGTTGATAATGGGGGTAGTGATCAAAGTTATTTTTACCTCAACAGTAATGCGCCATTCTTGAATGGTTCACCAGTTTGGGATTTTACATCAATTTGGGAAAAGCATGTTGCAGCATATCCAACACTTCGCGCAGTACCATTTGGGTTAATTGGTAACAGTGGTTTAATATCAGGCAGTGCAAACAATCCAACGATAATTTCATCATGTACGGATTTGCAGAATGTGAGCACGGGCAATTATGCGGGCACCTATGAGCTTGGTGCTGACATCGATTGCACGGGTGTTGATTTCCAACCAATTCAATTTGGACCTTTTGGATTTCAAGGGGTATTTAACGGGCAAGGACATTCAATTAGTAATCTTACCATTAATCAGGACGGCCAAAATGTCGGGCTATTTTCATTCTTGGATGGTGGTATTATTGAAAATGTCTCAATACTTTCAGGCTCGGTAACGGGTACCTCATATGTCGGTGGCCTTGTTGGTATTGCCTATGATTCAATAATACAAAATGTAACGAGTACTATTCCTGTGAGTGGGGCTGGATATGCTGAATCTATTGGCGGTATTGTGGGGGCAACTTATTTTGACGATGGTCAATCATATGATTGGTCACATTTGATTGCAAGTAGTACTGTTGCTGGCTACAACGTAACTGGTGGCTTGGCCGGTACTATTGATATAAATTATCCGGGAACCGCATTTCATTTGGATACGGCAACGAGTACAAGCGTTTTAACTTCAACGGTAGACGAGATAAATCAATCAGGTGGCATGATCGGCATACTTTCAGCGGACAATATTTTTGGCGCAACAAGTACTGTGCAGATTACAAATTCATATTCATTAATCACGGTATCGTCAACCTATGGTTTTTTGGTTGGTGGATTTGTCGGTGATGTGCGTGCAAATGAATCAGGTCCGTATGGTGAAGGGCCTACGGAAATTACGATATCATCATCAACGGCGCAAGGAATTATGAATAGTGCGAGCTACTCATATGGTTGGGGTGGTTTTGTGGGTGCTGCGGAAACAGGAGGCAGCTCAGACAGTTCAATTACTTTAAGCCACGACAGCGCTACAACAAACGTGAATGGGGTATATAGTGTCGGCGGTTTTGCGGGCGTTGGCTGGGTACTTAACTGGAATGGTCCGTATCACATGGAAGTAAACATGACCGATGATTACGCGACAGGCGCAGTATCTGGTATTGATTTTGTTGGTGGATTTTTCGGAAGCACAGAAGGTGAGGGTTCATTCGCCTATTTATCAAACGAACTGGCAACCGGTGGACTCAGCATTGCCCGAAGCTATTCTTCAGGCCCGGTCACGGGAACGGGAAATGAAGTCGGTGGTTTTGCAGGTTATGTTGATTGCTATTCGGGCAATAACGCCATATTGCATGTATGTAGATTCATTCAGGATTTTTCAACGAGCCCCGTTGTGGGCACGGGTTACGACATTGGCGGCTTTGTCGGTAACCTGGCTGGTTTTTCAAGCGTCGAAGATAGTTATGAAACTGGCGATGTTTCAGAGCTTAGTGGTAAGCATGTCGGTGGTTTTGTTGGACAGATGGGAATAAATTCGGGAAACAATAGTATTACCAGGTCCTATTCAACAGGTTCTGTCACCGGCTCGGCCGACATAAACGGTGGTTTTGTGGGTCAAATTGCACAAGACGGTGCGGTTATTCAAAATAATTTTAGTGCGGGTGCGGTAAATTCTGGCGGCGGTTTTATCGGAGGTGCCTACAATGTTGATCTCAGTCTCGTACAAAATAACTACTTCGATGTAACACGTGCAGGCTTGTCAAATTGCGCATTAGACGGCAGCGTTGATTCTAGTAACTGTGCTGGGGTGAATGTAGACGGTGCTGATTCAAATTATTTTTTCAATAATACAAGTAACGCGCCTTTCAGTGGCGCTGGTTCAAACTGGGATTTTTCTGGAACGTGGCAAGCGCAGACATTTACATACCCACTTTTAAAAACCATTCCTCTTGCAGCTCAGGAGGCTGGTGCCATGATAGGTTCCGGTACACAGGATGATCCATATTTAGTTTCCAATTGCGCGCAACTTCAAAATATTGAGAATGATGTGTTCAGTGCATATAAGCTTGTGAACGACATTGATTGTTCGGCAACAGCTGAATGGAATAATGGACTTGGATTTTTTCCAATCGGTGATTTATCTTATGGCCCACCATTTTTAGGATTTTTTGATGGGAATCATCATACAATCACCAATCTTCATATTAATTCATCAAACGGAACTGATGTTGGCTTATTCTCATTTGCAACCGCATCCGTAATTCAAAATGTAACGCTTGATGGAGGTTCTGTTTCATCTGGATTTAGTGGCAGCTCATATAGCTTACCACCTGGAATTGCAGGGCTTGTTGGTTTTGTAAGTAATGCAGTTGTTCGCGGCGCAAGCGTTAAGAACATGTCAATCAACGCTGCGCTACCTGCCGGTGGTGTTGTTGGTAATCTTAGTTCATCTGGTCCAGCCTTTGATAACATGTATTATCAAAATGAACTTTCGTTTTCAGATTCCATAAATAACACAATTAGTTCGTCAGGATTTAATCTGGCGGGTGGATTGGTTGGAAGTGCATCGAGTGTTGGTATTGATAACTCGTTTGCATCGAGCACGGTGAATGGAGATTTTGCTGCTGGTGGCTTGGTGGGTATGGCGAATAATATTTACGTCAGAAATTCGTATGCAACAGGGAACATCACCTCAACTCAATCAACTAATGATGTGTACACTGAGCCTGGCCTTGGCGGAATCATCGGCAGCGCCGCCTGGACGGTTGTTGCCTCAAGTTTTTCAACCGCACAGCTTATCAATAATGGGTCAACTCCACCTGGAGGTATTATTGGAAGTATTTATGCACCATATGAGGTAGCAGATAGTTTTTATGATATTTCAGCCGCCAATGTATCTACTTGTACAGGCAATTATGATGGTGGAGCTCTAAATTGCGTTGGCGTAAATGCTGACGGCATGGATCCAGATCATTTTAAAAACACAGTGGAAGTTTCACCACTTAATATGGTTGGCGGATCAAATCCGTTTGCTGATTCTGTGCCGCAGTGGGATTTTACAAAAGTCTGGGCAGTTTCAAGTACCTATCCCCAACTTCTTTCATTCGTTGCTCCGCCAATGATGCCAGAGAATTTTGGAATCAGCGGCGATTACAACACCACGACAACTATTTCCTGGAGTGCCCCATCATCAACTAGCGAAGGTACAATCACAGGATACTATGCAGAAGTTGGTGTTGATGGTGAAAATTGGAATCCGGTTACCGCAAGCTCGACGGTTGGTGCCTCGACTTTTTCAACACAATTTCCTTCAGGAACCTTCGCGTCTGGCGTAACTTATGTGGTGCATGTGTATGCAATGCAGGATGGTCCAGAAAATACGCCAATATATAGTTTGCCACTCGTTGGACATTTGGTAACGTCAAGCGGTGTGCCGCCAGTCGTGTCAATCGATTCTATCGAAAATCAATCGACCTTCAGTTATCGTCCAGACCGATTGACCGTAATTTCTGATTCAACGAGCACGATCAGTTTTTCTGGCGGATGTTCAAGTGTGGAAAATGCAATCAACGCGGGAACATCGGTCGTTACACTTCATCCAATGGCCGCCGGGACCTACGATTGTAGTATTTTGGTAACGAGCGACGCAACTGGACTTACGACGAGCGTAAGCATTCCGGAAATTGTTGTTGCTGATCCACCCGTGGTGAGTATTGAGGATTGTAATGATCTGCAGCATCTCGTAGAGCTTAGGCAAACAGAATATGGTGGTGATACAAATGCGGTATTTAAATTGTCAAACAATATTGATTGTACCGGCGTTGATTTTCATCCTGTAGATTTTGAGGAGCAGGGTCTAAGTACACTCTTTGATGGTCAGGGGTATTCCATAACGAATTTAAATATTTATCAACCACAAATGCAAAATGTTGGGTTGGTTCGCTATGCGAATAATGCATTTTTTAAAGACCTGACGCTCAGTGGCGGAAACGTGGTTGGTCAAAGTAATGTTGGTGCATTGTCCGGTCTGGGTGAAAATGTAGTATTTGAAAATGTTACTTCAACTGTTTCGGTTGGCAGTTCATTAACGCAAACGAGTGGACAATCCATTGGAGGTCTTGTTGGTAATTTGCTTGCTAATAACGGTTATAGTACCCTTACCAATGTAAATGTGTCAGGTGGCGTTTTTGGCGGGCTCGATATTGGTGGCTTGGTCGGCAATGCGCTCATATACGATCAGAGCGGTCCATATCAGAGTGGTATAACTATTAATAACAGTGAAATGAGTGGTGCGGTTCAGTCGGACTATGCGTGTGCAGGCGGCATGGTTGGTTGGGCATCGAACTTATCTGGTGGCGAATCGGGTATGTTGACGATACAAAATAGTCACTCCGTTGGGAACGTCTCCGCATATTATCCCGCTGGAGGACTTGTCGGCTGCGGCTCATCCATGAAGATCTCTGATTCTTATGCAACAGGAAACATTTCCGGCTTTTGGGAAATTGGCGGCCTTGTGGGTGAATTAGACAATAGTGGATATATCCAAAGAAGTTTTGCTACGGGTAATGTAACCATGCCAACACATACTTATTATGATAACTCAAACGGTGATTTTGGCGGATTGGTTGGTTATATGGATGCGTATGCATATGCAATGGGTGGATCGCCAGCACCTGCTATAAGTAGTTCGTACGCAACAGGCAGTGTGGGTCTTACAGGGTCTAATTATGTAGGCGGATTAGTTGGTGCAATTTATTCCGGCGGCAATATACATAATTCATTTGCAACGGGTAATGTAACGGGTGAATTTGTTGTAGGAGGTTTGGTTGGCGAATATCAGAACAGTGGTTCAGGAGCGACATCTACGATACAGAATTCGTATGCGGCACCTAGTAGTGTCTCTGGAGTAAGTAGATCTGGTGATAATGCACAATCAATTGGTGGCTTAGTAGGCCGCATGGATGCAGGGAATATCCAAAACTCGTTTGCAGCTGATTTGGTACAAAGTGATGGAACAGCGCCCGGTGGTTTAGTTGGATATCTTACCGCTGACCGAGGCATATCAGGATCAAACAACCTTTTTGACGCGAACCGAGCTGATCTGACAAATTGTGTTGGGCAGGGCAGTAATGATGTTGGTTGTGATTATGTAAATTTAGGCGGCGATAATTCTAATTATTTTTACAGCCTTGCCAACGCGCCAATGAGTTCTTGGAGCCATGATATTTGGACGAGCGATAGTTACCCAACACTTCTTGGACTTCCGTCAGTGTTGAGTGAATCTGTTGATCAAACTCCACCAGGGCCTGTAACAAATGTAAGCGCATCAGTCGTAAACGACACAATTCTCCAGCTTTTGTGGAATCCACCAACCGACGGCGATTATTCTTCTACCATTATTCGTGATTATTGGTATTCATTTGGCGATGAAAATCCATACGGAACACCATTTTCAGTGTATGATGGCGATTTGATGACTATGATGAGTACAAGCACCTCCTTTATGAAAGGTGATATTCCAGACGGAGTATATGGACTCGGTATATTTGCTGTGGATACTCATGGAAATGCTTCGCTTGCGGCAACTTCGACATACACGCTGTGGCGATATCCAATATTTACAAGTCGATACTCGACAAATTTTCAGCAATCGTCGGTGTCTGTCGGTGTACGCGTAACCACTCCAGATGGCTCACCAATTACTTCAGTCAAAGTAAAATATAGTCAGGATTGGCGTTATGATCATGAAATGGTGAATGATCATCCAGATGGTAGTGGTGATTATCCATTTACGATTGGGGGATTGCTTTGCAACACGTATTATCATACCGAATGGGAAGTGACCAATAAGAACGGAACAGCAACAAGTGGAAACCAGGATATTTTAACTGCCGCATGCGGTGCAATTTCAGTCTCTTCCGTTTCTGCAACTCCGTCAACCTCAACGGCTGAAATCACTTGGACTTCTGATAGAGTTGGTACATCGCAAGTGGCATATTCACCAGATACCGCACACGTACTGTATTCAAATACGGTTGAGACAGATGAAGATACACGTGTCTCGTCGCACACCGTGGTGTTAACTAATTTGAAGAGTTGTACAACCTATCACTATCAGGTTATTTCGATCGACGAAGATAGCAATACAAGCACGTCAGATTATCAAAGTTTTGATACGACCGGATGTATAGGTGGTACCGCACCTTCGTCTGCCACAAGCGCGCTGGTGAGTACGACTGATGTGAGCACCTCGAGTTTAACAGATAGCGATAATACATTTACCGTTACTGCACCTGCAAATTTTACTGCCGCAACGTCATCGGTAGTAATTCAAATTAAGGCATTAAGTAGTACCTCTGTGCTCGGAACCATCGGTACTCCAGCGAGTGATTTGAAAAGTGGTGCGGTTGTTGATTTTGATGTGAAGGCATTGATTGATTCAAACACCACGCTCGACTCGTTTGATTTGCCCGTAACCATTACATACAATTATTCTGCAAACGACATTTCCGGTCTTAATGAGTCATCACTTTGGATGTACCATTATCACAATGATACATGGATGCCGCTTGATAATTGTTCACTCGATACTCATGCGAAGACAATCACTTGTACGGCACCAAGTTTTTCTATCTTCGCGGTGTTTGGAAAAAATCCACCAGCGCCTGCGCCACCTCAAAATAATGGCGGCGGCGGGGGAGGTAGTGGCGGTGTGTCACCGTATGTTGGTTGTATGGATAAAACGGCGCTAAATTATAATCCAGCTGCGATTGTCTCAAGAGATTGCATGTATGCACCAAAGCCTGTTGTTGTAGTTACGCCGCCAGCACCTGTCATCAATCCAAATGCATTATCGTGCACAATACCACTTTATTTGAAGAGCGCGGTTCGGTACGGTGCAAAAAATAATCCAGATGATGTGAAGATGTTGCAGAAATTCTTAAATACTGACGAAGGATATAATCTGCCAATATCAGGTGTGTATGACAAAGCTTTGTATAAAGCAGTCGTGGCATGGCAAGAAAAATATGCTGCTGACGTGTTAACGCCATGGGGAATTAAAAAAGGCACCGGCTATATTTATACGCAGAGTTTGAAGAAGATTAAGCAATTGCACGAAGCAAAATGTCCAATTACCGCTCCCGCTGCGCCATCGATTTCTGCTGCAGTGCCTGTAAAATCAGCGCCCCCACTTGCAACATTCAAGCGCACATTAAAACAGGGTGACACGGGCGCTGATGTAAAAGCACTTCAGATTTTTCTCAACGCGCACGGCTACGTAATTGCTGCCAAAGGAGCGGGTTCGCCAGGAAAAGAAACGACCACCTTTGGCTCAAACGTTACTGCAGCGCTTAAGAAATTTCAACAAGATAATGCTGATACATTACTTAAACCCTTTGGTTTGGTGAAACCAACTGGAAATTTTGGCACCGCAACTTTGAAATTTGTTACAGGGATGCTCGCGCCATAGTATTGACCGCTTATGCACCAAACTTTTTGAAAAAAGTTTGTATAAGGTGTATCATACTCTCGGTATGAAAATTGGGTGTAGACGTAAGATTATCCACAATTTATTCACTTAATCCGCAGAGTTTTTAAGACTCTGCGTTTTTAATTTCGGCGCAATATGAAATACATCTTCGTGGTTGGCGGTGTTATGTCTGGTGTTGGTAAAGGCGTTACGACTTCTTCAATTGGCGCGCTGCTGCGAGCAAAAGGTTTGGCAGTAACGGCGGTTAAAATCGATCCGTACATTAATGTTGATGCCGGCACCATGAATCCAATTGAACACGGTGAAGTTTTTGTAACTGTTGATGGCGACGAAACCGATCAAGACATTGGCAACTACGAACGTTTTTTAGATACAAATATTACGGCCGTGAATTATATGACCACGGGCCGCGTGTATCAATCAGTTATCGAACGCGAACGCGCCATGGGATATAAAGGTAAATGCGTTGAGGTGGTGCCAGATGTGCCAAATGAAATCATCGATCGCATTCAGCGCGCCGGAAAAAATGCAAAAGCCGATGTCGTGTTGATTGAAATTGGTGGCACGGTTGGAGAATATCAAAATGTTTTATTTTTAGAAGCTGCCCGCACCATGAAATTAACGCAACCACGCAATGTGATTACGGTGCTGGTAAGCTATTTGCCCGTACCAGGTGCGATCGGCGAAATGAAAACCAAACCAACGCAATTTGCCGCGCGTACTTTAAATGCTACCGGTATTCAGGCCGATTTAATTGTGTGTCGCAGTGTGCAAAGTTTAGATGAGCCACGCCGTCGCAAACTCGCATTATTTTGTAATGTTGCTGCAGAAGATGTAATCGCAGCGCCCGATGTTTCTAGCATTTACGAAGTTCCAATTATTTTTGAACAACAAAAAGTTGCCGAGCGTGTGATGAAAAAATTATCTTTGCGTGCCAAGAAAAATGACATGGCGCCATGGAATAAATTATTGCACACGATTCAACATCCAAAACGGGAAGTGCAAATTGCAGTGATTGGAAAATATTTTTCAACCGGAAATTTTGTTTTGTCGGATGCGTATATTTCTGTCATCGAGGCAATCAAACATGCAGCGTGGGCCAATGGCGTAAGCGCAAAACTCACCTGGATTTCATCCGAAGAGTACGAAAAGACGCCAGCCCGCATCAAAGAACTTTCAAATTTTGACGGCGTCGTGGTGCCTGGTGGATTTGGCGCGCGTGGTTTTGAAGGAAATATCGCTGCAATTAAATATGTGCGCGAGAAAAAAATTCCGTACTTTGGTTTGTGCTATGGTTTGCAAATGGCAGTTATCGAATTTGCGCGTCATGCATGCGGAATAAAAAGTGCACACACATTGGAAGTTGATCCAAAAACACCAGACCCAATCGTGCACTTTATGCCTGGCCAAGCAGAAAAGATTTTGACCAAAAAATATGGCGGCACCATGCGTCTTGGTTCGTACGATTGTACACTTGCAAAAAATTCAGTGGCACGCACCGCGTATGGCCAAGAAAAAATTTCAGAGCGACATCGTCATCGCTATGAAGTAAATAATAAATATCGCGAGGTGCTGGAGAAAAAAGGCCTGGTGTTATCCGGCATCAACACGGAATTTGATTTGGTAGAAATTGTTGAGCTACCACGCGCCGTACATCCATTTTTTGTGGGCGTACAATTTCATCCAGAATTTCAGTCGCGTCCACTGCGACCGCATCCATTGTTTAAGGATTTTATTAAAGCCGCACTCAAGGGTTGACGCATAAGAAAAAAAAGGTTATTATCCGGGCACGTGGCCACTTTGGCCGCACAAGGAGGCCTCATGCCGACTGGCATAGGTGAAGGTGTTCGAGTTATTGATTGTTCGGTACCGCTCAGGCAGATTCTGAGCGAGTTGGCGCAGAAGAGGAACGTGGTTTTGGCGCACGATGAAATGCGCAAACTCCCGTTCCACGTGCATCTGGGGGATTTCATGAGTTATCCCGCGGATTTTACGGCGCGCAACTTGCGGGTGCTGCGGTTTAATCGGTTGTTTAAAACCAAGGATGAATTGCTCGCGATGATGGCGAAGCGTCATGGAAAACCGGCGAACGCATTCGCGCTGGCCGCCATATTGGAAGATTTGCTGCCGACCGCAGTGGATGGCCCGGTGATTGCCATCGGTTTTCGCGAATTGGGGTCGATGCCGGAACAGGTGCTGCGCGCGCTTCCGTCGCACGACAAAACCCATTGGATCATCGATGTTGCGGCGCTCTATTCGGCGCTGGGCCCCGAGAACTTTTACCTCATCGTTGGAAATCGGTGAGCAGTGTTTCGTCGGCGTCTTGCCATTTTGGCAGGGCGTCGGCTTTTTTAAATAAAAAAATTCCGCCGACGCCCAAGGAGTGGGCGCGCGGCGGAGGTTGCAATGCAAGATCGAACTACGCAGCGGGCTTTTTGGCGCGCGCGGCAGCGATCGTCATGTGCGTGGTGTGCTCATTCCAGCGTGGAATTTCTTCGAGCAGCTTGTTGAGCGCGGTTTCGCACAGGTGTTTAAAGAGTTCGCAGTCCTTAGCGCGGTCATCGGTGGCGCTCAGGTTCGTATGGACCGAGAGCCACCGCACAAACGCAAGATCCTCCGCTTCGGGCGACGTCTGAATGTGAATGCTGAAAAGCGGAAATGGCTTCCACCCGTGGTGCTCGAGCAGTCCCTCGGTGATGGGGATGAGGCGCAGATCCTTTCGCACCAAATCGCGCTCCAAAAGTAGCTGCATGGAGCGAAGTGCGCCGCGGGGCGTTTCCCAGGACAAAAGCTGCAAATCTCTTCGCATCGCCTCCGTGATGCGGTTTAGGCGGCGAACTTTCTGCAAATGATTGAATTCCTGCATTTCTGACTCCAACAGTACGGCGACTGTGGGTGTAGTTTTGCATTATGCGGTTGGTTTGTCAATGCAAAGGGTTACACAGCAACTTATATTTTTTAGCAAGAGATTGACATATAAGGCTCAATTCAGTACGCTGAAAATGCCAAATCATTGGCCGTTGTGAAAAGGAAGGTGGTTCCATGTCTAAACATTTTGAACGCGTGATCGCGTATCGTACGACGATGCTTCAATTTGCGTATGAGCAGCTCAGGTCTCTCTGCAACTTTGTCTACATTCCACAGGATGGCAAAGGTATCGACGCGCTGCGGTGCGATCCGAATCTGACGTTCGAACAGGTGCAAGGCTTGGCGGGTGCCGCATATGGCATACGTCGATTCATCCACAAGTTGTGCGCAGTGCCGCGCGGACTGACGGCTGCTGAGCGCGAGCAGTTCCACGCCCGGTTGCAATCGGGTGCGACCCAAATGGCATTTATTGCAGCCAATGGGCATTCGATCGAACCAAGTGCTCAACTCGCAACACGCCTGTACGTCACGGCTCTTCGTGAATGGATGCGTCAGCGGCGCAGTTTCAAGCAGGGCAATAAGTTCTGGGAGCAGAACGCAGTATCGTACTTGCTGATCTGCGCAAGAACACGGTGGGGAAGATTCCGGCAGATTATACGCCGGCGGACTTTCACACGGTGTGTGGCCTCGAGTTCCGCTTTGTGGAGGATCCACAGGGCAAGAATGAGCGGGGCAAGGTGGTCGTGAACAGCAAGGCGCTTCAGAAGGGCGCGCGATTGCCGCTCATTGTGATTTTGCCGCCACAGGAGCTGACGTTTCGCAAGATGCTTCACTGGCTTGGCATGGCGTTGCACTGCTGCCGATTCAACAATCCCTCAATCGGGGCCCCCGATTTGTGCGGCATCGACTTGAACGTGATCGCAGACCAAAACCTGGGCATGCTTTACCACATCCAGAACGAGGCCGACGAGCTCGTCAAGCGCGTGCCGGCGTAGTCATCGCATCATTCCTCTTCACCCCCTCGTACGCGCCACGCGTGCGGGGGACTTTTTTATTGTTGACAAAATTGCTTGCCTCAGGTACAATAATTTCAGACTAGTCTTAGACTAGTTCATTTTTTTAGAAAAACAAAACCCACTATGTCCAGCGCAATCATGGCCGCAATGAAACAAATTGCGGACGAAAAAGGAATTAAAGTAGAAACCGTGCTCGACGCCATTGAACAGGCGCTCGCGGCGGCTTTTCGCAAAGATTTTGGTACCAAAAATCAGAATATTGTTGTAAACTTTGACGCCGAAACCGGCGGCATGAAAGTGTGGGACATTAAAACAATCGTACCAGACGCTGATTTAGAAGAAATCCAGCGTCTTGATGAAGAAGAAGCGCGTTTGCGCGACGAAGCGTTGGGCCGCGGCGAAGAGCCGCCAGCTGAAGATCCAAACCGTCCACGCTTCAACCCAAAAACAGAAATCATGATCACCGAAGCAAAGAAATTGCAGGGCGGTGTTTCAATTGGCGACGAATTAAAATTGCCACTCGAAATCACCACTGATTTTGGCCGCATGGCAGCCATGACCGCAAAACAGGTGATCACACAGAAACTTCGCGAAGCAGAACGCCTCATGATTTACGAAGAATACAAAGACAAAGTCGGCGAAATTTTGATGGGTACCGTGCAGCGTCGCGAAGGCCGTAATTTCCTTATCGACTTTGGTCGCTTTAGCGTTATTTTGCCACCCGAAGAACAAATCATCGGCGAATTTTTGCGCCCTGGTGCACGCGTAAAAGTATTTGTGGTTTCTTGCAACCTTGGTAATCGTGGCCCAGAAGTTGTGGTGTCACGCGCACATCCAAACATGGTTCGCACCGTATTCGAACAAGAAATTCCTGAAGTACAAAACGGCACCGTACAAATTAAAGCGGTTGCACGCGAAGGTGGTTCACGCAGTAAAGTTGCGGTGTTCACCACCGAAGAAGGTGTTGATCCAATTGGCGCATGTATCGGCCAGCGTGGTACTCGTATCCAAACCGTTATTGCGGAATTGGGCGGCGAAAAAATCGATATCATTTTGTGGAACGAAGATCCAAAACAATTTATCACTAACGCACTTTCACCAGCGCACGTTGTTGCAATTGAATTAAACGAAGAACAAAAAGTTGCATTGGTAACCGTACCTGCAGATCAGTTCTCACTTGCAATTGGTAAAGGCGGTCAGAATGTTCGTTTGGCTGCAAAATTAACTGGTTGGACCATTACCGTTCAGCAAGCAGAAGGCGTAGAAGTTTCAGAACCAGAAGCAATTGAACCAACAGAAGAATCAGCGGAATAATTTTTTCGCTTTAACCTCTTTCTTATGAAAGAATTTTTTACCGCTCTTTTATATCGTCCGCTGTATAATTTGCTCATCGCATTGGTTGCGCTCATGCCGCATCACGATTTTGGTTTAGCAATTTTGGCAATCACCATTGTGATTCGTCTCATTTTGCACCCATTTTCTGCGGTCGCACTTCGTTCACAGCGCCTCATGCAACAGTTGCAGCCAAAACTCACTGAGCTCAAAGAAAAACACAAAGACGACAAACAAGCATTCACGCAAGCGACCATGGAGTTGTACAAAAACAACAAAGTGAGTCCATTTTCTTCGTGCTTGCCGCTGCTTTTGCAGTTGCCAGTTTTACTTGCGCTCTATTGGGTTTTGCGCGCGGGCCTCAAAGAAGTTGATCCAACCATGTTGTATCATTTCACGCCATATCCAAAGATGTTTTCATCGCTTGCGTTTGGATTTTTGGATTTGAACAAAGTGAGTTATGTGATTGCAGTGCTCGCGGGTGCCGCACAATTTGTGCAAACAAAAATGTTGCAGGTTCCACCACCACTCGTAAATACCAACGGTTCCAAAGATGAACAGATGATGGTAAACATGAACAAACAAATGTTATACCTCATGCCGGTCATGACCATTATTATTGGTATTAAATTGCCAGCAGGTTTGACGTTGTACTGGCTTTTTAGCACCTTGCTTACGGCAGCGCAACAGTGGTATATTTTCCGCAATCTAGAAAAAAATACGTAACAAGTTTGCCCTATGCGGCGCATGTTGGTTAGTGAGATTCGTGGTATGGCGGTGTTCACTGAAAGTGGTACCGCACTTGGTACTTGCAAAGATGTGTACATTGATATGGACACCGGGCGCGTGCTTCAATTTGTGGTCGGCAAACGGCTGATCGATGTTGGCGAGCATTTGCTTATTGGTATCGAAGACGTGCGCGATGTGACCGACGACACAATTATTGTGCGCGACGCATTTGTTGGATTGGGTGCAGCGTTACCCGCTTAATATGTTTGATCAAACTCACGCCATAAAACTATTTGAGGTGAGTGGATACGGAATTCATCCGGTGCGCGCGGCGCGTTTGGGTGGCGGGGAAGTTGCAATGCCACAAGATTTTGTTTCGGCACACGCAGCGGTTGCGGCGCAACGTAAAATGCGTCGCGCATGGCGCGTGGGAAAAATATTAGCATGCATGCCATTTGTGCGCGCCGCGGCTGTTTGCAATTCGCTTGCGTTTGGCATGGTGCACGAGCAAAGTGATATTGATTTATTTATTGTGGCAGCACCTCATCATGTGTGGGGCACGCGATTTTTTGTAACCAGTTTGCTGACTGCGTTTCGGCTGCGTCCAGGTGAGGCAACACGTGATCCGATTTGTGCAAGTTTTTTTATCGACGAATCAATTACCGACTTGTCACGATTT
The DNA here is from genome assembly GCA_903893485.1 of Candidatus Magasanikiibacteriota bacterium. Classification (GTDB taxonomy): domain Bacteria; phylum Patescibacteriota; class Patescibacteriia; order Magasanikbacterales; family 2-02-FULL-50-9b; genus 2-02-FULL-50-9b. Next base: position 129,422 of record CAITMK010000012.1, read on the forward strand.
CAATTGGCGCGCGATCCTTATTTTTATTTTTGGGAACGAAGTTTATTGCCGCTGTTTGGCACACACAAAACATTTGAGCATGGCGGCATTTTAACGGAACCATTTTGTGTGCACACTGGTGCGGCTTCGCGTGCAACGCACACGGTTGCAGAATTTTTTGCGCAGATTATTCCAGAAAAGTTTTTTCAAAAATTACAGATCGGATTATTTCCGCATGAGGTGCGCGCTGCAGAGGCAGAAGATGGCACGAATGTCATGTGGGGAACCGATCACATAAAATTACATACCGGCGATCGCCGCGCTGACATTGAACAAAAAATATATGTTTAGTAGAATCATGGTTGCAATTATTGCTTTTATTTTGCCGTGGCAAACGCGTTGGCTGCTGCAAACACCAACAATCGGCACATCACGTTTTGAGTTTGGCGTTGTTGGGATTTACGTTTCAGCTGTAGCGGTATTGATTTGGCTTTGCCAAGAAATATGGATGGCGCGCAAAGAAATTTTTGCGTGGACTCATGCACTTACGCAAGAAAAAAAATATGCGTTGGGCGCACTCGGAATATTTTTGGCAGCGCAAATTATTTTTTCGCACGCACGACTTCTTACCATACAATTTTTATTACAAGTTTTTTTGCTTATCGGATTTGCACTCGTCATTTATTTTCGCCCAACGTTAAAGCGAGCTGCTGCAGCTGGATTTTTATTGGCAGCGGTATTGCAAGCGTTACTTGGTGCGGTGCAGGTGCCAACCGATGTGACCTTTGCAAATAAGATCATGGGAATTCCACTGCGTCAGGCTTCAACGCCAGGTGTTGCAGTTGTTGTGGCGAATGGTATTCGACATCTACGCGCATATGGTGGCCAGCCACATCCAAATGTGTTTGGTATGTTTATGCTTTGCGCGCTGCTCGCATATTTTTGGACACTGCGCACCGCGGCGTCAACACAACCGGTGTGGCAGCTCGCAATTTTACTTTGTAGCGGACTATTATTATCTTTTTCACGAACCGCGTGGGCCGGGTTTATAATTTTTGTGGCACTTGCCTGGTATGCGCGCGCAAAACTTTCTGATCGTCAAAAACAATTATTGCTTACGAGCGCATTCACGATGGCCGCACTCGGTATTATATTTTTTCCATTTATCACCGGACGGCTTACAGCAAACGGTGCACTCGAAGATAAATCACTTTCCGAACGTGCAACGGGAATTGCTGAGTGGAAAACGGTTACGCGCAATAATTGGATTGTTGGAACAGGAGTTGGTGCCTACACAACAGCACTTACTGACGTTGAAGGATATAATCGCGTTCCAGTGCATGACGTGCCGCTGTTAGTTTTTGCAGAATTTGGCGTTATTGGTATGGCGTTATTTGGATTTTTTGCATGGAAATTTTGGCCAAAAAAAGTTTCGCTTTTTGTTTTAATTTTATTACCGGCTGCGCTGTTTGATCACTATCTGTATTCACTCTGGGCAGGGCAGGTATTGGTGATTTTTACGCTACTTTTTACTCTTGACGTTACCTAAAAGTCGCGGTATCATCAGTGCAAAGGTTTAGCACTCTGGGCTCTGGACTGCTAAATCGCAACTAAACAATTTTTTATGTTGAATCCACTTCACGACAACCTTATTATTGAAGCGGCTGCCGCAGAACAGGCAACGGCTTCGGGCATTATTCTGCACAATGCCGGCGAAGAAAAACCAGCACAGGGAACTGTCATTGCGGTTGGTCCTGGCAAACTTTTGGAAAATGGCACTCGCGCACCAATGACCGTAAAAATCGGCGATTCAGTTGTATTCAAAAAATATTCACCAGACGAAGTAAAAATTGGCGGCAAAGAATTTTTAGTTATCAGCGAAGCAGATGTGCTCGCCGTAATCACCAAATAATATGGCTGCAAAACAATTATTGTTTAACGAAGATGCGCGCGCAAAATTAAAACGCGGTGTTGATGTTTTAGCAAACGCGGTGAAAATTACACTCGGTCCAAAAGGCCGCAATGTTGTTTTGGATCGCGGCTATGGCGCACCAACAATTACCAAAGATGGGGTGAGTGTTGCCAAAGAAATCGAACTCGAAGATAAATTTGAAAACTTAGGCGTGGAATTAGTGAAAGAAGTTGCAAGCAAAACAAATGATGTTGTTGGTGACGGCACCACCACCGCAACTGTTTTGGCGCAAGCAATTATCACCGAAGGTTTGCGCAACGTAACGGCCGGCTCAAACCCACTTGGTATTCGCCGCGGTATTGAAAAAGCAGTCGAAGCAATTATCGTTGAACTCCGTACCAATATTTCAAAGCCGGTTGCAGGCGATGCGATTCAGCAAGTTGCATCTATCAGCGCCAACGATCCAGAAATCGGTGCCATGATTGCAAAAGCAATTACCGAAGTTGGTGAAAATGGTGTGATCACCGTAGAAGAAAACCAAGCGTTTGGTATTACCACAGAAGTGGTAAAGGGCATGCGCTTCGACAAAGGCTATGTTTCTGCATATATGGTTACCAATCAGGAACGTATGGAAGCAGAATATGCTGACGCGCCAATCTTAATTACGGATCGCAAAATTTCTTCGATTCAAGACGTGCTTCCCCTTTTGGAAAAAATCGCGGGTACTGGCCGCAAGGACGTGGTAATTATTGCGGAAGATGTTGACGGTGAAGCACTTACCACATTTGTACTCAATAAACTTCGTGGCACATTCAACGTGCTCGCGGTGAAGGCTCCGGGTTTTGGTGATCGTCGCAAAGAAATGCTACAAGATATTGCAGTGCTTACTGGTGGCCGCGTGATCAGCGAAGAAGTTGGTTTGAAATTAGAAAACGCAGAGCTAACCGACCTTGGCCGCGCACGTAAAATTGTTGCAACAAAAGAAACAACAACCATCGTAGATGGTGCTGGCGATGCAGCCGCAGTTGCAGAGCGCGCACAGCAAATCAAAAAATTAATTGAACAAACTGATTCAGAATTCGACAAAGAAAAATATCAACAGCGCTTGGCAAAATTATCTGGCGGCGTTGGCGTTATTAAAGTTGGCGCGGCAACTGAAACAGAAATGAAAGAAGTAAAACATCGTATTGAAGACGCAGTTGCATCAACCAAAGCGGCAATCGAAGAAGGAATTGTGCCGGGCGGTGGTGTTGCGCTTATTCGTGCACGTGTTGCGCTCGATGCGCTTAAGCTCGAAGGTGAAGAACAAATCGGTGTGAACATTGTTCGCCGCGCAATCGAAGAACCGCTTCGCCAAATCGCAATTAATGCGGGCAAGGACGGCGCGGTTGTGGTGGAAGAAGTGAAAAAGATGACTGGCGCTGGCGGCTACAACGCAGCAACTGATGTGTACGAAGACATGCTCAAGGCGGGCATCGTTGATCCGACAAAAGTTACCCGAAGTGCACTCCAGAATGCATCATCAATTGCGGCGCTGCTCTTAACCACCGAAGCGATCATCACAGAAAAACCAAAAAAATCTGAAGATGACGGACACGGCCATGGCGGCGGCGGAATGGGCGGCGGCATGGGAATGTACTAACAAATTTCGATCAAAAAAAGTCGCCTGCCCGGGCGGCTTTTTACATTGACAGAAAACGGTTTTAGGTGTAAAAAGGCTTTATCGCTTTGTCCCATTTGGGAAACTTCATGGGCGCGCGAGGCCCGAATCACCTTTGGAGGAAGAATGAAAAAAGGAATCGCCTTGGTCTTGGCATTGGCCATGACCGGTTGTTTGGGGGAGTATCCCTCGGACGTCTCAGTGGTTGCGGCAGCAGCTGCGCAGCAAGATGCCGATGTGGCAGCGCTGGCAGAAACTGGCGGCAGCGATGTTTCGTTGGTGGAAAGCACTGATGTTGCAGATGCTGCCGATGGTGGTGACGCCGATGCGGCTGATATCATCGACAGTGTTGATAGCACTGACACGGCGGATGCGCCTGATACTGCTGATGCGGTTGAGGACGTTGAAGTCGCTGACAGCGCGGACGAAAGTGACGGTGGTTTTACCGACGCTACTGACGCTACTGAAGTTACCGATGTTGCTGACGCGGCTGACGTATTCGACGCCGTCGACAGTTTCGATACCAATGACGTCGTGGATAGTGTAGATGGTACGGATGGCACGGATGCAATCGAGTTGACGGATGCGGTTGATATCACTGAAGACGCGGATAGCTTTGAAATCGGCGAAGACCTTGTCGACGCCGACGACAGTGCTGATGCGCAAGATGTGCTCGACGCTGAAGATTCGATTGATGTTGAGGACGCAGTCGATGTGTCAGACGAGAGTTTGGCGGACAGCGACATCATCTTGATCGACGACACCGCGGTCGACGCTGAAGACATCGCTGACAGCGCAACTGACTCCATCTCACTCGAGGTGGCGGACACTGAAACGGCGGATGAAGCGGAGGTGGCGGATGTCGACGACTCTCTCGACACGGCCGCCGTGGACGCCGCCACCGACACAACAGACACCGTTGATGCTGCTGACGCCGCGGCCGACGTGCCAATCACGCCGAACTGCGACGATGGCAATGTCTGCACGAATGACCTGTACTTCGGCGGCCAGTGTTTTCACAACAGTGTCGCCGATGGGCAATCGTGCTCCACGGGAAATCTGTGTAGCGTTGCTGACAGTTGCCAAAGCGGCGCGTGCACTTCCGCGGGTCAAAAGACCTGCGACGACGCAAATGCTTGTACCGCGGACAGCTGTGACTCCGCTACGGGTATTTGCTCGCACAAGCCGATCATCTGGTATGCCGAAGACTTTGAACTGGTCAACGGCGCGCCGAAGGTGCTTGGGTCCGAATGGTTGCTTGGCCAGTACTGGTCCGACGATACGCTCGCCGGCTCAATTAGCGGCACCGCGTCGCTGAACACGTACATGCCGGGGAACAAGATCGGCATGGTCACTGCGGAGCTCACGTTTCCATGGACACTGACGGAAGGAGCAGTGCTTACGTTTTCGTGGCAACGGCCAGGTGGCGTAACGTACCAAGCTGACTACGGCGTGTGCGATGTGAATGACAGTTGCGGCAGTTGCAATCAGGGTTTTCAGACTTGCGGCGGCTCGTATCCCTCAGGCGCACTGTTTTCGGGCAGTTCAGTCGTGAAAAAGGTTTCGTTCACGGTGCCAATCGCGGCAACAAAGCTGCGTTTCCGTTACCAGACAACCGGTACCGGGGATGGCGCCGCGTACGGTTCCATGTTCGTCGACGACATCAAGGTGTACCCACCCGGATGTGCGCCGTAAGGTGAAGAAGGGGTGACCCGTTCCCGCGCTTGGTTTTACCAGGTCGCGGGGATTTTTTTATTCAAAAACAAAAATGGTTGCGCCATCGAGCGGAACGACTTCGCGGGGATTTGCTGCTAATAATTCGCCAAGCAAATCCTCTTTACGATACCAATAATTTGGCACCACCACATAGAGCGATGTAATTTTTTGTGCAAACACATTTCCAAAATCAGAAAGTAAAAAATGATCATAAAAAATTGCATCGGTGTAGGTGTGCAGTTCGCTCGATGGCCCTTCGGCATACGGAAAAATAATCCGACCGTTTTTAAGTTTCACGGAATAATCAAAACCTAAGATGTTGCGCGCTGCACCCGCAGTAATTTGTGGCGCCAAAACAATATAGGGCGTTGTGCCCGCACGCATTGTAATGTATTTTACTGCAGAAATATCATCAGCACTCACATTGTATCCAGGATTGGTAACGCCGGTATTTCCAGGATATGTGAAGAACCACGAAACAGTTATTGCTATGGCTACAAAAAATAAAATAAATATTTTTTTAGCGCCGTGCGTTAAATTTATTTTTGCATCACCCCAAAAAATAATTGCGGGCAAAATAAAAAGTGGCAGCGCCGAACGCATACGAAATGCAAATTCATTTTGTTCGTACCACGCAATATCTGGCAGTACCGCAAAGTATGCAATTAAAATAACGCTCGTGATAAGTGCGCTGATAATTAAAATATTTTTTTTACGCGCGCCGGCAATGAGCGCTGCAAACGGAAGTAAATAAATATATCCAAATGCAAGCTGTGTTAATAATCGAGTACGACTGACATCGTACACAAAACCAAAAACAGCGCTAACATTTTGCATGCCAGGCAGATTGGCGGGAATAATTGGTAAGCCATGCAAAATACGAAACACTGAAAAAAGAGCGATTGGGGCGATCGCAATTCCAGCCCATCCGATTACAGAAATACTTTTACGGTTGGCATGCAATATAATTGTGGCAATGCAAAGTGGTACACCTAAAAGTGGATGCACCACTGCAGCACTAATCGCAATTGCATATAATAAAATAAAGCGTTCACGTAGCGCAGGTAGTGTGGCGATGCACGCCCACCACACCACAAACAGGGCGGTTAAATTATGTGGTACGGACAACGTAAATTCTCGAATCGGAATAATGCTTGCCAGAATTATTCCTGCACGTGCGCGCGCTGGGGTGAGTCCCCGCGCAATCAGCGCGGTATATAAAAGCGGCGGCACGGATAGTATCGCGAGTAGTGGAACAAACCACTGATTCAATAACTCAGTAGGAATAAAAAATACCTGACGCAGCCATACGATGGGTCCGTAGAATCCATTATAAAATGGTTGGAGTGGTGTAATTTTTCCATGCAGCACACTATAATTTTCTGCAGCTGCATGTATGAGCGGATCAAAACCGTAACCAAATTTAAAAACCAAAAGTGCAACACCGTACGAAATGAAAAAATGAAAAAAAATGGTGACCCACGAAAAAAAATCACTACGTTTTGGAAAATCTGCAAGCAGTAAAAAAGTCTCTAAAAAATAAATTCCAAATGTCCACCAGGGAACTTGTGTCCAGGGCGATTGCAACGCGCTATTAGTGCGCCCTAAAAATAAAATTATCACTAACAAAATTTGCAGTGCAAAAATTAAAATAATTGGCGCAGAAATTTTTGGCGTTACGAAACTTATTTTATCACTGCAGAGCCAGCTGCGCATTTTCCAAAGCGCGACTAAAAAAACAACGCCCAGCGCACATGCAGCTGGGCGAGTCATGCCAATCGTAACGTATACCAAGGTGGTGGTAAGAAGAAAAAAACACCAAGCGGCAATGGCGCGCTCAACGAGCAGGAGGGTAGAGCGTGTCACAATATAATGCAGCGTCTCGTGCGGTACCATTGATTGCAGAAAGTGGTACGCCCGCAGGGACTAAATAGCCATCAATTGACCGGCATGGCAAACCACGTTTTTGAAACAATCCGCATTCTTTTTTGTAGGTGCGAAGTGCGCTACACGTTTTTGTGTTGACCGCAGTATTCCAAACAGCAGGTTTAAATTTCTTTTCGCACGCAGAAAATTTTGGCACGTCCGCGGGTAAGGTTGGGACATGATCTAATCGTTGGCGAAGCAGCCGATCGCAAGTAGTATTGAGTGCTGACCAATCTGGCTTATAACCAGAAGGGCAGGACTGGCCAAGTTTCACAAAAGATTCGTATTGCGTAATACCCGGGTCGGTTGGGCCACTGCCACCATCACCAAAGTAGCCGGCAAGATATCCGGGTGTTCCATAGCCGGGAGTTGGATAAATATATCCTGGAGTTGACGGTACATAGCCCGGCGTGTAACCTGCCTTTTGACTGGTAGAAGTAGCTGGCCAAGGCTTAAATGGGTTTTCTGGCTGAGGTTTTGGAGGCGCAAGCGGTGGAATAGTGGTGCAATACCATGGTACAACCACGGGTGCTGGTTTTCGCGCAACATTCGTGCGGGTTACTTCTTTTGCAAGGGAATACGTGATCGCGCTGGTGCCCGCGGCGAAGAGGACAACCGTAAAAATAAAAATTTGCGCACCAGAATTTTTCATACAAGTTTGTTTATGCGCTGTAGTATATCATATGAAATTATCAAAAGGTAATCGCGCCAAAATAATTTGTGCAGAATTAGCACGGCTATTCCCCGAAGCGGGGATGATGCTTCGTTTTAGCAATCATTGGGAATTGGTGGTAGCGGTTTCGTTGTCCGCGCAGTGTACGGATAAAAAAGTAAATGAGGTGACGGAAAAACTTTTTAAAAAATATCCAAAACTAGATGATTATATCGCTGCTGATCCGCGCGAGTTTGAGCGTGACATTTTCCAAACCGGTTTTTACAAAGCAAAAACAAAAAATACATTGGCAGCGGCGCGCATGCTAAAAGAAAAATTTGGTGGCGTGGTGCCGCACACTATGGAAGAGTTGCAATTGTTACCCGGCGTTGGTCGCAAAACCGCGAACGTGGTAATGGGGAATGCGTTTGGTATTGCAGAGGGAATTGCGGTGGACACGCATGTTAAACGATTAGCACGTAAATTTGGTTTGACCGCGCACACGGACCCGGCAAAAATTGAAAAAGATTTGATGAAACTGATTCCACAAAAAGATTGGTTCGTCACAACCTATCGATTTATAGAATACGGCCGAGCATTTTGTGTTGCTCGGCCGCATAATCACGAAGCGTGTCCAATTTCGGTGCTGCTTAAAAATTATCCGTTGTAACCAGCCGTCGTGCCCCAAGCGTCTGTTGCGGGCTGTGCAATTTTTTTAACCACAACCGGCTTTTTTGGAGTAACCTTAACAGGCGTCTTTGTAACCACTTTCTTTGCGGGTGGTTTTACAACTGGTTTTTTAGCCACCGGCTTTTTGGCAACAGGGGCCTTTTGAGCCGTCTTTGGCTTTGGAGCTGGTTTTTTTACGGCAGCAAACGCAGGAGTGCCCAAAAGTAAACTTGCTGCAGTTACGATTGCGGTGGTAAGAGTCACGATTTTTTTCATAGGAAAAAATTATATCATAATTGACTTGGCTCCGTAAAATAGGTACCGTTACTTATATGCAACATATAACAATAAACAAATCAGCAATTGTTTTCGGGGGGATTTTGGGCTTACTAATTGGTTTTGCGGAATATGCAATTGATACACGTTTTACAAATCCCACTCATCCGGAGTATACGGGCGTAATTATGGTTGGTCTGTTTGCGCTCTCTGCGATGTATTTTGTGCTGTATGCATCGCATGCAAAACGTGTGACATGGCAACTCGTTGCGGCTTCGATTGGGATCATTGCATTTTCTGCGCTTGTGCGATTGCCATTTCATGAGCAGAGTTTTGGACCATTTAGTTTAGTCGCCTCGGTTCCACTTTTTTTAGGTATGATTGGTTGGGCTCTCACCAGTTTGAAGCAGGATGAAACACCAGTAAGTGCAGGATTTTTTGTGTATGTTCAAAAAGTTTTAGAGATGGCTGTTGTTGATGCGGTTGCATTGGTTGTGATAGTACTTCTTGGATTTTTGGCTTACAATTTATTTCAAACAATCGGTGTGGAAATTCCAAGTTCAGTGACCGCTATTATTATTCGGCCGATTTTTGTAATGATTCCATTTGTGACGCTCGCAATGACATATGATTTTACAAAATCGCTTGTCGCGCAATCGCCAACGCTTGGAATTATTAAATTTTTCAGTGCGATTGGGTATGGACTTACGTTTGTGCTAACACCTTTTTTGCTTATTTATCTTGCGGTTTTGCCATTTGGTTTTCGCACGTTGTTAGCTACACAACACACCTCGCTGCTTTTTTTAATTCTTACCGCAGTGTGTGCGATATTTTTATACGCAACACTTTTATGGAATGCGGCCAATCGTGCGGGCGGATTAGTAAAAAAAATGCTTACGGCTGTTTCAGTTGAAGCGGTTGTTATGTCAGCAATTGCACTGTATGCAATTGGTGTACGCATTGCAAGATTTGGTATTACGATGGATCGGTACGTTGTGGCTATGGCGTGCGTGATTGTCGGCGCGACATTTGCTTGGTTTATTCCGGCGATTTTGAAAGAAAATGGAGTGGAAGATATAAAAGCGTCCATCGAAAAGATTGCGTTTATCGGACTTGCTGCATTGGCGCTAGTCGTTTGTACGACACTTTTTTTCTAAGTCGCACTTTATTTTTTAGTATTGATTTTTTTGACCGTTTTTGTTAGTATTGACGTACTTTTATGCTCGAATCAGAAAAACAGCTGCACGAACTTAACACCCAAATCAAAGAAGCCCGTGCTCTCCTCGACCACCCACGCAAAGCGGTGGAAGTTAAGGCGCTTGAAATTGAAATGGGTGATGCAGATTTTTGGAAAAATCCAGAAAACGCGGCGAAAGTTTCCAAGAAACGCGAAGAATTAGTGCGCGAGCTTGAGCTGTGGACTAAAATTCAAACAGAAGTTGAGCAGCTGATCGCGCTCGCAGAAATGCCAGAGGCTGAACATGATCTGGATCTGCGCGCAGAAATCGAAACGCGCGCCAACGAGCTCGCCGAAGAATACAAAAAACTCGAATTTTATTTATTGTTTTCCGAGCAGTACGACGAAAACTCAATCATCATGGCGATTCACGCAGGTACCGGTGGCACCGAAGCGATGGATTGGGCTGCAATGCTCCAACGTATGTATTTGCGCTACTTCGAAAAAAAGGGTTGGCGCGTAAATATTGTTGACTATTCACCAGGCATGGAAGCAGGTCTTAAGTCCGTGGTTATGGAAGTCAACGGCCGCTTTGCGTATGGCAACATGAAGGGTGAGCATGGTACGCACCGCTTGGTTCGCATGTCTCCGTTTAATGCAGATGGCCTTCGCCAAACGTCATTTGCACTCGTGGAAATCATGCCGCAAATCGAACAAGATTCTGATTTAGTGATCGATCCAAAAGACGTGCGCATCGATACCATGACAGCAGGCGGCAACGGCGGACAATCTGTGAACACTACCTACAGTGCAATTCGTTTGGTGCACATTCCAACTGGCATTATTATTTCCGTGCAGAACGAACGATCACAATTGCAAAACAAAGAAACCGCATTTAAAATTTTGAAAGCACGTTTGCTGGCGTTGCAACTGCAAGCGCAAAAAAAAGAACGCGAAGAGCTCCGCGGCGAACACAAATCCGCTGAGTGGGGAAATCAAATTCGCTCGTATGTTTTGGCGCCATATCGCATGGTGAAAGATTTGCGTACGCGCCACGAAACGTCGGATACCGACGGGGTGCTCGATGGCGATCTGGATCCATTTGTAGAAAGTTATTTGCGTTGGATGAAAGTAAAGGGCAATGAGGCGCGCGCGGCAAGCGATGAGCCAGATTATGAAGACGTTTAATCGCGCGCTCGAGCTGCCAAAAAATTTTAAGCGCATGTTTTGGATACAAGCGCTCATGAATTTTAAATTGCTCAACACAATCATTTCAATTTTTTATGCGCATCGTGGACTTTCGCTCCGCGAGATTTTTTTACTCGGCGTGGTTTTTGCAATTACTAATTTACTTTTTGAAATTCCATCAAGTTACGCCGCAGACAAATGGGGGCGCAAAAAAACAATTGCGGTTGCGGTAGTATTTTTGCTCCTCAGTAGTGTGTGTGATTATTTCGCGCATTCATTTTTATTTTTTGTGATGGATCTTGCTTGTTATGCACTGTCATATTCATTCATGACCGGCACGGATGATGCGCTTATTTATGATACGGCACGCGAGTTGGGGCAAGAAAAAAATAGTGCAAAAGAGCTCGGGAATTATTATTCTGCACAGCGTTTTTTTAAAATTGTAACACCACTTATGGCAGTTGCAATTGCAAGTGGCATGCTTGAATGGCAATTTAAAACAATTATCGTGATTGAGTTTGTGACCACAATGGCCGCGCTTCCATTTGTATGGCGAATCGTTGAACCGGTACATAAAATGGAGGTAGAAAAAGTGGAAGCAGGTATTATTTTAGATGCCTGGAATTTGATTCGTAATGATTGGGATTTAATACGGATGATTCTAAATCGTACCATCATGTTCACGGCAAGTTTTTTAATTTGGCGCATTCATCAGGAATATTTTTTGAGCATTGGCGTGCCGGTATGGACGCTTGGCATTATGTGGGCACTTTTGCATCTTGCGCTGTATGTGGGTAACCGTAAAATCGATGGCATATTGCCACGGTTTAGTGCAGAACAAAAAATTAATGCGTTGAATACTATTTTTGTTCTTGGGGCGATTGCTTTTACCATTTTCGCTTTTGAGGGGGCAAATAAATGGTTACTCATTGCTTCATTTAGTATTTTTACGGTTGCTGAAACGGCGCGTTGGTCTTTATTTTCTGATCTTTTTAATAAACGTAGTAAATCTTATAATCGTGCCACAACGCTTTCGCTTACAAACTTGCTAAAAAGTTTTTTTGATGTACCACTAGCCCTTGGCGCTGCAGCCATTGTTGCATTTGGACCGCCATATGTTTTTCTTTTTGTAACCACAATTGCTGTCGCTATTGCCATTTTCATGCCGGTTAAAAAAACACGCGTATGATTTATATTTTTCCCACTGAAACTTCATACGGTATTGGCTGCGATGCGCGTGACGCGGCAGCGGTTAGAAAAGTTTTTGAAATAAAAAAACGCGCACCAGAAAAATCCGTGCCACTGATTGCGGCAAACGCAGAAATGGTTGCAAAATATGTTGACGCGGCGGTTTGGCAAAACCTTGAAGTTGAGCGCGCGGTGCAAAATTTTTGGCCCGGCGCGTTAACATTAGTTTTGCCCGCAAATGATTTTGCGCGCCGCACACTTGCGCCGCAAACCATTGCGGCAGATAATACCATTGCAATTCGCGTATCCGGCCACGCGGCAGCGCGTGATCTTTCGGCACAAATTGGCGCGCCGATTGTTGCAACCTCGGCAAATGTGGCGGGAGATCCTGCAGCGTACACCGCAGCAGATGCACAAAAATTAATTGGCGTGGATACATTTCTGGATGGCGGCGATTTGCCACTCGCCCCCGCATCAACCATCGTTCGATTTACTAACAACACTTGGGAAATTATTCGCCAAGGCTCAATAAAATTATAATATGTTAACGCGTGGATTCGTCGAAAATAAAATCAAAACGCTTGGTTTGCGCCCTTCGCGCGGCAACGGACAAAACTTTTTAATTGAACAGCATCCGCTTGATGAAATTATTGGTGCGGCAGAAGTTCACGCGGATGATCATGTCTTGGAAATTGGGCCGGGTCTTGGCGCGCTCACTGAAGATCTTATCAAAACGGGCGCTGAAGTGACCGCGATAGAATTTGATCCAAAACTTGCGGCGCTGCTCACGGCCATGTACGAAAAAAATCCACGCGTGCATATCATCCAGGGTAATGCGTTGCATGTGGCGACCCCAGATTTTTTGGCTGGCCTTAAAAAATACAAAATTGTTGCAAATATTCCGTATCACATTACCAGCGATTTGTTGCGCCATTTTACGGATTGCCCATTTCCACCAACACGCATGTGTTTGCTGATTCAAAAAGAAGTTGCCGAACGAATTACCGCACTTCCGCCAAACATGAGCCAGCTTGCATTCTTTTCACAGTGGTTTGCGGATATCACGTATATTGCGACGGTGCCGCGCACTGCTTTTTTGCCAGCACCAGAGGTTGATTCAGCAATTATTCGCCTAGACCTCGGACAGGGAAGGGCAGCGGCAGACAAACTCTCGCCGCAAGAACAAAAAGAAGTTTTTTCTTTAGTGAAACGGGGCTTCTCGAACCCTCGCAAACAGCTTGCAAACAATTTAACCATTAAAAAATTTCCTCACGCGGCAGAAAAATTTGATTTTTCACGTCGCGCCGAAACACTTTCCGTAGAGGAGTGGATAACATTGTATAAATTACTTGGCCAGACACCAAAAAATAACGTATAATACGTTTGCGCTTTTGCGTGAACACGTGTGTCAGATCAAGACGAATTATTTTCACATCCAGAAGATCACCAACCGCACCCATACCGTACGGTTCTTATTGTTGTAATCTTGGTTTTATTTACGGTTACGATTTTGGCGCAATTTAAATCAACGTTTAAGTCATACGACAAACGGGTGATTGGTGCGCCAGTCCTTACCGCCGACGAACAACAAAAAAATCAGATCGACGCTTTGAAAAAGACGGACACGGATGGCGATGGGCTATCGGATTATGATGAATTATATATTTATCACACTAGCCCATACCTAAAAGATACCGATGGTGATGGTATTCCGGACGGTGAAGAAATAAAACGTGGCACCGACCCACTTTGTGCCGAAGGCAAGCAGTGCGGAATTAATCTTACTGCAGACACGGGCAGTGCAAGTTCAACGGCACCAGCGTCAGCGCCAGCTCCTGCCGCCGATACAACCGTTCAGGCTCTTGCGCCGCAAGTTACCGGCCCCGCGCCAACCGCTTCGTCGCTCTCGCAGTTCACCACCGCTCAAATTCGTGACGCATTGGTTGCGAATGGAGTTCCAAAAGACAAAATAGACGCATTATCCGATGCGCAACTTCTGCAACTTATGCAAGAAGCGCAAACGGGTGCGGCAACCTCAACAGCCACTCCTCAATAATAGCCTATGTTGCGTTCATTTTTTCAAAAATATTCAAAACAGGTCATAGTGCTTTCATTGGTTGCAACATTGGTGTTTCCAAATATTGCGAGTGCACAGTTGGTTACCACAGATCCTGTTGTAACCGGTTGGACAACGGCTAAATTTATTTCAGATAAGGCGTACCAAACAATTGTTCCAGTATTGCAAAATGCAGCAACCGTGGCCGTCGTTAACGTGAGTCAACAAGTTGCTCGTGATGCCGCAGAATCCGTGGCAACATGGATTACCTCCGGCGGTAAGGGTCAGAATCCATTGCAATACATGAAGAGTCCAACGGATTATATTAAATCTGCTGGTGCGCAAGGCCTTGGCGATTTTTTGGGTAATTATTCGCAGGCACTTGGCCTCGGTGACTTTTTATGTCACCCAACCGTTGGCGCAATTGCGGTTCCAACGGGTCTTTTGGATTTGTTTAGTCCGCCAGACATCAATATTAATGCAAACATCGATTTAGGATTGCCACCTGCAATTACCGTGCAACCAAAATGTGATTTTCAAAGTGTTTTGGATTCATATGATGCGTTGGGCACATCAGTTAGCCAGACCTCAGATCAATTATTAGGTTCAATTGGCGATATTGCAAAAAAGGGTGGAGAAATCGACAGTGTCATGGCCGATCAAATGCAAGCGTTTACTAAAATGCAGATTTCAGCGTCACAAACTGCAGCCACACTTGCCGCAAGTCCATCTCATGCGCCGGTAGTTTCTCCAATTTCAGGTGATATTTTGCGCCCAGGTTCATTGGTTGCGATCGAAGCTTCTGCAAATACTGCAAAAGCGCAACAAGAAAAAGAAACGCAAACCATGTCAGGTCTTTTAGCGTCAGGCGCAAGTGCAATTCCATCAATCTTTGCTTCAACGTTGTTTAACAGCCTTTCCAAAAAAATAATGGAGCGCTTGTTTAGTGGTAAGGGTGATGTGCCATCATCAGAAGAAAAGCTTGGTTTAAATTTGGCAAACGCGTTTGGCGCAGGCGGACGTGCTGTTGCAAATGGCACCGCATCAACTAATATTTTTACGAGCACAAAAACCGCAACGGTTTCAGAAGGCGATTGGGATCAACTTACCGTATTTTCATCTTGCCCAACAGAATTTGCCCAAGCTGATAACTGTGTCATCGAACAAGGTTTTGCCTCGGCGATCCGTAACGCACAAACGGGAAATGCGCTTACCGTTAAAGATGCACTTGCCAACGGCACACTTCATGGCGATTGGGAATTGGTGCCACCATCGCAAGTCGCCCAAAACGAAGATCCAAACTGCTACAAGAGTTCATATTGTTACAGCAACTTGGTTAAATTGCGTAAGGCGCGTATTATTCCAATTGGATGGGAAATCGCAGCCGCAAATTCCGATGGCAATGGCAAAGTCACGCTTGGTTTAGTTGCTTCTAAATTTAATGATTGTGCCTACGTAAAAAATGTTCCAACACGCGATCCCCAGCACCCTTATTGTCATTTGATTGATCCAGATTGGGTACTCAAAATGCCACAAACAGTTTGTCGCGCGAAAGTATACGGCAGCGTGCCAGAAAGTTCACAAGGTGCTTCACGTCAGCAAGAATGTGCCGACGAAACGTCATGTTTGCAAGAAGATTCAACCGGGCAGTGTACTGGTGCCTACGGCTACTGCATGCGTGAGAGAAATACCTTTACCTTCGACGCGCCTTCATGTCCTGCGCAATTTGCAGGTTGCCGTACGTTTAGCAACAAACAATCCGGCGAGGTAAATCTTATCGAATCAACCGTTGATTCGTCACAGTGTACTGCAGCAAACGCTGGTTGTACCGGCTATATTACTGATTATAAAGGTGGGGCATACGATCAAACGAGTACCAAAATTTATCTTAACGCATCGGCTCCAACTTGTGAGGCGAAAAATATTGGTTGTACCGAAGTTACGGATACAAATAACGCGCAAACCGCATTTGTACGTTTGCCACCTGCAACATTAGGCTGTAAAGGTGAATCAACTGATCCGGTACAATGTGCTGATTATGCTCAGGCGTGTACTGTCGATGAAGTTGGTTGTGAATTATACAAACCAACCGAGGGTGCGGATCCAGCGGTCCCTGGTATCGCAACATTTGCAACTCGCGATAGCACGGGCGCCGTAACAAATGGTGAATGGAACAACGAATGTCCAAGCGAATGTGTGGGCTATGCTTCATATTACCAGGTTCCAACGCAATCCGAGCCAACTCAAAATGTAACGACCGCATTTATTCCAAGAAGTGCTACCGAATGTACTCAAGAAGATGCTGGTTGTGATGCATATTTGAATACCGACACATCGGCAAAAGGTGCGGGTAAAACAGATTATTACACGCAATTGCAGCGTTGCCGAAAGCCAGATGACACGGGTATTAATTTTGCAACATTTTATACGTGGGAAGGTTCCGACAATCAAGGCTATCAGTTGCATCAGCATGCACTGGTTACCGATCCTGCAGACGGAAGCCCAGTATATGATGCGGCGAGTGCAGATATTACAACATATAATACCGCATGTAATGAAACAACCTATAAAAATGATCGCTTAATAAACGGCAAACCAAATCCAAATTTTGATCCAGATTGTCGTGAATTGCTCAGCAATACCGGCGGTGGCGCAAGCACGGGTAAAACTTTTTATCGCCTGATTTCAAAAACCTTGCCAGTTTCAGCTGATTGTACTTCATACCGTAAAGAAAGCGTGACTCAGTCTGATTGTGAGGCAAGCCGTGGCGTATTCTCGTCCGGCGCTTGCGCATACGAAGCAATTCCAGCTCAGTCGCTTACCTGTAAAGCAGAATCTGTTGGTTGCCGTGGGTATCAGGGTGCAACAGCTGCTGATGCGCAAAACATTTTGACTGATAATTTTAGTACGCTTGGTAGCTGGACCGGCGGTATTCTTTCTGCCGAAGGTATTACGGTTGGCGATACCGTACTTAAAGTTACCGACGCAACCGCTGGCGGTAAACATGCCATTAAGCTTGCGGGCGGAAAAACATATAATCTGCGGTTTTGGGCAAAAGGCGTAAATACGTTTGACGTTGCAATTACAAGCCCAAACAATGGTGGCGCCGTGTACAAATTTAGTCAGGTTTCACAAACATTGGCTCCAGAGTGGCGTGCTTACGAGTTAAATTCGGTGAGTATTCCAAATGCAGATGATTCGGCGATTATTAGCTTCATTCCATCAAGCACAGCAAATTCAGTTTTATACGTCGATAACGTAACGCTCAAGGAACAAGGTGAGGTGCTTTACGAAATTCGTGACTCATGGAAAACGCCAACGTCTTGTGATCCAAATCCAGGCGATGGCATGCCAGGCCCTGCGCTTAACTGTCGTGAATATCAGCCGCAATCTGATACCAAAAAACCAACCGTATATTTGACCAGCTTCACTAATTTGTGTCGCCCACAATCCGCGGGTTGTTCACGGTATCAAAATACTTATAATACCCAGGAAATTACCGAACGCACCGTTCCTGTTTCGAAAGATGGCAAAATTACCAAAACAATTCCAGCGGATGATTTTGCGTACGTAATTGCAAAACCATCGGCATTCTGTACACAAGACAAAAAAGGTTGTAGCGCGCTTGGCGTTGAATCTTCGGATGCGCAAGGCCATGCAACACTCGATACCGTATATAAGATCAACAATCCAGAAACCTATAGCACCACCTCATGTTTCCAAGAAGAGGAATGGTGCCAAACCTTTACCGCTGACGGCGGTCAGCAGCGTTACTTTAAATACCCTCCGCAAGATCATCAATGTGAATATCGCGATAGTGTTGATATTGCAGGGGTAAGCCACAGTGGTTGGTTTAAAGTAGGTAGTGTTGCGGACCCATGCTACACCGATTATTTGGATTCCACGGGCGCATATGGCATTTATCACAATGCTGACGCAAGTTATGTGGGCAACGTTGGATTGTGTACCAAGGATTTCAACGCATGTACACAGTTCATCGATCATGCCGACACCAGTCGCGAAAATCCAGCGGGCCGTTCATACTTCCTCATGAATAATTCCAAGCTTGATACGACATCGTGTAATGGCAACGCGTCGCCAAAAGCTGGTTGTGTGCTTTTGGAAAACACGTCAGCAAGCTCCACAAATAATAATATTGCAACGTTGGCGACCTATTGTAAGTCGGATCCAACGGTATCGCCAAATTGTGGTACGATTTTGTCAGATCTTGGCATTACGGCTGATCAGCAGCAAAAAGATGGCACCGCCGTATCGCCAGTTACCGCAGCTCCGTTTGTGGCGCCAGATCCTAATGATCAGATTGATTGCAGTGCAGCATCAAATCTAGGCCTTTATCAGGCGACTTCTTGTGATGACAAGCTCAGCCTTCTTAAAAAAGTTTCATTGAATGGAGTTATCGTTGAGCACGCAGCTGTCATTGGATTAAACAATCTCGTGACCTTTACTACAAAAACAGTCGATATCTCAAATCGAAATTGCACAACTGACAGTGAACTTATCGATAATGATGTCGCAGAAGTTCAAATTAAATGCTCAACTTACGCCGATGCAAATGTCTTAGTTAAGGCTCGTCCTGATCGCACTTGTTCAGAATGGCTATCGTGTAAGAGTTCGGCAACGGTGTACGATCCTCAATCGGGCAAATACAAGAGTGTTTGTTCAGAACTTGGTGTTTGTAACAAACTCTCCAGCGATTCTGGCGCGGTTGGCCAATGTGCAAATTGGGTTGTACCTCAGCCAGGAAGCGACCAAGATATTCAGCGCACAAAACCACTTACCACGGATGAGTATGTTTCTCGTAATGTGGGTTGGTATGGCCAAGAATACACGGGCTATTCGCTCTGGAATAAATTCCAGCCGGATCAGTTAGGTTGGTTTAATGCAGCTACCGCCGGAGCAACCAGTGATTTGGTGTTGGGTGCGGGTCTTCATAGTACCGATTGTAATATCAAAAATGATGGCGACCCATGCACTGCCGACATCTTTAATGATTCAAAATTTGTTAAAGATCCAGATCTGGTTTATGACGGAAGCTGTTACGCTAAAAAATGTTGGTATTCTGCCGATGGTTTAAAACGTAAACAAGCGACGCTCGATGATTACACCAAACTCACGTGTCGTGGCTATCCAGAAGTTGATTCACCATTTCCATCGACCGTTGTTGACCAAACAAATATTTTTGGGGTACCGACCAAACGCGCGGCAAATTTTTCTGCGGTAAATATTTGTGACACCAACGCATTCGTCCAACCATTCCGCAGCTCAGATGATTGGTTAAATATTACTGATTTTGCGGCAATTACGGGTGAGGGCGTCACAAATTCGGCAAATGGCTCTTGTGAATGTTCTTATAAAAAAGTTACTTACGGCGATATCGGTGATGTTCATTACTATTCCCTAAAGAATAGTCCGGTGATTGAATTTTTCCATGTAGGCGATATCGTGATTCCAAATCAAAAGTGTGCTGATAAGACGGATGTTTCACATGTTCCAGCAAAAATTACACGCGCGTCAAATGGCTCATATGATGTTGCTTTCTCGGGAACTTGTAGCCTTGTCCCAAGCGGCGTATTAAAAAATCTTTCTACTGCGGATTTTTATAAGGCGGGTATCAACATTGATAAGATTCCATTGGGCGTTAAAGATCGTGCGATTGGCTTTTCAGATACGCTGGTTGGTGGTGATGGTACGTGGTATGCAATCACCATCGATTATTACGACGAATCCGCAAAGTTGTACCACACCACATTTCCGGATCTTCAAAAACTTACCCTGACTAGTGATCAAATCGCAATTCCAGCATCTTCAATAACTGCAAATACAGGCGAGGTTCCTCCAAAGGGTATTTGTGATGGTGGCTGGTATGTAAATGGTAGTAAGGTTGTGGCATCACCAGATGCAGTCAGCAAAAAAGGCGTTTCATGTTCAACTGATTTTGATTGTATCGATGAGCGCGTGAATAAATTAACACTTCGTGTTGATCCAATTAATAATTCAAAACCAGATCCATATCAATATTCCACGCAAGATGGTCATTGTCAGTTTCAAAAAGCAAATGTCACCACCATTGGCTGGCAGGGGTATTGTTTGGAGCAAGATTTGCGAACGCATCTTAACAACACCAACGATAGCCGTGCTTGTTTGACCTGGCTTCCTTTGGATGTGGGCGGCGCGGATATCTACAATCAATACACGAGCGCAGGTTTCCAACCATCCTCAGACGGCGGTGGAAAATATTATTGTGCGGAATCGCGAGGAAGAATGAATGCGTCGAATGCGGATCCATACGCGGTAACGCCTATTTATACACCACAGCAGGCTGCTAATCAGAACTATGTCAGTGGACAACTTGATTACATGTTTGCAGCTCCTGCAAAAGTGAGTGGTTGGGCAAATTTTGTAACTGGGTTTGCAGATGCGTTTACCGGTGGTTTGTATAGTCAGCTTTATGGTACTAGTGATCAAACCGCCTTTAGCCAATCTGTTTGTGCAGCTGATCAAGATTGTACAAATCCAAATGTAACTGTGGCGAGTGCAAGTACTGGATATAGAGATTACGGCAAGGCATCTCTCGATAATACAATAAAAGCTTCAGAAATTGATTACATCGAAGTATCGGCAAATGCTAATAATGCATTATTTCCAGTCGGCTATACCATGAAAATTGTTAATGATGGTAAGGTGCGTGTATATATTAGTTCGAAAAATAAAAAACAAAATTCAAGCATGTCGTGTCCTGCGGTAAGAGCATTTTCTACAGATGGTGCTGATATTTACGACTTCTTTGATCCAGCGGCGGATCAATTTAGTGGTGTTGATACCACAGGAAACAAAAAGCAAGTTGATTTGCTTTCGGATTTGAGTGCGCAGGTAAGATGTTCTTCAAATACAAATCTGGGCGGATTCCCAAGTGCGCTTTGTGACTTCTACAAGGGCGGCAAACCTGATCCAAAATATTTTGTGTGTTCAACGGGTGAAACAAATGTTGATGCAACCACAAACGCAGTTGCTGTCACCGGTGTTGCAAAATATGAAAGTGGTATTTATGGACAAACAGTACCTTCTGTCTCAGGAGCTGGTAATTTGGGGGAAATCTGGTTTCTTCGTACAGATAACCGTACGTATGCAACATCTGAAGATTCGAGCAATGGGGTAAAGCATGGGCCTCAATCAGACGAATTGGGTAATCGTGTTTTGGTTAATGATATAATCACCTCAGATTCCGGCGGTGAAAGTGCTGGACCCGGTTTTGAGGTAAGTAATCTTGGTAGTTGGACTGACTGTACCTCGCTTGGCAAAGGCTGGGGCGATACAGGTGCTCAAGATAATATCGCGAAAGATGCTCTTCAATACGGCTACACAATGCGCTTTAAGTTTAACAAACTTGGCGGATTTGAGGGTATCGATGCAGGTCATTGTACTCGTCGTGCGTATTCAACAAACCACTACCTTGGTTGGAACGTGAAAGTGCATTTACGTGATGCTTGTACCGCGGTAGCGCGTGTGGTAGATAGCAATGGCACCGATAACGCCGCATGGACAAATCGTGTGTGGTCAAGTGTGCCAAAGACATACTCAAATAATTATGGCGCATATTTGTCGAGTACGGGCGCATTGCCAATTGGCCCTAAGGGAACTACGGGATATATTCCGCCGTCTGATGACAGAACCTATGGCTCACTGAAGAGCTTGTCAGATCCAGGCGTTGCAACACCAGGCGTAATTGATCCTTGGTTTGGATATGCAGTGAGCACAAATAATACGGGTGCATTGTTTGGTAATGCAGTTGTTGGTAAATCGTTTAGTTGTCCTACGGGGCTTGTCACGGGTTGTGTGACGGGCACAAATGGGAAAGTTTCAAGCGCCGATGGTTTGGATGGTATCAAAAATCTTTTTGCATTTATTTACGGAATGTATCGTAATAATGATCTCATGCAAAATTATTCACCAGACACGAACTACGATACATCTACGGGTGACTATCGCACATCAGATGTTGCAAAAGCCGCGCATCCAACTGTCTTTGCACTCGACCCAACCGCATGTAATGGTTCAACACAAACGTGTCATATGACGCAGCGTGATGATTTCAGTATCAATGGCATTTGGCAGGCGGGCCAAACGGTATTTGGCAAAACGTCGCTCAGTGCGCGCACCCAGTTTTATGGATGGGCCGACGAAAATCATGGTCCGCTCAAACGCGTGACTATTGATTGGGGCGACGGCACGCCAAACTTGGTAAAAGATGGTTTGTATCGCAATCATAAAGCGGTTTGTTCCACGGACACGCGCCCCGCAACCGTTTGTGTAACCGGCGAGGGCACTGCCTCAGAAACAATCTTAGATATAAATCACTCATGTAACACGTCTGCTGATTGCGTTGGCGCAACGGGTGCGCTAATTAAAGGTGCTACTTGTCAAAAAATTGATGACACAATTGATGGTCTTCCTGCGCTCAAATGGTCATTCGGCTCATGGGCCGGCACCAAATCCGGTGACGATGGCGCGTGCGAACAAAACTACTTTGAATTTGGCCACGCATATACGTTTACGCCAGATTGCGGTGCGTCTAATGGCGGTAGTACTGATGTAGGTGCTCTCAAGGTTGCTGATAACGCAAACATCTTACAATATAATTTGACTGGCAAGATTTCCGTTGGCGAACGCTTCTGTGTGTATCAGCCAAAGGTGCAGCTGCTGGATAATTGGAATGTTTGTAATGCGGTTGGTGGGGGAGTTGGAGGATATCTTGATCTTGAAAAAACAATGATGAGTTGCAAGATCAACATTGATAATAATCCACACAATGCTGCAACACCATATCAGGGCTACGTCGTTGTAAAAGAATAAAAAAGCGGCGACCGGATTTCCAGACTCTCACGAGTTAGGGAAACCTGGTCGCCGGCGGCGGGGCAGCGCGTTGCTCAGTTGAAGCGCTTGAAATTGTCGACACTGGGATTTCCAGTCGTCACACCGTTTGCATCGCAGACGAACACACTGATCGCCAGCGACTTTGCCACGCCCTGCTCGCGTGTTACAAGTATTTTGACGATGGTGTAACCTAGTCCGCTTTCATTGCGTTGCGCGGTCCACAGCTCAAGCTCCGCATCCGTCACCTTTGTGATGACACTAAAGCCGTAGACTTTCCAGTAGTAGATCATCTTGCCGTCGTACATCGGATCCTTCTTCTTGTCGTGGATGACTGCATCCCAATATGGAGAAGGAGGGGTATAAGATGCGGGAATCACGTGGTCAAGTTGCATGGTGCATACGCCACACCCCGCCGAGTTGATGTTCGTCCACTCGATGGGCATCAACTCATCGCCCCAACCTTTCTCAAGTGAGGAGTCGGCGCAGCACGTCAGCGCGGGTGCCGTCTTCAGGTCCCAGCCGTCGTAGCACGTCATCTCCAGCTCCGCC
>CAITMK010000013.1 GCA_903893485.1 Candidatus Magasanikiibacteriota bacterium
AAATTATTTTTTTGTTTTTTCAATTAAAATTTTTCCAAAAATTCCATCGTATCCTGAGATCAATTTTAATTTTTTATTTCGCATTTCAAAAAGTACATGAGCAATTTCTTGGCTTGAATTCGCGGAAATTTTTTCTATTGGCGTATGCAATAACACCTCAAACTCACTCCCGCATGATGCAATCAAGGCATCATAAATTGGTTTTATTTTTTTACTCGTCGGCCCCACATGCAACGCAAACGCAATCAGTTCGGCAAGTGGAATAATGTACGTATGTTGCTGCGCACTGTGGATAACTTCGTCAAAATTTTTTCTGGTAGATAAATCTATGACGCGCGACAACACACCAACCGTTAAACTTTTTTTACACACCGGGCAAAGTCCGTGCAATTTTTTTGTTTCCTGTGGTGTGCATGAAAAATTACATACGGCATGACCATCAATATGATATTTTCCTTCTTCCGGAAAAAATTCTATCGTCTGTTGCAACACACCAGATTTTTTTTCTCGAATCGCGCACAAAATATCTGCATACGTATATGCCGATGTACAATCGATCGTAAAAATATTTGCTTCGCGTCCTAATTTTTCTAAACTATGCGCATCAGAATTTGAAATGAGTAAAAT
Source organism: Candidatus Magasanikiibacteriota bacterium (assembly GCA_903893485.1). Classification (GTDB taxonomy): domain Bacteria; phylum Patescibacteriota; class Patescibacteriia; order Magasanikbacterales; family 2-02-FULL-50-9b; genus 2-02-FULL-50-9b. Next base: position 628 of record CAITMK010000013.1, read on the forward strand.
TTCATCAAGCGCTTTTACCTGCGCATTCATAAGCGGATCCGATGACAATCCTGTTTCAATGGCGTGCACATAGGGCGTTAAATCACCGAAACATTCCTCCAAAGAATCAAATCCCGATTTAGAGCCAAAGACGGAATACCATGGTGTCCATGCGTGCGCAGGAACTAATTCCATATCAGGCGAAATTTCTTGGCAAATACGAAGTAATTCAATGGACGATAATCCAATAATAGGCCGCCCATCAGATTTTAAATTGCATCCGCGCGATTCCAAAACTAAAATAAATTTTTTTGCCGCCGCAAGCGATGGTGCAAAAATTAAATTATGCACGCGTCGAACTTTTCCACCTTGCGAATAAATACTCGAAATTTCTGTCACTAACAAAAATTTTGTTTTGCTTCGCGCGCCAGTCAACGCAAAAATTCCTGGTCGAATTTCTTCTAATTCTTCTTCGACATGTTTCATCCATGCAGGATGCGTAAAATCTGATGTCGCAACCAAATCAATTCCTTTAACTTCACACGCCGCGGCAATATTTGGCAACGTTAAATTTTTCGAGCAAGCGCGCGAAAATTTAGAGTGAATATGAAAGTCGGCAATGAGTGGCATATGGCCTATCCTAACATGCGACTACAAAAATAAAAAGGCGGTACGATGTGAGAGGGTTATCTCATCACACCATACCGCCTCCATGTAAGCGCAGGTTGTGCGCTACACTTTGCTGACGTCACCGCCTCGCGCTACCCCAGATTCTCCAGCGGCAACGCACCCTTCTGCAAGCTACCCTCAGGCGCTTGCGGGGTCGGCGATGCCGGCAACAACCAACATCCCTCCGATGTTCTATTAGGTCGCTTGGCATTCCCGTGTAACCAGATCTTCCCCTGCCATGAAGCAGTAGCTCTCAGGACGCAGGGCCCAATCTGCCGCACGCGATTTCGCGGCCGCAAGCAGGTCTTCATCCGTCTCGAACGTCCTCGCCGTGAAAGCAACGACGCTGATCTCCGCATTGAGCAGCTGCGCACACGCATTGTGCCGCTTCATCCACGTTGCGTCGTCCTCACCCGGCTCTTTGATGTTCGACTGGAAGCCGCACATCACGTAAAGCGGACGATCCTTCCGACGCATCAAGTCCTTTGCGAGCACGACGGAAGTCTGCTCCTTACCCCGAGTGATAAGCACCAAGCAAATTTTGTCCTTCATGATCCCCTCCAGTTGATACGACACAGCTTCCTCAACAGTGCCGTCGCGCAGAACCGCATCCAGTGAATTTGCATTCATCGAAGTTGGTTCCGCGCGGCGATACTTTTGAAAAATAGTCCACGAGAGATCCTGGCGATAGGCGCGCATTGATCTCTCGTGAGGTTTACGTGACAAAGCCACGAAGCAACGCGCCCCGCACCGTACGCGGACGCGTGAGTGCGTGCAGGCGACGGCGTGCAGCCTGATCCTCACTGAGCACATGCTGGTTGTAAACATAGCTACCAACGGCTCCTGTTTCCCCGAACGTCGCGCCTTTCATCGCGATCTCAGGGAAAAACCTGACCCACTCATCTTCAGCAGTGTCCGCCACCACCATGCCAAAACGCTGAAGCGCGGCCGTGGTAACGGCAAACGCCGCGCCATGTCTCGCGTACTCAACCCACTGCTTCACTAACACATCGGTCACCTCTTCGAATGTGTTTGGCGTTTTAGGGATCGAAAACACGAATGGCTCGCGAATACCACCCGGATGCGCATACGTCAGCGTGAGCGGCGAATACACATCAATGTTGCCGTCACACACACGAAACGCGCGTGCAATTGCATCGAGATGGATTGGCGTAAGCACGTCGTCGTCATCCAGGAAAGCAACGACATCGATGTCTCCGCGCCGCAGGATCTGCTCAAGCGCAAGCGCCCGCAGAAGTCCTGGGTTTCCCAGGTCCCCTTTATGACGCAAGAGTTCGAGTCCGATATCCAGGTGATAATTCCGTGGAAACCGGAGCCCGGATTTTGCCGCAGCATAGGCTTCATGCGCCGGCACCGCGTTATCACACACGACGTATGTTGCGTGGGGCCGTTGCTTCTGCAAAAGCAGTGAATGCAACGCCCGCCTCAATACGGTCACATCCCGCGTAGGCACAACGACCGCGATTCGACAGGTTTTCATGAACATCTCCTCGCGCTCAAATGGTAGGCGCAATAGGTACTATAGTGATTTTATCTAGTTTTGTCAATAGTTTTCTGCATCTTTTTGTATTTGTTATTTTTTTATTTTATTTTAGCCATTTTTTAGTACTATTTTTGTAGGTTTTTTTCTGCAATTTTTTGTAAATCATAGTTATCCACAAAAAAACCTCCTTTCGGAGGTTTTTTAACACTGAACTTTTTGGCTATTTTTTCATTATTCTGCAGCTAACAATTTTTCCATTCGCTCCAATTCTTCTTTTGTGTTCACTCCAAGCGCTGCCATCGGATCACCCTTAAATGACGCAATCTTCTCCCCTTCTTGAATTGCCATTTCAAGCATGTCAGTTAAGTAATATTCTTTTTGTGCGTTGTGATTTTCGAGCTTGGACAAATTTTCCCAAAGCCAATCCGCACGAAAACAAAAATATGCGGGATTTAATTCTTTGATTTCCAATTCTTCAGGTGTTGCATCCTTTTTTTCTACGATACGTGCAATATTTCCATTTACATCGCGCACCACACGGCCATACGAATACACACCCGCGCGCCAATCTTCAAAATCTGGGAATTCTGCGGTCATCAATGTTAACGTGGCCTGATTTTTCAAATGGGTATCGATAAGTTCATTGATAACGCTTGCAGGCACATGGGGATGATCACCGTACAAAACAACCACATGATCGTATTTTGCGTCGGCAATAGTGCGTGCCTGCATTACCGCATGACCGGTGCCAAGCTGCGGCTCTTGCACCGCGTACTGATACGATGGGCCAAGCGCAGCTTTAACTTCATCACCCTTATAACCAACAACAATAATTGGATTTGAATCTGCATGTACTGATTCAATACTGTGCAGCAAGTGCGAAATAAGCGGTTTGCCATATAAAGGCACCAAAACTTTTGGCACATCGCCCGCTTGCATACGCGTACCTCGTCCGCCTGCTAAAATAATGATCCCGATGCGCGCTGTTTGTGGATTGAAGTCTGTCATAACAATCAGTTACAAGCGGTCCCAGAGGGCGTTGAAAATTAATTTATGTGTTTCGTACATCGCCGGATTTTCAATGATTACGCCAACCATTTGGTGTGACGCATCCATTGCAATATGCCCGATATGTCCGGCATATAACAATGTATACGTAGCTGCAGTTTCTGACTTTGTGAGCCATTTACGTTCGTCGAGTCCCTGTGTTGCACCGCCCGCGCCCATTGCAATGGCGCGCACATATATTTTTTTCTTTATGCGTTCGTCTGTAAATGTTGGATACGCCTTGGAGTAATGTCCGCGCACCGTTGAAGACGAATAAACGTAATATAATTTTTCTTTTTGTTTTTCCATGGTGGAAAGCACGTCTGCAAGAAGTGATCTGATTCCACTTAATCCTTCAAAATATCGCACCACGGGTTTTTCGCCTCCTGGATTAAAAATTGATTGAAGTTCTGGAATAAAATTATGCAATTCATCTTCCAAATTGTGTAAGCGTTCCTGTTCTTGCTGCAACACCTGTTCCAAACGCGCAGGATTTTCGGCGACAAAAAGCTGCGTTCCCTTTTTTGGAGCAAAACTTACGAGGCCACGTTTACGAAGTGATTTTAAAATATCGTAGCTGGTGCCACGATTCACTTTTGCAAGTTCGCTGACCGAGCGCACCGGTGCGCTTCCCAAAGACAAAAGCGCGGTATAAACCGCAATTTCCTTGTCAGAAAGCCCCAATTTGGTGAGCGTCGTAATCATAAGGTGCGTGACTTATTATAGGAAAAACCCCTTATTTAGTCAATGGTTTGTAAGCTCCATCCTTGCGAAATGTAAGCTGCTCAAACGTGGTTGGAGCAGCCGACGTGCGACGCCAGTATGCGAGTTGTTTAAGCCAACCAAAGACCGAAAGATTATGAGAATGTTGTGCCGAGAGCGCGCGATCATACACCACATGATACCCAAGCGCCATAAAATGCGCGGCCCATTCAGTATCCTCACCGCCGCCAGCATACGCTTCATTGAAATGATGCTGATTCCACAAATCTTTGCGAATAACCGCATTGGTAAATCCTAATGTCCCATATTGCGCTTTTGATTCGACAAAAATACCTGGTCGCTTAAATACATTTACAAGACGTCCACAACCTAAGAAAAAATGATCGGCGATTGTTGCATGCGGCAAAGGAAAAACCGGTCCATACACGCCCGCAAGTTTTTCATCATTAAAATGTGGCGCTGCTGAAGCGAGCCAGTCTTTTCCCATTGGCAATGAGTGGGCCGAAAGCAGTACGAGATAGTTTTCTGTTTTTGCGGCAGCTGCAGCAATATTTAATGAGTGTGGTAATGTAAATATAGCTGGTGCAATCTCAATAACGTGCGCACCATGAGCTCGTGCAATTTCAACAGTGTTGTCGGTGGATCCCGAGTCGACCACAATAACTTCAAAATCTCTTTCTGTTTGCATGGCCAAACGTTCAAATAAAACTGGCAACCACTTAGCTTCGTTACGAGTGCGAATAAGTATTGAATATTTCATATGCGAGGAACAATTACGCCATCACGAGAAATTCTACCAACTCCCTTGAGGCCGCGAAAAAGTAGAAAGCGAAGACGTGTTGTGTGCGCTGCACCAGCCGCGACAATTGGTAATCCTGCAACTGCATCAATATTGTCAGCATGAGGATCCGGCATGCCTGTAAACGGTTGCAAGCCAAGTGCGTAAGCGCGGCCAAACCAAGGATACCCCGCACCGCCGCCATACATTTGCCACATCCAAATAGCGGGATGTATTGCGGGATCAAATAAATAGGCAATCCCAACTTTTTTTTCGCGATTCGTAATCGCCAGCCAACCATCTTCAAAATCTTTTAAAAATAACAGGTCCGCCGTTCCGCAGCTAGCTGGAGAAACTTCAGAAATATCTATTAACTCGCCACTTTTATTTTTTATGAGTGGCCACACACCCGAAATATTTTGTTCAAATTGTCCAGTTAATACATTTTCTGGCAATGCAGAACTGATAATTTTTTTCGATGCAGAATCAATTTTACATGCGTCATTTAAAAAATTTCCGCCAAATACAATATGGTGGCCCCACAAAAGTGGAAGTGGCTCGGCGCCTTGATTCACAGCTGTTTCATCGATTTCAACCATGCCCGTGCCTGTACGCAACGTAATTTTTTTTGTGAGCATGAATGGCGACTTTATTGTTTTTACGCGCAAGGTAATTGAAACTTCATCACGATCTTGTGTAGTTGCAATTACATCCCATGCCAATGATTGCACTTCGCCATCCTGCGGCATTTGTGCGCCGCGATAATTAATCGCTGGCCCGCCAGTTGGAAAACATTCTTGCCACCCACCTTCATAGGTGGTTGCATCGCTGCACAACCCATTTGGTGATTCCCACAAAAATTCGGTGTCAGTTTTTTCGTCTCGAAGTGAAATAATATCGCTTCCTTTTTCTGGAAGTATCGTGAGCGAATATTCTCCGTTGGTAAGAGTGAGCGCTCGGAAATTTTTGATCCGATGCTCAATTATTTCACATGCCATACGAAATTAATTTTCAAAGCCACGTGGATTTTTTGTAATCCATGCGACCGAGCTTTCAGCGATATCTTTAAGACTGCGAGCTGCACGCCAACCAAGTTCGGCGTTTATGAGTGCTGGATCTGCCACCACAACCGCTACATCGCCCGCACGACGTGGGCCATATTGAGCGGGAATCATGCGGCCTGACGCAGCTTCAAACGCCGTGATAATTTCTTTGACACTGCAGCCACGGCCTGTACCGACATTATATAATTTTACACCGGTATTTGCGGCCGTCCAATCGAGTGCTGCCAAATGCGCCAGTGCCAAATCGACCACATGAATATAATCGCGGATACAAGTACCATCGGGTGTAGAATAATCCGTACCATTGATTGTAATTGCTGGACGAACGCCACGCAAAACTTCCATAATAATTGGTGCAATATTTGCGGGACTTTTTGGAAATTCGCCAATAAGCGCTGATGCGTGAGCGCCGACAGGATTAAAATAGCGAAGCAAAACAATTGACCACACCGGATTTTTTTCTGCACGCTCGCGCAATAATTCTTCGCATGCAATTTTTGTTTCACCGTATGGATTCGTTGGCTTCAGTGCAAATGTTTCTGACAATAAATCGCTCTCTGCAGGTCCGTACACCGCCGCAGACGAAGAATAAACCAAACGTGTTACATTATGACGCTCCATCACATTACACAGCGTGCGCGTTCCCTCAACGTTCACTGCATAATATTCATCGCGACAGTCGAATGATTCTGCCACTGCTTTGAGTGCAGCGAAATGAATCACCGCATCAATTTTTTCTACTACGAAAATTTCGTCTAACAATTTTTCATCGCGAATATCGCCTTCATAAAATTTTACTGGCACGCCAGAAATTTTTTCAATGCGTGGTAAAATTTCGCGCGAACTATTTACAAAATTATCGATACCAATAACCGTGTGCCCAGCGGCTTGCAGCTCAACAGTCGTATGCGATCCAATATATCCGGCAACACCAGTGACTAAAATTCGCATATTATTTTTTATAAAAATCTTTGTACCATGCAACAAAACGACCAATACCATCTTGTACAGAAATTTCTGGTTTATAACCAAGCTCGCGCTGCAAATCCGTGGTATCCGCGTGCGTCGCAGAAACATCACCAGGTTGCATTGGCATGTAATTAATAACAGCTTTTTTGCCAAGCGCTGCTTCGAGCGCTTCAATGAACACAGACAATTTAACCGGTGTACCACCACCCAAATTATAAATTTTAAATGGTGCGCTCGATGCGCTTGGATTTGGCACCTCTGGATTCCAAGATGGATTTTTTTGTGGGATTTGCATTGTCGATTCGATAACACCGGTGACAATATCGTCCACAAATGTCCAATCACGAATCATTTCGCCATTATTGTAAACATCGATTGGTTCACCCGCCAAAATCTTTTCGGTAAATTTAAATAGCGCCATGTCTGGCCGGCCCCATGGTCCGTACACCGTAAAAAATCGCAAACCAGTAGTCGGCAAATTAAATAAATGACTATAGGTATGAGCCATTAATTCATTGGCTCGTTTAGTTGCTGCATACAATGAAATTGGATGATCAACCGCATCGCTGGTAGCAAGTGGCATTTTGGTATTGCTTCCATACACACTGCTGCTGCTTGCATACACAAGGTGTTCAATCTTATTTTGGCGGCACGCTTCTAAAATATTTTGAAAACCGACAATGTTGGAATCGATATACGCATCCGGATTTTCGATACTATAACGTACGCCCGCTTGAGCTGCTAAATGAATCACGCGATCAAAATGATGGCGCGCAAAAATTTTTGGCACGGCGGCGCGATCAGCAATATCAATTTTTTCAAAAACAAAATTAATATGATGTGCAAGGCGATTAAGCCGTGCATGTTTTAATGAAACATCATAATATTCACTCAAATTATCAATACTAACAACTTCGTGACCTTCGTTTAATAATCTTTGAGCGACATGATAGCCGATAAAACCAGCTGCCCCGGTAACCAAAATTTTCATATTTATACACGTACCTTACCCAAAAAATGCGGGCGTGTCAAACCAGGGCTAAAATATTTTTCCATTCATCCGCAGTTATCGGTTGTACAGAAAGCCTGCTGTGGGTAACCAATTTCATGGCTGCAAATTGAGTATTAGATTTTATCTCGGCCAAAGGTATGGAGCGTAAAAGTTTTTTAACCGGTTCAACATCAACGCACTGCCAAACACCGCTCGCATCCGTAGAATCCTGATGCGCAGATGCCACAACCCGAGCAATCCCAACGATTTCAGGCTTTCCAACGCTATGATATATAAAACACAAATCCCCCTTTGCCATAGCACGCATATTGTTACGCGCCAAATAATTTCGTACGCCGTCCCATTCAGCGCAGCCCTTCCGCACCAAATCATCCCAAGAAAATGTACTCGGTTCTGTTTTTAAAAGCCAATAATTCATACGTACAGTATACCAAAATAAAAATGCCTACCTGCGCTCCCCGCTTGGAATACGCCGGTAGGACATACTGCCGCTGAAATCTGATCGTTACAGCTTAATCGTCACAAACGTATGCGTGCCGCATTTGCCCACGGGTTCCGGCTTGATTGCCAGACGACTGAGCCGCCTGAACTTGTCAAAGCTTATTGCATCATGGAGGGCGGGAATAGTGCCTCCACACTCAGCAATTACCAGTTCAGTCGGACCACCTGTTGGACATTTTGCAAACCCCGCTATGTACTCCTCAAACGCTTCATAGGTGCCGCCAACAATCGACCACCCATCGAATTTTTCTCCCTGAAACTCGCGAATAATCGCGTGCGGCCGAGACAAGTAAATGCCCAGGCAGTCGATGGGATAGGTTGTTGCCTCCTGCAGAAACGACTTCCCGATGTAAAGACTTCCAATCCCGCGGATCGTAACACCGGGATGAGAATTCCCGCGTGCAAAAAAACGCCTGAGCTGACCCGCGGCAGAAGCTGCCACACAGTCTGAGTCTTGTTGCAAAACTAACGACGCAGCGTCCTCCCCACGTAATTCAACAATCGCCGGGTACTTAGCTTGCGTGGTATACATACAATCTAACGCACGATCAGACATAAATCGCCCATTGCTTTGTGATGCGGCAATCTCAGCCGGATAGAGTGAACGAACAATCACGGCGCCGTCAAATTCCGTGCCAACAACAAGACCACCAAAAAAACCCTTAAACATCTGCCCCTCCCCAAATCAGAAATTGACGACAGTTCGTCGTGCGCAAATCGTATCAATTTTGAATAAAAATGTCAATCTAAATAGGTTAAATTATAAATCTATAATACTAAAAAAACACATACCTCCAAAGAAATATGTGATCTTAAACAAAACTCCTCCACAAGAAACTGGCGGCGGGCTACTTTCGCGGGTCCGAGTTGGAACCGACTATCATCGCCGTAACAATGCTTAACTGCCGTGTTCGAAATGGGAACGGGTGTTTCCATTGCACTTGAAGCCACCAGATTTTTGTGGAGGAATAATGTAGAACTTATCTACTAAATTGATTACGTTGGTAATGTTGTGGTAATTGCGCCTATGCTTGAAACACATCAAAAACTTTTGAGTGCCTCAATGTAAGCTCGTACTCGCCCTATTAGTACAGGTCAGCTGAACGTATTGCTACGCTTACACTTCCTGCCTATCAACCAGGTAGTCTCCCTGGGGGCTAAAAACGAATATTAATCTTGAGGACGGCTTCACGCTTAGATGCTTTCAGCGTTTATCCGTGCCGAACGTAGCTACCCGGCGTCTGCTCCTGGTGGAACAACCGGTACACTAGAGGTTCGTTGATCCCGGTCCTCTCGTACTAAGGACCAGCCCTCTCAATATTCAGCGCCAGTGGTAGATAGGAGACCGAACTGTCTCACGACGTTCTGAACCCAGCTCGCGTACCGCTTTAATTGGCGAACAGCCAAACCCTTGGGACCTTCTCCAGCCCCAGGATGCGATGAGCCGACATCGTACATGGTTCCATACTTTCATATGGGGTAGACTATATCTTCATCTTGCTCTGGATGTTAGCTATGAACACTGACTGTGTTCACGTGCATGATCTCAGTTTGACTAGCAAGAGTCGGCGTGTTACCTACCGCGATTAATAAATAATGCGCGCATAAGTCTCCCCTTTCGGGTCAGTCGTTACGGGGTCACACCTCTTGGTGGACTTCCCACGGGGTTGCCGGTTATCACACGATGTGACACTACGGGTTCTCCGTTATAAGCCGATTTTAATTTTCTCTCTATCTAACTTTAATTTTTAAACGAAAAGACTTGGATAAACATCACTGTTCATGCACCCCGATATGTTAAGGTGCCAAACCGGGTCGTCGATATGGACTCTTGGACCCGATCAGCCTGTTATCCCCAGAGTAGCTTTTATCCGTTGAGCTTCCACCATCCTATGTTGAATGGTCGGATCACTTACCTCTGCTTTCGCAACTGCGCGACTTGTAAGTCTTGCAGTAAAGCCAGCTTGTGCGTATACACGTCCAGCGCGATTTCCATCCGCGCTAAGCTGACCTTTGTAGACGCCTCCGTTACATTTTGGGAGGCTCCCGCCCCAGGCAAACTACCCATCAGTCACTGTCTCTCCATCCAGATTCATGGACGGGGATAAGAATACACATAGCGTAAGGGTGGTGTCTCATTGTTGCCTTGCGGCTACCACCTACACTGAACATACGAAACATGTATCCAATGACAAACTATAGTAAAGCTTCATGGGGTCTTTTCGTCTAACCACTGGTAAAGGGCATCTTCACCCCTCTTGCAATTTCGCCGAGTCCCTCGTTGAGACAGTTATCAACTCATTATGCCATTCATGCGGGTCAGAACTCACCTGACAAGGAATTTCGCTACCTTAGGACCGTTATAGTTACGGCCGGCGTTCATCCGTGCTTCAATTCAAAGCTTCACCTTGCGGTTAACCTCTCCTTTTAACATTCGGACACTGGCCAGGCATCAGCCCATATACTTCACCTTACGGTTTTGCATGGACCTGTGTTTTAGGTAAACAGTTGGTTGATATCGCTCGCTGCGCCCATTCTTGCGAATGGGAAGGCTTATCCCGAAGTTACGCCTGCTTTTTTGCCTAGTTCCTAAACGAGGGTTCTCTCGTACACCTTGGCACGCTTGTGCCCATCCACCTGTGTCGGTTTCCGGTACGGATATAATAGTTTCAACGCGTTGCAAGCTTTTCTAGACACTCTCTGAACCTGACTCGACCTTGTCCGAAGACTCAATCTCGATCTTTCGATACGGCCATAACCAAATGCCGCTCACATCTTGAAAGTGTGCACTTACAAAACTCCACTACTATAGTGCAGGAATATTAACCTGCTCTTCCATCGCCTACGCCTTTCGGCCTGAGCTTAGGATCGACTTACCCTGGGACGATTCGCGTTGCCCAGGAAACCTTGGATTTACGGTGCGGATGATTCTCACATCCGTTTCTGCTACTTATGCCAACATTCTCACTTCCGTTCGCTCCACCAGCCCTCGCGGGTCTGACTTCACTGCTGAACGGAACGCTCCTCTACCACGTAAAAAAGACGGATCTTTTCTACATCCATAACTTCGGTACTATGCTTAAGCCCCGGTATATTTTCAGCGCAATACGGCTCGACCAGTGAGCTGTTACGCTTTCTTTGAATGATGGCTGCTTCTAAGCCAACATCCTGGTTGTCCAAGCTGTATCACCACTTTTCACACTGAGCATAGATTTTGGGACCTTAATTAATGGTCATGGGCTGTTTCCCTTTTGACGATGGAGCTTAGCCCCCACCGTCTGACTCCCGAGTTGTTAACTACCGGCATTCGGAGTTTGGTTGAAAAAAGTAGGCTTGCGCCCCTGTTTTCATTCAGTAGCTCTACCTCCGGTAGGAATACTCGAGGCCATCCCTAAAGATGTTTCGAGGAGAACCAGCTATCACGGTGTTCGATTGGAATTTCTCCACTATCCACAACTCATCCCCTAGTTTTGCACAGCTAGTGGGTTCGGTCCTCCTGTTGTATTTCTACAACACTCAACCTGGTCATGGATTGCTCACACCGTTTCGGGTATTATCGCCGCCACCGTACGCACTATTAATGCTCGCTTTCACTGCGGCTCCGGTCCATAGGACCTTAACCAAAGCGACGGACGATAAACTCGTTGGCTCATTCTTCAATAGGCACGCCGTCACTCAGAATCCCTTACGGGCCTTGAGCTCCGACTCCTTGTATGTATGCGGTTTCAGAAACTATTTCATCGCCCTCTCGGGCTACTTTTCACCTTTCCCTCACGGTACTTGTTCACTATCGCTCATAAACAGTATTTAGGTTTGGAACATAGTCGTCCCAGCTTCAAACTAGATTTCACGTGTCCAGTTCTACTCGGGTATAAAAGACGCGGCATATTAGATATTTTGAATACGGGACTATCACCCACTATGGTCAGGCTTTCCAGCCTGTTCTTCTATAGTAATATGTACCACGGCGTGCTTGAAGGAACACACACCTTTTAACCCACAACCTGCATGACGCATCGGCCTTCACCATTTCCCAGAATCATGATACAACCGAAGTTGACCCTTATTTCTAGTTCACGTGACATGCATTTGACCTTTTCCCATTTCGCTCGCCACTACTTTGGGAATCTTTATTAATTTCTATTCCTCCGGGTACTGAGATGTTTCACTTCCCCGGGTTACCTTAATGTAGCTATGTATTCACTACAATATATACTGGCTCACACCAGTATGGATTTCTCCATTCGGACACCTACGGATCAGAGGTTACTTGGGACCTCCCCGTAGATTTCGCTCCCTGCAGCGTCCTTCGTCGGCTGTTTATAGCAAGGCATCCACCACATACACTTATTGTACGATCTTACATTGAAGCACCAAAACGTCTTTTATGCGTTTAGGTGCAACAAATTTAATGTTGTTGCATATTTGCAATTATTTGCCCTTTACCAACGTAATCATTTAGTTGTTAATGTTCTAAGCTTTCCTATCGTCTTCTTATTTCCTGAGAAACAAAAAGGCCCCGTTTAGGAGGCCCAGAGGTGCGACAGGTCCGAGGACCGTGTGTGCACTTGGAAACTATTCATTTGAAAGCTTAGTCAGTTTATATCCAGAGAAAACATTTGTCAAGAGGGATGAATTGGGGATAACTGGGGATAAAAAAATGCCGCGCACAGAGAGGATCTCTGGACGCGGACAATTGGGAGTTTTACGCAGATTTGACAGGATCGAGCAGTGCTCTGAGTGGCGCGTATTTTGACTTGCGCACAACCTCAAGAGCCTTTTTTTCCAGACGATCCACAACCGCGCCAGTGAGCTTAACTGCACTGATGATTTCGGGACGTGTCACACCCTCGCAGCGCAGCGTCAAAATTCGTAGCATTGGCTCAGTCTCCTCGCGGAACACGCGCGCAAGTCGTTTTTTGATCGCGCCTTTTGGCCAACGCAGAAACATGCTGCCCTGCATACGCGACGCCACCCACTCCGCATACACATCAAGCACGGTATCTTTCCTGAAATCAATGTGGTGATGCTGAACTTTACAATCCAGCAAAAACTTTGACCACGAAAGATCCGGTATCGGTCGTCGCTTTGCGAGCAAATAATCCACGTATCCCTGCTCCGCAGGATCTTCGAGCTGAGGCACACTGCACTTGCGCGCCAACAGAATAAAATAATGCGCTGCTGGCGAAATGCCGTGACGATCAACCGTGATGCTCAGCAACAGCGCAAGTGCATGGCGCAGCTCAACCATTGTGGGAGACAGCTGAAGGTACCGTAGCCACGCGGCCTGAAGCGCATCATGGTGTGTTATCGGACGCGCGGGATAGGCTTTGGATTTGCGCAGCGCGATAAAATCGCTCTGAACAACATTTTGTGGTAACTGCAAAGCTTGCGCAATCGGTGCGTATCCAAAGCCCAAAGAGAACAACGCGGGCATTAATGAACGACCGTCTTTGATTTCCATGATTCCTCCTAACCAGTTGGTGTGCGGATTTACGCAGCAAAACGGTATCGTAAAATTAAGATTTTGTCAATGCCCGTGTGGCATGAGATACTATTTTTATGTTTACTATTATTTCGATTGGCCGCCTTGATGCGCCGTGGCGCGCGGTCGCAGAACAATACATAACGCGGCTTGGACCATACCTGCCGGTGCGCGTGATTGAAATCGCAGAAATTCCATTTGGAAAAAACCAAGATGTGGCGCGCGTAAAAAAACAGGAGGCAAGCTTGTTGGTGAAATATTTAAAACCCTCGGCACATGTAATTGTATTGCATCCTGATGTCAAAACGTTTAACACCGAAAAATTTGCGGGCGCTTTGGAAAGTTGGCGCCGGAAACAAGAAATTATTTTTATAATTGGCGGACCGCTCGGCCTTGATGAATCAATTTTAGAACACGCTGACGAAAAATTATCTTTATCACAACTCACATTTACGCATCAAATGACGCGCGCGATTTTATTGGAACAAATTTATCGATGCGTAATGCGCGAAAAAGGAAAATACGATTACTAAAAAATAGAGTTTCCAAATGGGTAAGGAGAGACTCGAACTCTCAACCCTTGCGGGACTGGCTCCTAAGGCCAGCGCGTATACCAATTCCGCCACTTACCCGAACAAACGCATAATACCGAATTACGCACAGATTATCAACACTTGACATTTTTAGTGTTTTTTGGAACCCAGTATATAAGCGTGCAGCAGGGGGTCGGCCTTGTTGCACGCCGTAACCAAAATATATTTATGCAGAAATTATTCGTAGCTGCCATGGCAGTGTGCGTGCTTTTAGCGCTGCCAAATTTTGCCAGCGCCAGTGTAATAATTCAAACCGTGCAAATAGGCTCTCCCGCTGCTGCCGATGAATTTATCACACTTTTTAATCCTGACGATCTCCCTCAAGATTTATCTGGCTGGTCTGTGCAAGAAAAAAGTGACACCGCTGCAACTATAAATAAGAAAAATTTTGTTGCTGGTATGAAAATTCCGGCACACTCATCCGTTTTAATTGCCAACGGTGGTGGAATTTATGCACCACAAGCACTCATGACTTATGCGTCATTCTCACTACCAGAAGGAGGAGCTACCATTGTTATCGCCCCAACAACAACACTACTTATTTCATTCCCCGACGCACCATCGAATGCCGCTGTATATCATTACGGAAGTGCGGCTGCGACCAGCAGCACACCACAAACGCCCACGTCGCCCGCGCCCATCACGCAAACAACCGCCTCAAGTTCAGCGATAAGTGCTGCACCCGATATTTTTTTCTCGCACGCAGATCCACCACCCTATAAAATTCAGATCAGCGAATTATTTCCGCATCCTACAAATTTTTTAGATGAATTTATTGAACTTTACAACCCAAACGATGTTGCCGTCTCAGTTGGTGGCGATATTTTAGAAGATGCTAGTGGAAATTCGTATAGCATTGGTACGCGAAGCGAAAATAGCATTTTAATGCCAAAGGAATTTCGCGCATGGCCGCGCAGCATTACTGGTATTGCACTAAACGATACCGACGGAGAAGAAATTACGTTAGCAACTTCACAAAATGCTTTTATTGATGAGGCAACATATCATAACGATGCACCGATAAATGCAAGCTATTCGCATGTTCACGAAAGTTGGCATTGGACCGCGGCCCCAACACCAAATGCACCAAATATTTTTGATGAACTTCCCGCACCCCCTATTGCACGCGCGATAATTCCACCAGGACCATTTTTCGTAGGCGATTCGCTCGTTTGTTCAGCAACCGACACAACTGATCCGAATAATGACATCACTAAGTATAATTGGAATTTCGGTGATGGTAGCTATAGTGATACTGTCTTGACCCAACATGCCTATGCAACAAGCGGCACCTATTTAATTACATTTACAGCCACAGATTCAAAAGGTTTGAGTAGTGCCGTTGCACGACAAATAACTGTCAAAGAAAAGACCACAACTATTCCAGAGCCAGCATCGCCAATTTCTGCATCTACAATCAATACCAACTATGTCACGAGCACACCACACGAAACAAAAAAAATTACCACACAAAATAGTTCGCCAAACAAGCCCAACACCTATTCAGGAGTTGTTACCATCACGCCTGGAGTTCTGGGTGCGCGCACCCTGGTGGTCGATAACCGCACGGTTGAATTTACAACGGTCCGTTCTGATATTGAAAAACTAGTGGTTGGCACATTAGTACATTTTTCAGCGCACGAAATTTTTCGGGGCAACAGATTAATTCTGCAGGTTTCTAAAAAAGATAAATTTTTAATTTTAGGAACTGCACCACCGCGACCTGCAGATATTATTTTTGGAACTGTAAAAGATGTCTCAAAAAACGGCACCACGCTATCTACAAGTTCATCCGATATATTATTACTGCCAAAAGGCATGCCAATAACAGTGCCCCAATTATATGCCGGCGATTTAATTGAAATTCACGGAATACTACTTGCCGATGAAACCGCGCCACAAATAATTATTCCAACAGAAAAAATAATTGTACAGCCACAACAAAATAAAAACTCCGCCGTTGCAACCGGTCAAGGATTTTTGCTCATGTACGGTAGTGGTATATTATTAATAATTATTTATTTCGTGTTCACTAAAAAACGTGCTCTTGCCAATAAATAAAATTTTGCGTACACTGCAAAGCGCTATGCGGGTATCGTATAGCGGCTATTATGGCTGCCTTCCAAGCAGCAGAGAGGGGTTCGACTCCCCTTACCCGCTCCAAAGAAAAAATCCCATCCTTGCGATGGGATTTTTTCTTTATGCTTTAGCATTAAATAAAAAAATCCTGTGACACGCCTCCCCTCGCGTCACAGAAAAACCTCCTTGGTTCAGTTATGCTGCCCGCAGCCGAGCAACTTCATTCACCACTTCGAACTGCAGCCCGGCCTTCGTCGACGGAAAACTAATCCGGTATTTCTTGTCGGGATCCGCCCTCAATTGAAGGGTCAGCGTGTCACCAACGCTGAACAAGAACAGCCCATCGAAGCAATCCGCCAGCGTCGGCTTTTCGACATGCGAACGCGCCGCCACCAAATACTTGGCCCGCGACTCCTCGCGCTTGCACGTGGGGAAACCCCAACGCGGCCAGTACTGACTGACACAGAGCAAAACCTGATCTGCCACGAGCTCCTCAACCTTCGGCGGCACAATCCTGTAATGAATCTTCTTCTTCGGCGGAAGTCCGTGGTGGGCGGTGTGCGCCAAAACATGCTCATACTCCTCCCAGCCGACCAGCGCCAAATTCTGCAGCGGGTCCGACGACTTGAACGTCTTTGAAAAGTCCAAACTCACCGGAATCTCGATCACATCTTCACGACGCCGCACGCGACGCATGTTTTCACTTGGTGGCACACCAAGCCGCACGACATAAGCCGCCGGCTGATTCATGCTTGCCGCAGAAACCCGCGGGGCCAAAAGACCGGCGCAGAGCGCAGGCTTCTTTTTCCGACCGAGCCAGAAAGTTGATGATTGCAGTGTCTTCATCGCTACCCACTTCCCATTGCTGGGGTTGAAGTAAAAATCAAAGTGCACCACCCTGGCACTCCTTCAGGTAAAAACAAAATAACAGTAATAAAAAAATAAATCAAGCTAAGCAGAAACAAAAAAACCACCTTACGGTGGTTGTCTTGGTCGGGACGACACGACTTGAACGTGCGACCCCCTGTTCCCAAAACAGGTGCTCTACCAACTGAGCTACGTCCCGAGTGAGGAAATACCAGCGAGCGCTAGCGCTCGGCTGGATTTCCGAGCGAGGGACGATAGCTACCGAGCCGCAACGCGGCGAAGATATCTAGTCCCGAGCATTTCGCTCATCACTCTATCACTAAAATAATTTCTTTGCAATAGCAAAACCCTGGCTTTCACCAGGGCCCACTCAAACAATCAATAAACCATTACATTTTCTTTGCCTCTGGCATGCCGCAATGCTTGCATTTGCACGCAAAGAGCATGAGGATCGCCGCAAGGCCGACAAGCGCATATACAATGCGTTCGAAAGATGGCCATCCGCCAAAAATTGCGTTTACGAGATTGAACTTGAAGAACCCGATAAGGCCCCAGTTAATCGCGCCGATCCACACAAGCGCGCCGCAAACTTTGTGAGCCACACACATAGGTGAGGACATCATATGTAAAGAGTTAATGAATAACAAATCAAGTATACACCTTTTAAAAAAAAATTTCCGAATGGACCTAGGGAGAATCGAACTCCCGACTCAGCAATGCGAATGCCGCATAATACCACTTTACGATAGGCCCGTGCGCGAACTATTGTAAGACCAATAAAATAATTGGTCAACAAAAAAACCTCGCTTTCGCGAGATTCTTTTGGTGGACCCTGAGAGATTCGAACTCTCGACCTCCGCATTGCAAATGCGGCGCTCTACCAACTAAGCTAAGGGCCCAATTGAGCTTTAAAGTTCTGACATGCAATATGTTATCAAACAGTTAAAACTCTGTCAACAAAATTGGCCGCACACATTAAAGATCGTCATCAGACTTAATCCGATCATCCAATGGATTCCACGCACGAGGATCTACATCATCATCTCGAAGCATGGTCGACCCATTATAACGCGAGTCATTCTTTGTTTTTTTTTCGCCAAGTTCTGGATTATCTTTTGGCTTTTGCGGTGGCAAAGGCTCGCCAAACGGCACATCAATGTGCAGTGGAATTGGTTGCCAGCCACCTGTATCAGGTGATTTTTCCATATGTCTTAATTATACACGACAACCTACAGAAACAAAAAAGGATTACCGAAGTAATCCACTTTTGGTGCCTCAGGTCAGAATCGAACTGACAACGCCTGCCTCTTCAGGGCAGCGCTCTACCACTGAGCTACTGAGGCGCGAACATAATGCTTGCCCCTAGCCTACAATAAAATTGCATGCTAAAATTGCTGTGCAACTATATCAAATTCTAAAACGCCCGTCAATATGGAATCAAAATCATCAAATACCTTTACTTATATTATTGTTGGGCTCGTCATTTTATTTATTGTTGGTATAGTTTTCCTAAAAAACAAACCTGTTGCCACGCCAGCCAACGCAACAGCTCTCGCAACTTGCCTTAAAAACAACGGCGTCACCTTTTATGGCGCTTCATGGTGCCCTCATTGCAAAGCCCAAAAAGAAGCTTTTGGCGACGCCGCACGTCTTCTTCCTTATGTTGAATGTGCTCAAGATAACGGCATCACCCCAGTTTGTACCGCGGCTGGCATTACTGGATTCCCAACGTGGATCAACAAAACCGGTGAAAAACTTGAAGGTGAACAATCCTTCGATGCCCTTGCCAAATTTGGCGGTTGTGTACTAAACTAAGCCCGGCTTCAACACATTCAGGAGGATAAGCCATGTCCGATATTCTCAGGCGGCTGCTCCGCAAAATTCGCGTCGTTGTTCTCATGGACTTCGACTGGACAACGGGAAAGTGGGAGAACGCCGTGTCACTGCTTTATCTGGCGTCCCAGATGCAGGTGTACTTGCCAGCGCACACGCCCGAGAATTTGCGCGAGATGCTTTTGCAGCAACTCGTTCTGCTCATGGGCAATCTGCACGACAAGGATGCACAGGCCGCCGAAATCAAGGCGGTACACGACTGTTTCCGTGATTACATCATTCTGCACAGCGGTTTTATGCCGCCCACTGCTGAGTGGTCGCACACGGCTCGCGCATTGCTCATCATGCGGCGCCTGGGCGTGCAGATCACACCAGAGATCATTGACCACATGGTGCAAGCCGAGAGTGAGATGTTCGAAATCGTGGCGTCCGAAAACCCGCTGTATGAAGACGTCCGCGAGACGTTCGGTGTTCTGCGCCAGCGGTTCGGTGCCATCATCATCGTGGTCACCAGCAGCGACACGCGGACCATGCTGCGGCCAGGACAAATGCCACTTTTTGATCCAGCGCACTCGACGGAGCAAAAAATCAGGCGAGTCGGGGTCCAAAGACTGTTCGATGTGGTCCCGGAAACGCATTTCATCGTTGCCGAACACGGGAAGCGCCACGAAAAAACCACCGAGGCCATTCGCAATCTCATCCCGCACGACGACCGAAAACTGTTCATTGTCACTGTTGGAGACACCAGCGGCGACATGCATGTGCCGACGCCGTCGTCTGCGATCAAGCTGGCACCGAACATGGGCATCTTCGTGATTCGCCAGCGCGACAAAGATGGCAAATACAACTTGCCGCCAAATGCGCACCACGCCGTCGAACAGCTCGCCGAAATTCCCGAGCTTGTCGAACGCGCGCTGCGCCAAATGGACACGTAGCCCAACCCCCACCCCGGCCGGCCACAAGATACCCCCATCTTGCGTCCGGTCGCTTTTTTTTGTACACTTGGGGCCAGCCTAATGGTAACGCCGCATGCCGCGGTGGTGGAATGGTATACACAAGGGACTTAAAATCCCTCGTCGAAAGGCTTGCGGGTTCGAGTCCCGCCCGCGGCAAATTAAAAATACTCACCCATGCGGTGAGTATTTTTAATTTTTAGTGAAAGGGACTCGAAGGGCTGCGCGCCAACCGAGCGTGCGCAGGTTGAGTCGCGCGCAGCCCAGCCGACGCAGGCGACATGGTTCGCCAAGTCGGCGAATCCCGCCCGCGGCATTTAAAAAAATCAACTCCGCGACCAAATGTGGTGGCGGAGTCTTGAGTTGTGGTTTGGTTTAGTTGTAACCGACGCCGAGAAAGTGCGTGCCTTTGAGCCAGATGTGAGCCTTCTGGTCCTCAAAGTACACATTCGGCACGTCGTAGACTTTCGTCTCTTTGAGCTGCCACCGAAGCGCACGACCCGGGCATTCAGTGTCACCAGGATCCGTGTCACCGACCAGCATCGAGACGTACGACACACGCAGCTCTTCATCGTACGTACGCGCATCGAGCCCAACGAGCGTGATCTTTTCCGGCTTGTTGATGTGCGCGTAGGCGGCCAGCTCCGCTTTTTCAGCAGCATGGTATCCGCGATGCAACGCGTAAATCGCGTCGGCGTTAGAGCCGTTTTTGCTCTCGAAGATTTGGAACTGGTAGCGCCGCAAGTCGCTGGAGGTTGTCGTATCTCGCAGCTTCTTGTTCATCAGACAGCGCGACGTCTCCGCAATTGGCGGCAGCGTGGCCACATCCGTCTTTGGCATCCCCGCCTTGCTGTACGGCTCGAAGTTATTGGGAATGTTCGGATCAGGCTCCGCAACACTCACACGAGATTCGAGTGCCCCATAGAACAAGAGGGCGACAAAAATCGTGAAGCCGCCACCCAAAATCAGAATATTTTTCGTTTGCACCTTCATTTGAAACTCCTGGAACCCGACTCGCGGGAATTGTCAAAGGTCGTGCCCGGCGCACTTCCCCATAAAACTGCCCGTCCAGCGGGCTCGTCTGGATGCGCTTTTTTAGCGCAACATTGCAATATAGCACGTTTTTGAGTCTTTGTCAACCTAATCGTGTTAATAATTAGCTAATGTAAGCTAAAAAATTGCTTTTTATGCCAAAATTGTAGTAAAATAACATCAACAAACAAATATGCCCCTCATCACCATTTGCATCACCATCCTCGGCCTTGCCATGTTTGAAACGATCTCTTCAATCGACAATGCAATCATCAACGCCGAGGTTTTGCACACCATGAGCTCGCGCGGACGTCGATGGTTTTTGGTATGGGGAATGTTTTTTGCAGTTTTTGTAGTGCGTGGTTTATTGCCATGGATTATTATTTGGGCAAGCACACCATCACTCGGCCCTGTCGGCGCGCTCACCGCAGCATTCAGTGCGGACCCACGTATCCACACAGCAATCGAATCTTCTGCCCCACTTTTGTTGGCTGGCGGCGGTACCTTTTTACTTTTTCTTTTTTTACATTGGTTATTTTTAGAAGAAAAAAGTTTTGGCCTTCCACACGAAAAATTTTTTCAACGCCAAGGCGTGTGGTTTTACGCAAGTGTATCTATTTTGCTCGCAGCGCTCGTTTGGTGCGCGCTCAAAATTAATCCGATGATGGCATTTGGCGCAGTGATTGGCTCGACCGCATTTTTTATTACGCACGGTTTTAAACAAAATGCCGAAGCAGCAGAAAAAAGTTTAACAGGTGGCGCGGGCAACCTGTCCGATTTCAGCAAAATTTTATATTTAGAAATCATTGATGCAACTTTTTCCGTGGATGGCGTGCTTGGTGCATTTGCATTTACACTTTCCGTACCAATTATTTTAATTGGCAACGGCATTGGTGCAATTATTGTGCGTCAAATTACACTACGCGGCGCAAGTCACATCAAAAAATATATTTTTCTTAAAAATGGCGCCATGTATTCAGTTTTGTGTTTGGGTGCAATCATGCTCGCCGATGCATTTGGCGCCCATATTCCCGAATGGATTTCTCCCGTGGTCACTTTTGCAAGTGTCGGATACTTTTTTGTAAAATCTAAAAACGCTCTTCCAAAAATGTAATGAGTTCTGCGAGCGATTCAATGCCCTGATGCGGATATTTTGACACTAACGGTGCATAACGAGAAGTCGGACGTAGCATGCGATACAATTCTATCTCATCGCCAAAAGCATCATGCGCCTCATCAAGATGACGAACATAATCATCGATAAAAATAATTTTTTTATCGGGCATTTGCGCCTGAATTTTTGCAAGCGCCGCGACTTTACCTTCAATATTTTTTGTCACATGTATATCTGAAATTTCAATACCGGTATAATTCATTTTATGGCGCTGCCATTCATTATTTCCCGCAGTCACCACTGACATGGTTATATTTTTTTGACGCGCAAAATCAAGCAATTCGTGTGTATCGGAATACACCATAAGCGCACTTGAATAAGCGTGGTGCAAGTCGTCAGAAAATTTTTTATAATCAACATGCGGGAACTCTGCATGCACTGCGCGCGCTAAATTATCTGGAGAAAATCCATCATCAGCAGAGGCGCCAATTATTTTATACATCCGATGGACATCTTCAGCGGGTACCTCATGCAAAAGCGCTAACTCCTGCTGTATTTTCTGGCCTGAACTATCTGGCCGATAGCCGATAAGAGTGTCATCCAAATCAAAAACCAAATGAATATTTTTCATATGCCCACAGTAACAATGCCGCCATATTTTGTCAAAAATGATATACTCTTTTCATGGATTCATTAGTTCATTCACTTTCAGAATTAATTGAGGGGCAAGTTGCGTGGGATGAAACTACGCTCACCGTGGCAAGTCGCGACACCAGTCTTTTTTGCGTTCGACCAGCTGTTGTTGTGTATCCCAAACATGAAGCCGACGTATGTGCTTTGGTGAAATTTGTTTCCGCTGCAAAAAAACGCGGTGAACAAATTTCGCTCACCGCCCGCGCAGCAGGCACCTGCATGACCGGCGGCCCATTAACCACATCAATCGTGGTTGATTTTACAAAATATTTTACATATATTACGCCGCCGAATGCGGGAAGTGCAGAAATGTCAGCAGAGCCTGGAGTATTTTATCGCGACTTTGAAAAAATTAGTCTTGCACATAATTTATTATTACCAAGCTTCCCTGCCTCGCGCGATCTTTGTGCCATTGGCGGCATGGTTTCAAATAATTCTGGTGGTGAAAAAACATTACGTTACGGAAAAACTGAAAAATATGTACGTGTACTGCGCGTTGTTTTTGCAGATGGAATTGCACGCGATGTCACAGCACTTTCTGCCGAGGCATTAAACAAAAAATGTGATCAAAAAGATTTTGAAGGCGAGATATATCGCACGATCGTACCCCTCATTAAATCACATGCAGATTTTTTAAAGTCACATCATCCTCAGGTCACCAAAAATTCTGCGGGGTATGCATTGTGGAATGTGTGGGATG
Source organism: Candidatus Magasanikiibacteriota bacterium (assembly GCA_903893485.1). GTDB lineage: Bacteria > Patescibacteriota > Patescibacteriia > Magasanikbacterales > 2-02-FULL-50-9b > 2-02-FULL-50-9b. The sequence goes on from CAITMK010000013.1 coordinate 24,223, forward strand.
CTGCGACTGAGACATTCGATATCACTAAAATTTTTGTTGGTGCGCAAGGAACACTCGGCCTGATCACGAAAGCCACTTTTGCACTAATCACCCCAAAAAAGTTTTCGCGCTCCGTTGTTATTTTTTTAAAAAGTCATGCAGCACTTACCACGGTGGTGCCTGCACTTCTTAAGCTTGATCCAGAAACCTGTGAAAGTTTTGATGACCACACTTTTCGCGTTGCACTTCGTGTATTTCCAAAATTAATTTCACACATGAATGGTAATTTACTATCACTTGGTTTTAAATTTTTGCCAGAATTTTGGATGCTCATTACCGGTGGTGTTCCTAAAATGATTATCATTGCAGACTTCACGGGCGACACAGAAAAAGAAGCTCTTGTTGCGGCAGAAAATGCAGCACAAATTATTTCACTTCAAGGTCACAAAACACATGTAGCCCGCACCGAAGCCGAAGCAGAAAAATATTGGATCATGCGCCGGGAAAGTTTCAATTTGCTTCGTCATCACATGAAGGGTCTCAGAACAGCCCCATTTATTGATGATTTAATCGTGCCGCCAAACACGCTGAGCGAATTTTTGCCAGAGCTATATAAAATGTTAGATGCATCCGGAATGCTATATACCGTTGCAGGGCATGTAGGTGATGGAAATTTTCATATTATTCCGTTGGTGAATCCAACAGAACCGCAGCTCATCAAAAATGTCGAAGAGCTCATGACAAAAGTATTTGATTTGATTTTACGAATGGGTGGCAGCTTTACAGCGGAACATAACGACGGCATGATTCGTACGCCATTTTTAAAAAAATTATACGGTGCAGATATGTACGATCTATTTGTACAAACCAAAACTATTTTTGATCCACAAAATATTTTTAATCCGGGTAAAAAAATTGGCGGCTCCTGGGAAACCGCCAAAAAATATTTTGATCTTTGATTTATTCCAGATGCGACGGCGGCGTTTCTTCTTGCAGATCTTGTTTCCCTAAATATTCTGCCGCAAGCACGCGAAAAATGTAGTCCAAAATTGAGGTACATTTTTTTACACTCGGATGTGTCGTAAATCCTGACGGCTCAAAACGAGTGAACGAAAATTTTTCTACGAATTTCTCGAGTGGTACGCCGTGCTGAAGCCCAATTGAAATTGCAATAGCAAAACAGTTCAGCACACTCCGAAATGCCGCGCCTTCGCGGTACATGTCAATAAAAATTTCACCTAATGTTCCATCGATATATTCGCCGGTTCGCAAATAAACTTGTTGATCGCCAATTTTTGCTTCAACGGTAATGCCTTTGCGCGTTGCAGGCAATGCACGACGCTGCCCAAACAACAAACCTGAGACCAGTGGCGCGGCAGCCGCACGTAATTCGCCTCGCAAAAATTCATTTTCTTTTTTTAAACGCAATAATTCTTCGGTAAAGACAGCTGCGGCATCCGAAATTTTTTCAGGCTCCGCTGCAGGTTCTGGTGTAAAAATTGGCACCATCACATTTTTTTCTTCTTCAATCATAGTAGGTATTATTATTACTTCATCAATTATATTTTCTGGTTCTGGCGCGCGACTTCCTGTGCGAATTATCATCACACCTTTAAGACCCAGTCGCCAGGTTGTTAAAAATAATTCTTTAATCTCATCAGCGCCCACGCCAGGTTCAAGCGTAATTTTTTGATCAATTGCACCAGACAAAAATGGCTGAACAGCCGCCATCATATGCAACACCGCCAATGGTGATAATTTTAATGCAAAAATTGCTTGATGTTCGGGCTTCACATATTTGGCGCCATCCAATGTGCCCCAACCACACAAATACGCATTCGCCTCAATAATTTCGTTTTCCGAAAAACCTAACGCCGAAAGACGCGCTTGTGGCAAAACCACGCCTTGCTCCAAAACAGCAATTTCTTCGGGAGTTAATCCCTTTGCCGCAAGCGTGGTATGGTTTATGTGTGGCGCTCCCGCAAGCGTGTGTGCCCCAAATATATAACGTAAAATCTCTTCAATTTGGTGCGCTTCGTAGCGAAGTGTTGTTAACGCGGTCACAACAACATCTTTTTCCAATTTTTTTACCGGCTCTATTTCACATTCATTCAAAAAACTAACCTGGGCATTCCGAAAACCATAAATTTCACCCAATTCCAACGCGCGATCCCATGCAGTACGAGCGGCGCGCAGCAAATATACTGGGCACATGCTCTGATCAATGCCTGCAACTTTGGTGGACAACTTTTCGTAACCATCAGCAGGCGCATTATAGGTGGCGCGACGGTGATTGCGCACCACGCGAAGCATGTCGGACCGATTCAGATCAAATTTTGGAAATGCACCCACAAATTTTGCCATTTCGGCGCTCGCTGCATATGCCTCGCCCGTTAAAATAGCCGCGACGGCAGATGCAATCGCACGCGCCTCTGGGCTATCATAAGCAATTCCCGCAACCATAAAAATGCCCGCGGCCAAATTCTTAAAACCAAGCCCAATCGGGCGAAATTCGCTGTCAGGCGCAATTAATTCCAAAACAACTGTCCATAAACGCGCTGCATGGCGAAATGAATCAACATCAAAAACCATTGTTTTTGCGTCAAAAAAATGTCCCAAATCAATTGTTGCTGTATGCGCAGCGGTGCTGTCTAAAAAAACATAGCCGCCGAGCACGGCTGAACCATTTATTCTGCCTGATTTTGGCACGGTATGCCATTCGTTAGTCGTTGAATCTAGTCTGAAACCAGCCACAGACGCTCCAACAAATTTTTCCCATAAATCACGTGCGCGAATTGTTTTAGAAACGCGGCCATCAGCAGGCCAACGCAAATTCCAATCGCGATCTTCCATGATTGACTCAATAAATTGGTTTGTAGCGCGCATTACCGGGCGCCCTGTTGCAATCAAATCTTCGATATCTGGATGATCCGCGTCTAAAATGGCTGAGGTATCCTGAGCCGCACCCAAAACAGCTGGCGCAGCGCCTGGCACAACCAATCCACCAACCATCATGTACAGTAATTCATCAAAAAATGCATCAGAATCCTTCGGCGTCGCAAAAAAATTACGTTCTTCGGCCAATTTGCGCCAACTGTGAGTCAGCTGTTGTGAAGTCACGATATGTTCGGTCTGGCCAATAGAAATATCACCGGGGCGCGTAAATCGACGCGATACAACAAGGCCTTTTGGTGCGGCGTGAAATTCTGGAGGCATAGGGAGATTCTTTCGTGCCGCAACTTTACCATAACCCCTACAGAAAAAAAAGCTCTGTCAAAGGTGGACAGTTTGGGGATATCAAAAAAAATTGCCGGCGTCTTGCTTTCGCAAAACGCCGGACAGAAACCAAAACCCAAAAGAACAAGTACGGTTGAAGCACTAAGCAGCCAAGGGCGCAGAACCGAACTTGCAGAAGCCCGGAAACACGCAGCGGTCGTCCCACTGATCATTGCCGTACCAGTACACGGGACAACGATTGCTGACTGCCATTTTTCAACGCAGTACATGCTATATACCAGATTTTCCCCATTTTGTCAACCAGCTACACATGCTATACTCTGGCCAAACCTGATATGCCATTTCTGAATGAAGACACACTGGAAGACCGCGCGGTAGCCCCCATCCAATTTTCCGACGACCGTATTTTGGAAAACGAACTCCGCCCGCGCACACTGGCCGAATTCATTGGCCAAGAACATCTTAAGGAAACCTTGGATGTTTTTTTGCGCGCCACACAGCAACGCGGCGAGCCGCTTGATCATATATTGCTCTACGGCAACCCGGGCCTTGGAAAAACAACTCTCGCCAACATCATTGCCACTGAAATGGGTCGAACCTGCCGAGTTACTTCGGGGCCCGCGCTAGAAAAAATTGGCGACTTGGCCGCGCTCTTAACCGGCCTGGAAGAAGGCGACGTATTATTTATCGATGAAATCCACCGCCTGAACCGCTCAATCGAAGAAGTGCTGTACCCAGCCATGGAAGATTTTGTAATCGACATGTTAATTGGCAAAGGACCTGGCAGCAAAACCTTGCGCATGAACTTAAATAAATTTACTTTGATTGGCGCCACCACGCGCCCATCACTTATTTCCGCACCACTGCGCGACCGATTTGGCGCAACGTTTCAACTAGATTTTTACACACCAGAAGATTTAGAAAAAATTATTACGCGTTCAGGCAAAATTTTAAATATCCCAGTTACGCCAGATGGCACCACACTTCTTGCTGCATGCTGCCGCCGCACGCCCCGCATTGCCAACCGCATGCTTCGCCGCGTTCGCGATGTGGCGCAGGTTGAAAACGCCACTGCAGATGCGCGTGTGGTACAAAAAACATTGGACATGATTCGCATTGACCCACTCGGCCTGGATCACGGCGACAAAAAAATATTACGCACCATCATTGAAACATTTCACGGTGGCCCTGTTGGCCTTTCAACACTTGCCGCTGCGGTTGCAGAAGAAATTGAAACCCTGGAAACCGTACATGAACCATTTTTGCTTCAAATCGGCATGATCGAACGCACCCCAAAGGGCCGCATTGCCACGCCGCGTGCGTATCAGCAC
>CAITMK010000014.1 GCA_903893485.1 Candidatus Magasanikiibacteriota bacterium
GAGTACGTAATAAATGATAATGACCCACGCGATTGCGTTCATACGCAGTAATTCACGTGGGTCAGTATACCAAGAATTTTATTTTTTCGCAAAGCGATTCCATTCCACCAAAAGTGGACAAGCGATGAAGATTGAAGAATATGTACCAACAATCACACCAATGATCAGTGTTAACACAAATGGCTGGATTGAACGACCGCCAAAGAGGAACACTGGAACGAGCACGATAAGCACGGTGAGCGAAGTATTGATTGAACGACGAAGTGTTTCGCGCACTGACTGATCCACGAGCTGTGGAAAATCTGCCTTTGGTGTTGCGCGTAAATGTTCACGAACACGATCAAAGGTAACGATAGTATCGTGCACCGAGAAACCAAGAATCGTAAGGATTGCCGTAACGAACAAGGTATCGACTTCGTAGCCAATAAAATGGCCGAGGATTGCAAATACACCTGCAGGTATAAACACATCGTGCAAAAGCGCAATAACCGCCACCACACCGAATTTCCATGATGGAAGTGGATGTGAAACCTGACGAAACGCCCAAGCAACGTACAAAATAATTGCGATAAGCACAATGAAGAGTGAGTTGATTGCACGTGAACGAAGTTCGGTGCTCACCGTTGGACCAACGGTTTCGAAACGTGCTTCGGTTACGTCGCCAACGCCATCAATTTTTTTAAGTGCTGTCAAAACCTGCTGATGCGTTGCTTCGTCTTCAACGGGCATGCGGATAATTAAACCCTTATCACCGGTTGATTGTACGTGTGGTTCTTCGTTAATGATTGGTTGCACCGCAGCAACAATGGCTGGCGTTTCTGGGCGTGTGCCTGATACCGCAACTTCCATGAGTGAACCGTTGGTAAAATCAATACCAAGTTTGAATCCGTATTTAGCGATTGCGCCAAGCGAAAGTACAAAAAGTACGATCGAAAGGGTGAACCAGATTTTTTTTGTTTTTACAACTGAGAACATATAATTATTCTTTATCCTGTGGCACGCTTTGAATAAAGAGTGCGGGGTGCTTTGCAAACCAAGGAGCTGTAAAGCGAAGAAGCAAACGGGTTACGGTAATTGCTGAGAACAAACTTGCCAAAATACCGATTGCCAAGTTAAGCGCAAAACCTTGCACAATGCTTGAACCGAACCAGTACAAAATTACACACGTAATAAGTGATGACGCGTTGGAATCGCGAATCGAGTTCCATGCGCGAGGAAATGCTTCCTCAAGTGCACGAAGTGGCGAAAGCCCACGTGCCAATTCTTCACGAGTACGTTCAAACACGAGGACGTTGGCATCTACCGCCATACCAAGTGAAAGAATAAAGCCAGCAATACCAGCGAGCGTAAGTGTAACTGGAATAAACTTGAATACCGCGAGCACAATTGCCGTGTATGCAATAAGTGCAACTGATGCCAAGAGACCCGGCAAGCGATAGAACGCGATAAGAAACAACACCACGAGTGCAAAACCAATCGCACCAGCCTTTGCAGATTGTTTTAATGAATCTGCACCAAGCGTAGCGCCGACTGTTTGCTGGCTTGAAAGTTTAATTGGAAGTGGCAATGCACCCGCGTTCAAACGTTCTACCATTTGCTGCGCTTCGGCAAGTGTAAAGCTACCTGAAATAATTGCTTTACCGTCTAAGATTGGCTCGTTAACGGTTGGCGTGCTGATCGGCTGACCGTCAAGGAAAATTGCAACCTGTTGATTCACGTCGCGCTTGGTAATGTCTGCAAAAAGCTGTTGGCCTTCTGCGTTGAATTCCAAACTTACGGTTGGCTGCCCTGTTTGTGGGCTAAATTCTAATGTTGCACGTGAAAGCTGCTTACCAGACAAACCAGTTGGTTTCCATTCTGAGGTATTTGCAAAAGCGTCAGCTTCTGTTTTTTTAGCGATGCTAAATCCACGAACGCCATAGGCTGGTTCGGTACGTGCATTATATTTGTAGATAATGTGATAGCCGAATTCTGTTTCGATAGGGCCTTTGATTTCGCCAACTTTCATTGGGAATACCGCATCTTCAAAAGCTTTTACCATTTTGCCTTTGTCGAATTCACCCAAATCGCCACCTGATTTGTCGGCGCCTGGTTCGGTTGAATTTACTTTTGCCAAATCACCAAAATTTTGTGGGGTCAATTTGAGGAGCAAATCTTTTGCTTTCTGAAGCGCTTCGTCTTTGGTCATGGTGCCGGTACAACCAGTTGCACCTTTCCAACAAAGTAAAATGTGGCGAGCAGAAACAAAATCATGAGCTGAGGTAGCACCACGCTGCAAGAAATAGTATCCTTGCGCGTCTTCGAGTGGAGTGCGAGTAAACGTACCCTCACGAGTTTTTGCAGCCCAGTTATAAATGGTTGCGCTATCGGCTTTGGTTACCGCGCCCAAATCTTTACCACCATTTTTTGCGTATACGTCATCAAAGGTTGCGGCGGTTTTGAGTGATGCGGTAATTACATCTGCAGAAGTTTTTGCCGCTACGTTTGCATCAGCAATTGCTTTTTTCTGATCATCGGTAAGCTGAACGTTGCCGCCTTGCTTGTCGCGGAATTCCAAAGTTGGTGTTGCACCAATCATGTCAATTGCCTGCTGCACATTGTGCACGTCTGGCAAATCAACCAAAATGCGCCACACGCCACTTGATTTGGTGGTTTGTACCAGCGGTTCTGAAACACCAAATGCGTTTACACGGCGTTCAATAACATCACGTGCGCCTTCAACGGCTGCTGGTTCGTCGCCAGCGGCAACATTTTTAACATCAACATCGTACATGAGTGATGCGCCGCCGCGTAAATCAAGACCCAAACGAAATGGTTCTGGGTTTAAGTGACCAAGCGAAAGGCCAACTTTTGTATTCAAAAAATCAGACGCTTCGTTGTATGGCGTTGGGTAACTATAGATACCAGCGGCAACTACAAACAAAACAACTGCGATCAGACCGTTTCGGACTTTGCTGCGAGGCATTTCTGTGGACGTTTGACGTAATTTCATAGGTTTTTCAAAGTGGCAATATAGTAACAAATTATGGGGCGGACGGCAAGTTTATTGTTCCAAGATGGCGCGTTCAGCGATCACATCACGATTCTTTGACAACTCATCGCTAAATTTTTCTGGGTATCGTAAGCTAAGTTTCGCAATATTTTTTTCCCAAATCTGCTCGAATGAAACGCCGAGTTCATCGGCGAGAAGTGCGAGGTACCACATAATGTCGCCCGCTTCTTCCATTAGGTTTACTTTATCGAGCGCGCGCCCATGCATTTTTGATTTTTTGAGTGCGTCCATGCATTCACCCGCTTCGCTTACGATGCCATAGACCGCATGTTCGATGCGTGGTGTCACGTCGCCGGTTGCAGTAAATAAATAACCTTCAGGCTGAGTTCGGAGTGCGTTGGTAATATATTCTTGTGGTGTCATATGGCAAACATGTTATAGGTTTTAAAGACGTCGTGCAAATTGGGGATAATTGGAAACTGCGCAAATTCAGTTGGATTGATCCATTCAAAGGCGTCGTGATCTTCGGAAAGTTTAATTTCATTCGTCACCACTTCGCATTCGAAAAATATTCCCACGATTTGCCATTCTTCGCCGCGCACGGTTGGGTGCCACTCGCCAACACTAAGTGGTTTTTTGATTTTTATAGTGAGGCCCGTTTCTTCAAGTACTTCACGCGCAAGAGCTTCGTCGTATTTTTCACCCGGATTCAGGCGACCACCTGGTAAATCGTAGCGGCCAGCGTTGGTCCCATCCTGATACGATCCAGATTCACGTAAAATGAGCACTTTGCCTTCATATATAATGAATGCTTTTGTAGCGAGGAAGAGTTTAGGGGGCATATTATTTTATTTCTTGCAATAATTTTCCCAAAAGTTTTTTTGGTAGGCCGCGAGCTATATCAAAGCTGCCATCTGTCTTACTCATAAATTGCATCATCGCTGGATTTTCGGACCGAAGTGCGCCCGCACAATCCATTACACCGTCATATTCAGCAAGCGACGCTGCGTCCGCGTCTGAGATAGGGTTGTACCATATGTGCATAGCACAAAGTCCTTCGGCACGTTTCCCTGTTTTGGTGTTCGTTACAACCATGCCGTTAATTATTGTTGCAGGCTGCTTGCCATACGATTTAATAAACTCGCGAGCCTGCTCTTTTGACACTGGCTTTTCCCGAATTTGCCCATTCCATACCACGACTTGATCAGAGGCAATCACAATCGATGGCTCTTTGACCTGTGCACTTACTGCGTCTGCCTTGGCGTGCGCAATCGCGAGTACTAATTTTTCAGGGTCTGCTTCGCGAATAGCCTTTTCGTCGATGTCTGGCGAAATGACATCGTAGGCAAGACCCAACTCGTCCATGACCATGCGGCGAAATCTTGAAGAGGATCCGAGAATTATTTTCATAGTGCGACAGCATACTGCTGCGCAATCTCAAGCATCCCTGTCATAAAATAATCTTCGAGTTTTACGTTTTTTAAATCGAGCCACAAGATATCATTATGATCAGGCGACAACGTAATTTTTGCACCTTCTATATACTGCGCCACAAACGCCAGATAAAATGTTGGTACACCGTTTTTATTCATGTGGCGTCCTGTCGCGACTGGCGTCATCGAAATTTCTCCGACAGCGTCGGTTCCAATTTCTTCAGCAACTTCGCGCATTAAAATATCGTAGATGGGCGTTGCAAATTCTGTTACATTGATGCGGCCGCCGGGAAAATCATGCACTTTATGAAATGGTGGTTCCCAAGTAGCTGGTTTTAAAACCAGAATTTTTCCCGCTGCATTTTTTAAAAATAGTTTAAGTGAAATTTCGTATCGTTCATTTTCCATAATTACAGAACAGTTAAATTATATTTGTATTTAATAATTACACATGATGCCTTACCACGGATATATCTCACCCTTATACCAAAAATTACCTGATTCAACACGCTTTGCAATAAGTGCAAAAATATCATTCGCAGCTTCTTGCGGCGTAATATCACCCTCACCTTCATTCATATCTGTCTTCACGTATCCTGGATGAACCGAGGAGACAATCACCTTGCCCGCCAAACGCGCAGCAAGAATGCGAGTGAACATGTTCAACGCTGCTTTTGAAATACCATAATTTGGATATAGGCACGTCGTCGTAAATGATAGCGAACCACGACGCGATGAAATGTTTATTATTTGTTCCGAAATCAAATTGTGAGCCAAAAGTTGTTCAGTAAAATCGATCGATCCAATTACATTTGAATCCAATGTTTCCTGCAGAACCGCAACATCAATCGTTTGTGCCTCATCTTCTGGATGCCAAATGCCAGCATTATTAATCAAAATGTTAATCTTTTTATCAAGTGCTTGAATCGTGGCAGCGCATGTTTTGCGACTTTCTACTTGTGATAACTCGAGCGGTACAAACATTAAATTTTCATGCGAATACTCAGCTTCTCCAGACCGGGATGTCCCGATAACGAAAAAACCTTCGTTCAAAAATTTTTCTGCGAGCGCGCGGCCGATGCCACGACTAGCGCCAGTGATTACTATGGTTTTCATATAAGTGGATACACATCAAGCGCAACCTCTTCATATGGGTGCGCAAATTTAATTGCAGCTATTACGTCATGAAGTGCAGATGACGGGCAAACAGTTTCGATGCGTTCCTCATTGACTTCTTCCAAATCACCAACCGATCCAATGTGCGGATGTGCACCTTCGAGCGGTTTAAATCGCCCAATGCCTTTGGATGAAAACGTGCAATTCGAGTAATTGCCTATGACACCTGCGCCCGCGGATGCCATTGCCTCGCGCACTACGTCGGCATGAGATTCCGGTACAAATACAACGATTTTATATTTTTCAAATTCCATACTTTTCCAAAATAATATCTAACTGTTTGAACAAATCTACTTCTGAGCCTGAATTCTCAATTCGCGCATCTGCCGCATCGAGCACTTGTTGCATCGAATATCCTGGAGCTGATAATTCATATGTCTCCTGCGCTTTAAATTCATCAAGCGAGATTATATCACCTTCGCGCTGGCGCATCTGTGCACGCGCATAACGCAGCTCAATAGGGGCCGCAACTTCAAGTAATATAAAATCGCCAGGAAATTTTTTACGGAAAAAATCAACTCCCGCCATTTCACGAAACGCACTAATAACCGTGTTGCCCGTAATATGTGGTAGCATTTCTTCATCCACGTATGCATCACCACGCAGCGCCCGCTGACGTGTTACATACGCCTGGATACTCGCACGATCAAGTCGCAACCCTTCGGCGCGCATTGCAGTGCGGATTATGTCACCAGCAGATAACATCTTAAAGCTTTTCGTCACCAAATATTGCGCAACAGTATCTTTTCCAGAGAGTGGAAAACCGGTAAGGCCTATGATTTTCATATCGAAACAAAAGTAAATCGAGGTACTTCTACACCATCAACAACTACATATTCTTGGAACATGGCGAGAGGTCGCACCCACATTTTGCCATTATGCTTATAAACAACTAGTTCTTCTTCGGTTTCTGTATGGGTCGCGACTCCAATCACCTCTGCAAGATGACCTTTGTGGTGTTTATAAATACCCAGTTGCATATGAATAAAGCAGTGATGCCTATTTTTTTCCAATAATTGCCACCGTGAATAATTCAAATTTCTTCACGCGTTTCAGGAAATCTTCAAGCGATTCTTTTTTATCCACTGTTGTTCCCTCTTTTTGCGGATCATTATAAAACACATTTGTGCCATCAAATCCGGTGATTGGAACCCAATGATTAAAATCCAGCAAGACAAGAGCGAATTCACCCGCCTGCACACGTCTAAAAACTTCTTCTATTTCAATTTCCGATTCTTTCAAAATACCGCGCGCCAACATTTCTTTAGTGGACTCTGCGCCGTCTTGCAAATTGTGATCACGTAAATATGTTGAGGCCTCTTCCGCTTCCACCGAAGAATCATTTGACGTCAAACGCTCAAGCAGCTCAAGAGGCTCATAGGGAAATCGATTCCAATCGATATTCGAATACAAATCAACCGAATATCCCTTATCATGAAGCCAGGAAAGTATCCAACCAGGCCACGTGCCCAAATGTTCTCGCTTGTGGCTAGCCAGCTCCAGCGTTTTAAGATCAGGAACATCACCTGGCGATAGTGCCTCTAATATCATACCAACGGAGGCCTGCATACAACTGTTATCTGGCGATGGCTTTGCGGGGAGATTAATTTTAAATTTTGGTAGGTCTTCAAATGAGTGTATTGTTGGAAGCGTTTCAAACGGTCTCATAGAAGTAAATAATGAACTTCATTTTTTAAATGAATAAGCGCCATCAACACTTGTCAGATACACCAGTGGTTTACTCATATTAATTACGCCCCATGACACTTCTTAAATTTCTTCCCGCTCCCGCAAGGACATTCATCATTGCGCCCAACCCCATGATATTTACTATCCATTGGCGTTTTGCTCATGCCGGCAAGTGCGGCGCCCGCGGCTTTCATGACATCGTCAACAATCTCGCCTTCATGCACGGTTTGTACCGGCATCGTGTCACCTTCTTTGGCAGCACCCGCAACTTCAAGACCCGCGCGCTGCAAAAGTGATGGCATCCACTGCGTTGCATTATTGATTTCCAAAATGCCATGCACAATATCTGAATTGATAAACGACAACAATTCCTGGAACAAACGATACGATTCGCGTTTGTATTCCACGAGCGGCTCACGCTGGCCGTAGCCACGCAAACCAATACCGGTACGCAAATAATTCAATGCTTCCAGATGTTCAATCCACAGCGTATCAATCGCACGGAGCATTACATTTTTAAATGTCTCACGTGCCTGCACGGGCGTCTCAAATGCCGCCGCGAACGCTGCAACGCGCTCTTTGGCATATTCTGCCATTGGCTCAATTAATTCGGTGCGGATGATTTGCGGCTCTTTGTGGCCCGCGTCTTCGAGCGGCGTTAAGAAACGTTTTGATTCATGCGCGTCGGTACCAAGCAAACGTGAAATTTCTTTTGCAAAATTTTCTTCGTCAACTTCGGTGTTTGCGGGAATTTCAGTGAAACGAAAAACGACTTGCTCAATTTCTTGTTCAAACAGCGCGCTTACCTGGCCGGTTAAAATTTCCAAACCAGTTTCTGATTCACCAGCTGCCAAAATTTCGGAGCGCTTTTTGTAAATCACTTCGCGATGACGATTCAAAACATCATCGTACTCCAAAAGATGCTTACGAATATCAAAGTTATGTCCTTCAACTTTTTTCTGTGCGGTTTCCAAAGATTTGGTAATCAAAGAATGCTCGATTGGCATGTCTTCTGGCACATCCAGGCGCTTCAACAAATTTTTCATGCGGTCGGATCCAAAAATACGCATGAGATCATCCTCGGCGGAAATAAAGAATTGCGTTTCACCCGGATCACCCTGGCGACCTGCGCGGCCACGAAGCTGATTATCGATGCGGCGCGATTCGTGGCGCTCGGTACCAAGCACGAACAAACCACCAACGCCGCGCACAGTTTCCTGCTCTTCCTTAATAACTGGATTACCACCAAGTAAAATATCAACGCCACGACCTGCCATGTTAGTTGCAAGCGTCACGGCGCCTCGGCGGCCAGCTTGCGCAACGATTTCACCTTCTTTTTCGTGATTTTTCGCATTCAACATTTGGTGTGGCACACCAGCTTTCGCAAGCATGTCGGAAAGCATTTCATTTTTTTCAATCGAAATTGTACCAATCAAAATTGGCTGGCCACGTTCGCTACGTTCTTTAACCTCGCGCACCACGGCCTGGAATTTCCCCTGCTCGCTCGCGTAAATGCGATCACCCAAATCCACGCGTGAATTTTTTCGATGCGGCGGAATTACCGTAACTTCGAGTTTATAAATTTTTCCAAATTCTTCAGCTTCGGTAACTGCAGTACCGGTCATACCGCCAATTAAACCGTACAAGCGGAAATAATTTTGGAATGTAATTGTTGCAAGTGTCTGCGATTCGCGCTGAATTGCAACGTGTTCTTTAGCTTCAATCGCCTGATGCAAACCTTCGGAATAACGGCGACCAACCATTAAGCGGCCCGTAAATTCATCGACAATCAAAACTTCGTTGTCTTTTACCACGTAATCTTTATCGCGCTTAAACAAAACTTCAGCACGAAGTGCAGAATCAATATGGTGCACCAAACGGTGGCCACCGGCAACATACAAATTTTCAACGCCCAATAATTTTTCGCACTCAGCAACACCCGCTTCGGTTAAGGTAACCGCGCGCTGCTTTTCGTCTTGCGTATAATGCTCATCTTTTTTGAGCTGACGAGCAATGTCTGCACATTTATAATACGTTTGCGCTGCCTCTTCGGCTGGCGCGCTAATGATCAAAGGTGTGCGCGCTTCATCAATTAAAATTGAATCAACTTCATCAATAAGCGCATATGCCAATTCGCGCTGCACCTGCTCTGCAGATGAAGACGCCATGTTGTCGCGCAAATAATCAAAACCAAATTCGTTGTTGGTACCGTATGTAATATCGGCAGCATACGATGCCTTACGCGTTGCCGGGCGTAAATAATCCATTTCCACGTGAAAACTGCCGAGCGTATCGCGCTCAACGTCTTCCGGTGTACCCTGATCAGTTAATCCGTCGGCTGTAACTTTATTCACGACTTTAAATTCTGGATCGTACACGTACGAAGTCATTTGCTGCTGAATAATACCAACAGACAAACCGAGCGCATGAAAAATCTGACCCATCCAAACCGCGTCACGTTTTGCCAAATAATCATTCACCGTAACCACATGCACGCCGCGGCCCGTGAGCGCATGCAAATACACTGGCAACGTTCCGGTTAACGTTTTACCTTCACCGGTGCGCATTTCGGCAATGTTGCCGCGATGGAGCGCAATTGCACCCATGAGCTGCACGTCGTAGTGAAACTGGCCGATCGTGCGCTTTGCAGCTTCACGAACGGTTGCGTAGGCTTCGGGCAAAATATCATCCAAACTTTCCCCGCCAGCAAGACGGGTTTTAAACTCCGCAGTTTTGGCGCGCAAATCTGCATCAGAAAGCTGGCCATATTCTGGCGCCAATGCGTTAATCTGATCAACCAGCGGTTTTAAAGCTTTGATAACCTGCGCGTTCGGATCGCCGAAAAGTTTGGTGAGAAATGACATAGAATGGAGTAATTGTAGCGTTATTTGCAAAATAAGACAAGGGTGAAGATTTCCCGTACCGCTCAGGAGCACATGCTCATTTTGGCCAGCGCCAAAATGGCATTCGCTCTCGGCGAGCCATTTTGCCTACGGCAAAAACCGGCTGGCTCGCCTCCGAGAGTCTCCTTCGCGATACGGGAAACCTTTACCAAGTTTTTTCAAAATAAGACTACAGTTCCCTCCCAAAACCTTATAAAAAGCCTCTCATTCTTAGAGAGGCTTTTTAGTGCTTATGCAGCGCCGATCAATTATGCGCGGAGCTTGCGTGCATCAACAGATTCTTCTTTAATTTTTACCACCTGTTTTTTGGTTGCCGCAATTGCTTGATCCATTGAATCGTAGAGATCATCGGATTCTGCAGCAGCGTACACTGATTTTTTGCCCATGATCATGTGCAATTCCGCGCGAAAAATTTTACCTTTGTGGTGATGATGCGTGGTGCGTGATAATTCAACGCTTACAATTGCGTCATCGTGCAACGTGCCAACGATTTTGTCTAGGCGGCTGAATTTTTCTGCGGCGATTTGCTTAATAGCGGTGGTGAGGCTGAGGCCCGTACTATGGAATGTAATTTGCATATGGATATATTGTAGCGCCGCTTGATTAAATATTCAAGCGAGTGATTTCTTCGTGCAGCTGCACGCCAAATTGCGCCGCGACTTTTTCTTTTGCCAAATCAATGAGCGCGGCAATGTCCGCGGCCGTGGCGCCCGGTGCTGTCACCATAAAATTTCCATGAACCTCAGAAATTTTCGCCCCGCCCTGCACCGCGCCTTTTAAATTCGCTTTTTCAATGAGCCATCCTGCAGGCACGCGATGCGCGGCCAAAAAATTTTCTGGAACGCCAAACGCGCGAAGTTGCGGCACAGCCCGTTCTTCAATTTCAACATTTTTAAATGTGCAACCGCTGCTTGGAACACCTTTTGGCTGCGTCTTAATGCGATATTCCAAAACCTCACGCATTTTTGCAACCGGCCCTGCTGCATCTGCGGCATGCGCAAGTTGCAAAGTAGCAGATAAAATAATCGCATGCGGCAAATTTTTAAAAACAGAATCGCGATATCCAAATTTACATTCAGCCGCACTATATTTTTTTACTTCACCATTTTCCAAAACAGAAACACTCACCACAGAATCTTTCATCTCGCCGCCAGTTGCACCGGCATTGCCATGCACGGCGCCACCAATCGTGCCGGGAACGCCCGCGCCCCACTCAAAACCAGTCAGGCCCGCCCGCACGGATGCACCAGCAACTGCCGCGGTGATAGCACCAGCGCCCGCGATCACCGCATTGCCTTCAATCAACAAATCGCGATTTTGATACCAAATAATAACGCCCGGAAAACCCACATCGCTTACCAATAAATTACTGCCGCCACCGAGCACGCGCCACGGCAATTTTTTTTCATCAGCAAATGTGATCGCCTCTTGCAGTTCTGCAACGGTGTGCGCAGCAATACCAAAAAGTGCGTTGCCGCCAACGCCAAACGTGGAATGTTTTGCAAGCGGTTCATTTTCTTTTATGTCGAGCATACCTCGTGCGCAACTTTATAAATATCACCCGCGCCCATTACCACTACAACGTCATCGGGCAACGCATGCGTGCGAATTAAATCCGCGGCTTCGGTTAAATTTGCCGCGTACCAGTGTGGTTTGCCATCGCGCGCTGCGGCAACATCCTTCAACAGCTGTGAAGAACTCACGGATTGATCCTCGGCGCGTTCGCGACCACGCACATCATAAATTTCATGAAGCACCAATGCATCAGGTGCGGCGAGCGCGCTTACAAATTCAGGATATAACGATCCAGTGCGGTGGTGTTGATGCGGCTGATACACCAGCAAAACGCGGCGGCCCGGGAAAAATTCTTTGGTTGCCTGCACGGTTGCATTCACGGCCGTTGGGTGATGGCCATAATCCGAAATAACCGGCGCGCCATTTACAAAACCAACGCGCTCAAAGCGGCGCCATGAACCTGGATATGCGTCGAGTGCCGCAAGCGCCACGTCGGGCGAAACGCCAATTGCAACCGCCGCGGTAAACGCCGCGGCCGCGTTTGAAACATTAAATGCACCCGGAATGCGCAGTGATAAAATTTTCTGCTCGCCGCCCACAAAAAATTCTGCGTTTTGCGCACCGTCCAAAATATGACGTGCACCAATTTTGGTAGCTGTTGCAAATTCACTAAAACCAAAACTTTTTGTTTGCGCAAATTGTTCACCAAACAATTTTCGCACGCTTGATTCGTCTGCATTCACAATACAATTTTGCGGCGCAACTTTTTTCACATATTCCGCAAATGTCTCCGACAATTTTTCAAAGGAATGATAAAAATCTAAATGATCCGATTCCAAATTATTCACCACAATATAGGTTGGCGACAATTTCATCATCTGTGCTTCGTGCTCACACGCCTCAACCACAAACCATTCGCCCTGGCCCAAATGCACATTACCGTGCTGCAACGTTTTAACGCGCGTGCCAACCAGCACCAATGGATCTAAACCAGCCGCAATTAAAATTGAACCGAGCATTGCAGTGACCGTGCTTTTTCCATGTGTGCCCGAAACCGCAATTGTTTTATATTGTTTTGAAATTTCGCCCAGCGCTTCAGAATATGAAAATTGAGGAATGTTTTGATCCTGCGCAGCAACACGTTCGGCGTTTGAAGCTGGTACCGCACCAGAATATATAATCGCGTCAGCATCAGCAGGCAAATTCCCTGCATCGTGGCCAACATGCACCAAAATTCCCTCGGCGCGCACGTCTTCAACTAATGGCGATTCTTCGGCATCAGATCCGGTAACTAAAACACCACGCGACGACAAAATCTTGGCAACCGCGGAAACACCCACGCCGCCAATACCAATTACATGTACTTTTTTTGCCTCAAGTAAGCTCATATTTTTTATTTTACCGGTCTGTCTGGCTGCACGCCCATGTACTCTAGCAGAAATGGTGCGACTTGGCCAAATACCGGCACCGCGGTACTTTCTGCAAACCGTGCGGCCGGCGCCTCATACGTGATCATCATAACAAATGCAGGATTGCCAATTGGGCCGTATCCAACGAATGTGTGGTTGTTGGTGTTGGCATCCAAATATTTACCGTTGCCCACAATCTGCGCGGTGCCTGTTTTCCCTGCAATCGAATACCCTGGCACACGAGCTAATTTGCCATGACCCAAATCGACCACCGACAACATCATGTCCGTAATTTTTTTCGCAGAATCAGCAGTCACCACTTGGCGAATTTTTTGCGGTGCACGCACGTCAACGGTGCCATCGTAGTGCCGCACACCATACACCACATACGGTTTCATCATGACGCCGCCATTTGCAAGCGCGCCATATCCTTGAATTAACTGCAGTGACGTTGCGGTAAGCCCTTGCCCAAACGATGCGGTTGCTAAATATACACTTCCTGTTTTGTCGAGTGATTTTATTGTTCCCTTTGATTCAATTTTAAGTTCAATACCACTTGGCAAACCAAAACCAAATGCTTGCATATACGTACGAAACTTTTGCAGCCCCATTTTTTCCGCGGCAAAAATAGTACCTGTATTAATTGATTCACGAATAACATCAGTCATGGTTTGCACGCCCCACGTTTTATTCGCCGCGTTACGAATTGAAAAATGATCACGCACATCAACACCCGTATCAGTATATTGCGTCGTTGGTGTTACCGCGCCTGCGTCCATTGCCGCAGACATGGTAAACGCCTTAAAAACCGAACCCGGTTCAAACGCACGAAAAATTGCGTTATTGTTAAAAGTACTCGCATCGGTAACATGCTGAAAATCATTTGGATCGAATGTTGGTGTATTACACATTGCCAAAATAGCACCCGTGTGCGGATCCATAATAATGCCACTACCAGATTTTGCATGATACGTTACCGCACCCGCGGCCAAGGCCTGACATAATTTTAATTGAATCGAACGATCGAGCGTTAAAATAATATCGTCCCCATCATGCGCATCTTGCAAATCGCGATTTGCAACCGGAATCCATCCGCCGAATGGATCTTTTTCCGTGTGCACAAAACCATTCACCCCTTTTAATTCATCTTCAAAAAAACCTTCCACGCCATATTTACCCGTTGGGTCACCTTGCGCATCGCGCCCAACAAAACCAACAACTTGCGAAAATAAATCACCTTCCGGATAAAAACGCGCAGGATTGCGATCGATATAAATGCCCGCAATTTGTTCTGTTTTTAAACGATCAAGCAAATCAGTAACCGCACCAGGCGAAACATCTTTAATCAGTGGCTGATATGCACGAAGTTTGTCAGACAGCTTTTCAAGCAACGCACTTTTATCCGGATCTGATAAATGCAGAACATCAGCAATCACCGATGCGGCGTGCAGCGGATCTTCGATTTTGCGATTATCCGAAATCAAAATAAGTTGATCACGGTTCAACGCAACTGGAAATGTTTGATTCTGGCCGGCGCGCGCATCACGCACATAAATTTCACCGCGCTTGGCGGTTAAAATTTGCGTAAGGGTA
Organism: Candidatus Magasanikiibacteriota bacterium; assembly: GCA_903893485.1. GTDB lineage: Bacteria > Patescibacteriota > Patescibacteriia > Magasanikbacterales > 2-02-FULL-50-9b > 2-02-FULL-50-9b. Next base: position 14,711 of record CAITMK010000014.1, read on the forward strand.
TGCGATGCAGCTGCTTCGGCCACAAACGCACTGTGACGCACCACCTGCATATAAAAAAGTCGTGCAATAAAAAGTGCAACCAAAACAATCCACACAATTGCAACATTACGTAGCCGCTTTGTCTCTGAACTAGAATTACCAGCCATTTTTATCATAAGCTCCCGCAATTATAGCACATTGACATTTACGCTTCTTCCTGGTATACTTTTGCGTCATCGCCTATGGATACCGAATCACTGCGCGCGCTCGTACACGCGCATGAGCAACCACGACGCCAAGCGCTTTCTTCCAAACTGCCACATCTCAAACGTGGAATTATTTTGGCACGGCGCACGCATCGGTCCATTACAAATTATTTAAATCCTGCGATTCAAAATAAAAAATCAAAAACTTTTTTTACTCATGTGATTGCGCGTCACCAAAGTGTGTTGGTGCGTAAACTTGGCAACAGCGATGTAAAATTGCAGGAAGAAAAAATTATCAATTTACGTCGTGCCTGCGAAGATTTAAACGGCATCATCATTGAACCAGGCAAAATTTTTTCGCTGTGGCATTTGATTGGCCAACCAACACATGCCAAAGGGTACGTAACTGGCATGCTGCTTTCGAATGGGAAAGTCGTGCCGGGCATCGGCGGTGGTCTGTGCCAACTTTCAAATTTTTTGTGCTGGATTTTTATGCACGCCGACACCAAAATTATTGAGCGTTACCACCATTCCATGGATGTGTTCCCTGATTCTGGCCGCGTGTTGCCATTTGGCAGTGGCGCAACGTGCCTTTATAATTTTATTGATTTAAAAATCAAAAACACGGGTGCTGAGCCACTGCAATTAAAAATTTGTGTCACCGATACGCATCTTAAAGGCCAGCTCGTTTCACCAAAATCAGCTGACGCTAAATTCTCAGTGTTTGAAGCCGAGCACTGCTTTGTAAAAACTACAAAAAAATATTTTCGATACAACGAAATTTTTCGCGCAAAAAAAATTAATGGTCAAGAAATTTCGCAGGAAAAATTATTTACTAATTTTGCGCCTGTTTTGTATCCAGTCACATCAGAATATTTAACCGAAAATAATTTTACTGTGGTCGAACTATAAAAAATGCCTCAGCCCGCTCTGTTTCCAAAGGGGCCGAGGACTTGGTTTGCAGCATTACTTGGGCGTGCCCGGCGTCGACACGATCACCTCATCACTTTCCAGAAAAGTCGATCCGAACAAAACACGTTCCAGCTGAATTTGCGGCGGCATGCCATGCTCAGACCTCTTCAAGCGGATAAACATCCGCTCATTCTGGCCTTCGCTCTCGACGTAAGACATCGCAGTGTACGCCTTCCGCTCAGACCCGCGCCCAAAGCCGCTCAAGTTGAACGAACAACGATGCCACTCTTCCTGAAACCAGTAACCGGTTGGATTGTAGCAAAACATGATGCACATGAACACCACTTGCGCTGGCGTTGCCGCGCGGTCCGATGAAACCGTATTCCCCACGCTCGGCTCGTATGCAATCCAGCGCCATTCAACTTCTTGTGGAGGCTGATAGAGAGACAGCACGCCAAAGCCCTCACGATCTGTTGTCCGTGGTGGAAAACAAATCTCTGGCCACGAACCACTACCTCTCGGAAACCACTCCAGCAGATTCGCCAGCGTCAAGTCCGGATGCATGGGATAAAGCAGTGCTGCCGGCGTTGCACCTTGCGTGTGCGTCTCAACCGCTTTCGGCAAGTCCTCTTGCAGTTTCTCGATCTGCGCAGCCGTGAAACGCACGTGTCCACGCATGGCCCGCTCAACTTCAACAGGGTGCACGATCCTGCGCGCCATGGGAGGCTTGCGATCAATCACAAAGCTTTCCGCAATGGGATTTGTACCCATGAAGCGCGCCAACATGTCATCGATTTCGACGCAGGTGATTTGCCCATTACTCAGCGCCAGCAACAATCGATTGATCCAGATACCCGCGCCAAGAAATTCACAAAGCGCTTCAGGATCGAACACGCCCTCTCGTGCAACTTCAAGGGCGCGTTTGGCCAGCCGCCATTGAAAGTTCTCGCGCTGTGCGTGTTTGCCATGGCCGTGCCACCGGTCCTGCCAATAGGCGGCGTCAAACATTTGTTGAAGCGTCGGAAGTGAACGAATAACACTCATTGTCAACCTCACGTTGCTCACCACGAATTTCACGAGGACAAGGCAGCTCTTTGCTGCCGATGCCAGTTCGTAATTCCTTGCAGCAAGCTAAAGGCATCCACCGCGGATGCTGCGCAAAACCTTACGCGCAATTTTTAAAAATGTCAATTTGCCCCGGCCGCGGCCTGCGCTGCCCGATACCCTGCCCACCACGTATAAAATTGTTTTGCCGCTGGCACCGCAGCCGTTGCACCTTCAACACCTTCTTCAATTAAAAATACGGTTACGATTTCTGGTTTTTCGTATGGCGCATACGAAACAAACCATGCGTGCGGCTGTTTGGTAGTTGACCACTGCGCGGTACCGGTTTTACCCGCAACCGTGACACCAACATTTTGCAAACTACGGGCGGAGCCAGCCAAAATCGTCTGACGCATACCTTCGCGCACCACCTGCAGCCACTGCGAATCCACCGGAACTTTCGCGCGCATCGCCGGCGCCACAACATACGTGGATCCATCTGGCAATAATCGCGATTCCACCAATTGTGGTTTCCAAAGTGTGCCGTCATTGGCAATGGCAGAAATTCCCATTGCCATTTGCAGTGGCGTCACCAAAATATCACCTTCACCAATCGACATATTATACGTATCGCCCGGATACCAGGCCTCACCCTTGGTTTCTTTTTTCCATGCTGGCGATTGCACAAAACCACGTGCCTCGCCCGGCATATCAACGCCCGTATCGGAGCCAAAACCAAAATATTCCAAATATTGTTTCATGCGATCCGGACCCAAACCATCATTGCCCGTGCGTCCACCACCTAACAAATAGAAAAATGTATTCACGGATTCCGCAATCGCTTTGCGTACATCGGTTACGCCATGTCCGCCCGCTTTCCAATCCGGAAAATAATGATTCCCCAACTGAATACCACCAACAGAATTTACCGTTGTCGTTGGCGTAATCACCCCTTCTTGCAAACCAGCTGCCGCATAAAATGGCTTGATAATCGAACCCGATGGAAATTGTCCACCAATCACACGATTCAAAAGTGGCTGATCCGGCCCAGTAGTAAGAGCCGTGTAAGCTGCAGGCGAAATCGTATTAGAAAATAAATTTGGATCAAAACCCGGCAGTGAAACCATGCCTAAAATTTGTCCGTTACGCGGATCAACTGCAATCGCGCTACCACGCGTGCGATTTGAAACTTTTAAGCCCAACTGCAGCGCCGATTCCAACTGCTGTTGAATTTGCAAATCAATGCTAAGCACCAAGCCATCGCCCGGCACCGGATCAGTCACCGAAACCGTACGCTGCTCCGCGCCGCGTGCGTTAAATTCCGCATCGCGCGCACCGGGCACGCCGCGTAAATAAGTTTCCATGGAATCTTCCAAACCCGTTTTACCAATCAAATCAGTTGGATAATATTCCTCATCCACATGTGATTCCAATTCATCCGCAGAAATACGCCCCATGTAACCCAAAACATGCGCCATACTTTCAGGCAAAGGCGTTTGGCTGCCTGGCACGCCCGCAACATATAAACGTTTTGCCGAACGTTCAATCGTTAGCCCTGGAAACGCCGCGCTTTTTAAATAAACTTGCACGGCTTCATCGTATGTAATCGGATCTTTTACCACGACACTTGCGTAGGAATATTTTTGAAATGCATCAAGCATGGCATTAATTTTATCTTCACCAACGCCAACCGTTGCGCCAATCTGACGAATCACGGCTTCGCGATCCGTAGCATTACGTGGTAAATCCTGTGCGCGCAACGTGAGTCGAAAGTTTGGCACATTCGTTACGAGCGGTACCATATTGCGGTCAAATAAAATGCCGCGCTCTGGAATAATCGGCTGCGTGTGCAATCGATTATGATCCGACAAAACTCGCCACGCGTTACCCTGCACGAGTTGTAATTGCACCACGCGTGCAGTAAGCGCACACAAAACCAATGCTGCAAAAAGTCCAAAAACTTTAATGCGCGTACCACCAACAGCGGCTCCTAAAAATCCAGAATTTTCATCTGTTGCAACAGGCGCCGCATCTTCCACCCATTGATTTCGCCGCTGGATAAAAACTCCACTTTGAAACCATTTCATAGAATATGGCCCACACGTGATGGCGAACGGCTCGTCCACCAACGAGGAATTAAAATATATAACGTTGTAGTCACCAGTGCGGTGCCCAAACCTTGTATTAAAAGAATGCGAGGCAATTCAGCCCATTCAATATTTCCAAATCCACTAAATAAAACATGGAGCGCTGCCCACAGCAACCCAACGCCCGCTGCAATTACGGCGCATCCTGTGTACGAGCGATGGGTCACCACTTCCGTGGCCACGCGTGACATAATATATACCACACAAACATACGCTAAAATTCCCACGCCAAATCCTGCACCGCGATAGACGTCGGTAATGCCAACCGCAACCAAAAAAATCCAAAAGGTGCTGAGCGGCAATCGAAGTACGAGCGCTAATGCAACACAAACTGGCAAAAGTGGAAATAGTGAAAATGGATATGGAAGCGCAGCCACCACGCCAACCGTAAGCACACCTAATAAAAGTCCGGCCAGTAAAATTAAAATGGCACGGAAAATCCACATATTATTTATGCAAAATAATAGAAACAGTTTTTATTTGCTCAAATGGAATCGCTAAATTTAACAGCGCATGCTGAAACGGCTCGTACGTTTCGCGGCCAACCGTAACCACGCTACCAATCAAAAGTCCCGCGGGCATTTTATCGTCGCTCGCATCAGTCACTAGCGTATCACCAGCAGCCACAACTTCTTCTGGCGGAATAAGCGTGAGTCGCACACCCAAACCATAACCACCTTCAACAATGCCAATCGCACGACCGGATTTTCCTAAAAGCGCACCAACGCGCGATGCACGATCATTTAATAAACGCACAACCGCTCGAGCATCTTCAACACGTGCAACGCGACCAACTAATACACCATTTTCAGTAAACACCACATCGTCAACCGCAACACCATCACTGCTACCACGATTCACAATAAATGCTTGCTCAGAAATATCAGTTGTTTTTGCAACCACGTCAGCACCGATCGTGCCCCATGCATTTCGTTCGGGATACGCAAGTTGCCGGCGGAGCGTTGCATTTTCAGATTCCACCAATGCAACGCGGGCTTCGAGTTCATCGCGCTGACGCATGACCGCGGGTAATAATTCTTTTGCGGCAACGGTACTGCGCCACGAAGAGAAACTGGTGCTCATACCCGAGGTACTTACAAATAATTTATTTACCAACCAATTAGTTGGTACTGCGGCCAATCGTTCAACCGGAGAAAGTAATCCAACAACATGAAGCGCCACTAAAAAAATCGTGGCGCCCGCATACCAGCGCAAATGTTTAACGGATCGAAACCGCATAAAAAATTTTAAACGACTTATCCAACTTTTTCTTGGATGCGCGCACTTGGCAATTCAACTTCACGTAAAACTTCTGGATGTTCAAGCAGTAAGCCAGTGCCGCGTACAACCGCAGTTGTTGGATCATCAGCAACGCGTACCGGAATTTCGCAAGCCTTTGCAATCGCACTATCGAGGCCACGGAGCTGCGTGCCGCCACCAACCATTACAATGCCGCGTTCATGAATATCTGCGACCAATTCTGGTGGGGTAACTTCCAAGGTTGCCTTAACCGCATCAATAATAGATTTAACTGAACGATGCAGCGCCTCGCGCACATGCGAATCCGTAATCATCACTTCTTTTGGCAAGCCCGTGAGCAAATCTCGACCGCGCACTGCCATCTGTTCCCCACTTGCAAACGGTTCAGCGGAGCCCAATTTCTTTTTTACTTCTTCAGCCTGGTGTTCACCAACTAACAAATTAAAAGCTTCGCGGCAATATTGCACAATATTATGATCCATTTCGTCGCCCGCAATTGGCAGTGAACGCCACGTTACCACACCACCCAGCGAAATAACGGCGATTTCGGTGATACCCGCACCAACTGACATAATCATGGTGCCAACCGCCTCTTCAACCGGCAGTCGAACGCCAAATGCTGCGGCCATGAGCGCTTCAATAACGTGCACCTCGGATGCGCCAGCAGAATAAGTTGCGTCTTCAATTGCTTTGCGTTCTACTTCAGTAATTTCGAGCGGCGCGCCAATAACCACACGAGGACGCGCAACCAAATTCACACCATCTTCATGGATTTTATCGATAAAATATTTAATCATTTTTTCCGCAACTTCGTAATCGGAAATAATTCCACGGAGCAACGGGCGCGACGTAGTGATATGCCCCGGCGTTTTGCCAACCATATCGCGTGCATGATGGCCCACCGCAATAATCTGATCAGTTTTACTATTCAGCGCCACCACGGATGGCTCATCAACCACAATGCCTTTGTCGCGCACATACACGCGTGTAAAAGAAGACCCTAAATCAAGGCCAACGTCCTTACTAAATTTCCGGAAAAAATTTTTAAACATAACGATCTGGTCTTAGCGTCGCGATTCAAGCGTAACATATTGTTGTTCCAAAAGACCAATGGCTGCAATAAGAAGCAGCACCACCCACCACCGTAAAAAATTGTAGTGGAGTAGCATGAGCGAAATGACGAAGAGCACGGACAAAAGCGTTGCCTGTCGAAACGTACGGCGCACATACATGACGATTAATTCATCACGCTTTTGAATGTACACCCGAATGACAAACCCAATGACCGCAAAAAAACCAAGCAGCGCCAAAAGTAAACTGAGATAAAAAAGCGCAATAATAGGATATCCCGCGGCCGGTGTGGTGGTGGTAAGCAAAACGCCCCACGCGCCCCACGCAAGAATGTCGGTAAAAAGAACAAGTGCCAGAAAACCCTTTAGGGACATATGGCGGAATTATTAAAGCAAATAACGAATGCGTTCAATGGATGGATCTTCACAAGCGACTCGTACACCTTCGAGCAAGTGCTTTTCATTTTTTTTCACTTCCTGAGCAACTGGCGCAGCACTCACCGAGACGGTTAACGTATGGTTTTTTAAGTACAGCACACGCACTAATTGCGGGGTTGCACCAAAAAAATCATCGAACACTTTTTGAGATGCTTCAACAACAACAGCTGCTTGTACGCCAGCTGTTACGCCTGCATGCGCCGCACGCCCTTTGAGGATATCGCGAAGGTCGTCCATATGGAGTATTGTGTCAAAAATTGGGCAGCGTGGCAAGTCATTTTGCAGGATGTCAAGTGTTTGACCATGATAAAAATACGTGATATAAAAGGCAAAGGTCTAAAATAGATCTTCCAGGACGAATAACCCCAAGGAGAAATTCCATGCTCTCGACTCGAATCGGTTTTTTACTGGCTCAACGGTTTGCCTATGCCACTTGTGGCGTTCTCTGCGTGGCATTTGGCACGATCAGCGCCGGGATTGGCGGTATCGCAGCTGTGAGCGTAATTCCGGAAATGATCAGGGATCGCAACCCGAGCCACTGCCTCGGCGCCTTTCAAGTCAGCCGCGATTTCTTCGTTCTTGGCGCGCAGATCACTTTTTCGCGAGAGTGATGATTACCGCCACACACAAAGGCGACCCGACCACTTTGTTTCGCACACGCGGACAAGGTGGTCATTTTTTATAAAAAAAGCGCCAGCGCCCGCGAGGTGTGCGGGGCTGGCGTTGCGACAAGTCGCTGGCGGCTGCCAGGGCTTATTCGCTGTAGAGGCACGAGATGAAGAGCGATTTTGTAATGCCACCGCGAGCGGCTTGTACCTGACACGACTCGCCGACCTTCAGGCGATTCCAATCTTCTCGCGTAACTGAGAGATTAGCTTCACCTTCATCAATACGAAGCCTCAGCGTAAAGCGATCTTGCGAAACGCGAACCGAGTAGCGACTGCTCGGCTGAATTGCTCCGGGAGCCTGCGTTTTGCTCACCACCACGGCTTTGCACCGACCCAGATTCTTGCCGAACAAGACCTGGTCGATACAAGAAAATACCATGAAGATGAGCACGCCAGCGAACGTGATCAGGATCGCCAAGAGTATGAAATTACTAAGAAAATTCAACATTGTCCACTCCAAATCGTACAGCTTAGCCCATGATTGTGTAATAGCTGCAAATTGCACAACAAAACAGCATAGCATAAATATGCCGTTTTGTCAATGCTTTTAGTGTTACAGACTCAATAATCGCCGTGCTTTTTCATAACCATCTTCATCATTTTCCAGATCGCGCAAAACCTCTGTCACGTTTGAAAATTGGGCTTGTAGTTTTTTTAAAAAACGCATGTCGCCTATGGATTTAGGATCTTAATAAAAAAGCGCCAGCGCCCGCGAGTTGTGCGGGGCTGGCGAGAAACAAACGATGCGTGGCGATTAGCCAGGCAGACCGCCAATGCGGAAAGTTGGCGGACTCAGATCTACAATGCGCGGCGTGGCCGGCGGCGAGCAGCCAAAGTAGTCCAGGATTTTTGCAGCCATTTCTTCAGGACGGCCATAGCCACGGGCAACTGGCAACAAAAACGTCGCAAGTTCAATCTCGAAGTCCGCGCGCGTCTCGGCGGTGCAAAGCTCATCGAGCGTGGCGTTGCCGTGCTCCCGATAAAGCGCCTCGGCGTCGATGATCGGCACCAGACGATAAAACGGCGCCGGCGCGTCATCCGTCGAAAAGGCATCGAGTGCCTTGCGATAAAAGCCACGACGCATCTCCTGCATCCGAACGCCCATCATCGCCGAATAGTTCAGGTCTCCCTGCATCTCGGCCATGAACGTCAACTGCGCCAGCGCTTCGACGCAGCATGCATACACGTTCGGGTCCGTCGCGACTTTCAAGAAAGACATGTGCCGAAGCACTTCTTGATATTTGTCGCTCGCCTCACTGCTATACACATCCAGCTGGCTGAGACAAAGCGCAACACGCTCCTGCAGCGTAGGCTTCACATACTCTGGAATCTTCGGCATGACAATTACTCCCTACTCTTGGTTGATAGAGCAAAAAAAGAGTAACACAAAAAGTGTTAAATGTCAACCCCAGACTTTGATTTTATTTTTCAAAAAGACTGAACCCCATAAAGCGAGCTGCAACGCAAAGCGTTGCAATAGCGAGCGTGTCTTTTTCGAAAAATAAAATCAAAGTTCTCTATATGGACAGATGTCTTTAAAATCACAATTCCCACACGCAAACGCGCTCGGCGTCGCCGCAAAATCACTCGTTCGAATTTCCGCAACCGTTTCGCCAACAAACTTTTCAATTTTTTCCAAATCTTTTTCTTTCGGTACAAAGCTCGCCTTTTCATTATTTTGAATATAATAATAACTGAGCAGTGTTGACGTGGTATCGAATTGGCGCAGCGCAGCTAAATAATAAATCAGCAATTGCTCCTTATCTTCGAATTTTAAATCATCAGATGTTTTTGGCGAACCTGTTTTATAATCAATAATTTCAACCGTGCCACTTGGCAAAATATCCATGCGATCAATTGAACCGGTCAGCACTTCCCCGCCAACAGAAATTTTAAATCGCTGTTCAATAAAAGATGGTTTGGTCCAATGTGCGCTGTTGGTGCGATAATAATCGCGCAGCATGGTTTCAGCTTCGGCGCGTTTTTTTTCTTCAAATATTCGCGACGGATATCCCTCAGAAATCCAATGCGCGCCCAAGAGTTCAATCAGTTTTTCCATGGCCGGTGTTTCAATTTCTTCACGAAGTAATTCATACCACGCTTGCAGCGTACTATGAATCGTGCGCCCAAAATTCATGGTCCATTTGCTGCGCGTTGGCAATTTGAGTACATGACTAAACCAATACTGATACGGACAAGTTTCAAAAGATTTGAGCGCGGTAAAACTGTAGGCTTCTTTTTTTTCTGCAGGAATTTGTAGCGGCAAAACGGGTGATTTTTTTTCCGCAACAACATCATCCGTTTCAAGCGTTGGGGTTATTGCAATTTTTGCTTCCGCAATAAATCGCGATGGTTTACGCACGCGCGAATTTTCCGCAGTTGAATATTTTTCCGCGCACGAAATAAATAATTTATTTTTTGCGCGTGTAAATGCAACATACGCCAACCGACGTTCTTCTTGCGTATGATGATCATCGCTCACCGCTTGCTCACGTACCAGCGCATCAGGCAATTCAATTCCATTCGCGCGTTCGCTTCCCGGAAACCGTCCTTCAATAAAACTAACTACAAAAACATTTTCAAATTCTAATCCTTTCGATGAATGTGTCGTGAGCAGCTGCACTGCCTCAAGCGCGCCTGCATCCAATGTTTGCTGGCCTTCTTCTCCAAGCTCAAGCAACCGATCGCAGTCAGCCAAAAAATCTTGCGGTGTTGCATTCGAGTGCGCCGCTTCCCACTCCGCAACAAATTCCAAAAATTGATTTACCAGTTGCATGTCCGCACCGCCCGTTTCAGATCCTGCGGTAATTTCTTGTAACAATGCACGAAAATATCCTGACTTTTCGAGCAACTCATACAAAATAGAACTTGCTTTATTCGTGCGTAAAAATTCTACATCGATTTTTATTTTTTCGCCAAGCGCAAGCAGTGCCGTTTTTCCTTCTTCACTGAGCGACGGCGCAAATTCAGATAACAACGCCTGCGACAATTGCAAATTATTTTTCTTCGCATGCGCAATACTTTCCAAAACATCAGTCGATGGCACCACGGACACGCGCGAAATTGCAAGCTGATACCACGCGTTGCCATTATGGCGTTCAAGCGCCACACGCAGCAGCGCAAGCATATCAATCGCCGCGCGCGTTCGAAGCAATCCATCGGTTTGTGCAATCACATATGGCACCTGCAAACGTCGAAGTTCACCCGCTGTTTCTTCCAAATGCGACGACGCACGCGCCAAAACCGCAATTTGTTTTGGATCGCAACCCGCCGCAATTAACTGCGCAATCTCTGCCGCAATCCATTTTGCTTCTTTTATTGCCGATGGAAATTGATGTGCCTCTACCATGCCACCCGCGCCGCGCGCCGCACGTAATTTTTTCTCACCATTTTTTTCCAAACGATCTGGATTATTATTTTGAATCAGCGCATACGCCGCATCCAAAATTTCTTGCTCAGATCGATAATTTTCTGTTAAAAAAACTTCTGCATGATTTGGAAATCGATTGCGAAACTGCAAAATATTATCAACACTCGCGCCGCGAAATTTATAAATCGCTTGATCGTCATCACCCACCACCGTAATATTTTGTGCGCTGCCCGCGAGTGCACAAACTAAATCATATTGCGCCATATTCGTATCCTGAAATTCATCAACCACAATATATTTATATCGCGACTGCAATCGCGCCAGCACGCTTGGCCGCTCAGTTAAAACGCGGTTTGCATACAATAATAAATCACCAAAATCCATGACCCCGCGCTGCAATAAAATTGTTTGATAGGTTTCATATGCCGCGGCTAATTCGGCCCAGCGTGCCGCATCATCGGCAGCAACTACATCGTCCGTCACCGCGCCGCTCGCAAAATCATCAGCAAATTTTTTGTACTGCTCTACCGAAATATTTTCATCTTTCGCGCGCAAAAAATGTTTAATTAAACTTCGCAAAAATTTTGTTGGATTTCCATGCGGCTTAAAATATTTTAAATCAAACCGATCAAATTCGTGATGCAGCAGTAACCAAAGTTCTACTTCGCTCAGCAGCGGCGCACCTGGCGTCACTCCAATTTCCAATCCATAACGCGACAAAAGTTGCTGACAAAATCCATGAAACGTCGCGGTATTCACCGCAATCGCGTTGTGCCCAATTAATTTTTCCAAACGTTCGCTCATTTCCGCCGCGGCCTTTTCGGTAAACGTAAGCGCCACAATTTCGCCTGGTTTCGCAAGCCCCTGCTCCACCAGCCACGCAATACGATGCGTAATTACATTTGTCTTGCCCGTGCCTGCGCCCGCAATAATCATGAGCGGTCCTTGGCCATGTGTGATTGCTTTTTTTTGCGCTTCATTAAGGTGAGACAAATCCATAGGTATGAATTGTATCACATGCAGCATAAAAAAAAGTAGGGCTCGGCAGCGGCATACGATGCGAAACGAGTTCGCAGGTACACCGCTACCGAGCCGGGAAACTATTCACCGAACAACTTTCGCAGTCGGACACCCAGTTCGGGCACTAACAGATTTTCTCACGACTAGCAATCGCGATACTCATCTGAATTTCTACAGCCGCGGGCGCATCTTACGATCGCCCATTTTTCCCGCTCCCCATTTCAGAGAAACGAGCCTTTAACCTAACTGTCGCTTGAAACAGCAGGTCTCAGTTGTCACAATGCCATCAATCGGCCGCGACTTGCGAATTCACCACCTTACCAAATTCCATCGCCATGGAGTTTTGATATCGGACAAAATCAGTCCGACGTGCTGCACATGATAGCGCAGCCGAAGCATCTTTCAGAAGAACCCCAATGAACACTATCGCCGTTGGGCCAGCTCTGGACCCTTTGCGACGCCGGCTGTCTTTCAACAACCGACTTGCATACTCACCCTTAGAGGTCGCCACCACATCCTGGTAAAGCCATCCTTACGGTGGCTAACCGACCAAGCGAGATTCTCTACAGGGGAAGAACTCCAGCAATCCACTATGCCAATGGACGCTTTTACTGCCCTATACGAGCGACAGCCGAGCAATTATTATACCAAAAAAATAGCAAAAATGGTTAGAGCCATTAATCGATCCGCGCTTTGCGAGATCAACACCCCCTTCGTCTGGGATTAGGTCGCCATGCCTAGAGGGCCGTTGACAACTTAGAACCAGGATAGCCTATAAAAAGCTATTTGTCAAGACCCGCTTGGCAAAAAAGCTAAAATAAAATAAAAAAGACCCGCGACGTGAGTTCTCACAATCGCGGGGGCTCATTGAGCCTGGTTTGCTGGACGCGGCTACACCTCGGATGCGCCCGCAGAATTCGTAGCGAAGATAACGCGTGCGAACACAGAGGCTGGAAGCACTTTCGCTTTCAAGCGCTGCCACGTGGTCGGTTTGCCGTACTGATACAGCTTGAGCGACGGAAAATCCCGGAGATTCCACAGCGCCGCGCGTGCCGCACCTACATGCGTGACGTCCGTCCAGACCTTGATGACGGTATCCCGTGAGATTTCGCTCGCAAGCAGGTATTGATGGAACACCACCGTGCTCTGCTGCACCGAATCGCCACCGTAAAGCGTGACGAACGTGGGAGTTTGCTGATTTCCGTGAGGATCTCGCAGTGCCCACTCCTGCCTCAAATAGTCCAAAATGGCCGTGTGATTGCCTTCGCCACAGAGCGCAACAACCGTTCGGGCGTTGTGCTGCTTGGCAAGAGCGATCGCGTCGTCTAAGTAATGCTGATGATCAAATGTCTCCGGATTCACGTCGCGACACAAAATCGCAAGGCAGACTGGATGTTTGTTGAATTGCATGGGTTCCTCCTGTTGGTCCTGCCTTTACAAAATACCAGCTAAGTCGGTTTCTGTCAAGGATTCGGCCCCAAATACAAAAAACGCCCGCAAACCTGGCAAATCCATGGTCGCGGGCGCTATTTTTATTACTTAGCGATGTTGCTTGTGTTTAATAGCTACTTTTACGCGAGCCATTTCTTTTTCAATAGCACCCATGACTGCAGCAAACTCGGTTTCACTGGAGATTTTACCGGCCATTGCTTCCTGAGCGCGGGCACGTGCCGTTTCGGCGCGCTGCGCATCAATTTCATATGCTGGCTCTGCAGTGTTTGCCAAAACAACCACTTGATTGCCCTCACGCACCTCGAGCACACCCTGCGAAACTGCAAACAAATGGGTTTCACCGTCTTCGCCTTTTACCGTCACTTCACCAGCGCGCAAAACCGAAACCAAAGGCACGTGATTATTCAAAATCTGAATGTACCCGGTTTCTGTTGGAACCGTCACGGACTGCGCTGCGCCGGTCCAAACTTTTTTGTCTGGCGAGATGAGTGAAACTTGTAACATACTATGCGACAACAACTTCTTCGATACCGCCCTTCATATAAAAAGCGCTTTCTGGCTTGTCGTCGTGTTTGCCTTCCAAAATTTCCTTAAAGCCACGAACAGTTTCGGCGAGTGGCACATATTTACCAGGCGCACCGGTGAAAATTTCTGCAACGAAAAATGGCTGCGAAAGAAAACGCTGGATTTTGCGGGCGCGGGCAACCGTAACTTTGTCTTCGTCAGACAATTCTTCCATACCCAAAATTGCAATGATGTCTTGCAAATCTTTGTAACGCTGCAAAATTTTCTGCACGTCGCGCGCAACTTTGTAATGTTCTTCACCAACAATGTTTGGATCCAAAATTGTTGAAGTTGAATCGAGCGGATCCACCGCAGGATAAATACCGATTTCGGTAAGCGCACGGTTCAGCACGATGGTTGAGTCCAAATGTTGAAAAGTTGTCGCTGGAGCTGGATCAGTGTTGTCATCAGCTGGCACATACACTGCCTGAATCGAAGTGATTGAACCTTTTTTAGTTGAGGTGATACGTTCCTGAAGTGCACCCATTTCTGTTGCAAGCGTTGGCTGGTAACCTACTGCTGATGGAATACGACCAAGCAAAGCTGACAATTCAGAACCCGCCTGCGTAAAGCGGAAAATATTGTCGATAAAAAGTAACATGTCACGGCCTTCAACATCACGGTAATATTCTGCCATGGTAAGTGCGGTAAGAGCCACGCGTGCACGTGCACCTGGTGGTTCGTTCATCTGGCCAAACACAAGTAAGGTTTTATCCAAAACGCCTGCTTCTTCCATTTCGCCGTATAAATCGTTACCTTCACGAGTACGTTCGCCAACGCCCGCAAAACATGAAAGGCCCGAATGTTCTGCAGCGATGTTACGAATAAGTTCTTTAACGATAACTGTTTTGCCCACACCAGCACCACCAAACAAACCTACCTTACCACCTTTAATAATTGGCGCGATAAGATCAATAACCTTAATACCTGTTTCAAAAATTTCTGTTTTATCGGATTGATCTTTAAAATCTGGCGCACTGCGATGAATTGGCAAAAATGATTTTGATTTCACCGGGCCTTTGTTATCGATTGGATTACCAACGACATCAAACATGCGGCCCAAAGTTGCAGCGCCGACCGGAACAGTAATTGCAGCGCCAGTATTAGTAACTTCTGCGCCACGTACCAAGCCATCGGTGGATGCCATCGCAATGGCGCGGACCACGTTGTTGCCTAAATGTGCGGCACATTCCAAAGTAATCTCAGTGCCATCGGCGCGAGAAACTTTAAGTGCGTTATAAATTGCTGGCAAATCTGTTTCAAAATGGCAGTCAACGACAGGTCCGATAACTTGGGTAATTGTTCCGTTTTTCATATAGTTTTTCTTGAGGCGGCTAGATTATCTCATGATATTGACAAAAGTTCAATTTCGTGGTATGGTTGATGGGAGTCGAACGTCATTTTTCGCTTAAACACTTCGTTTTTAGCTGAAACTGGCCCGATCCCTGGAGGGTGTCATGTTGCGTCGAATCGCTTCGTTTCTGGTTCTCTTTGTGCTCTGCTTCACAACGACGCCGGCATTTGCTTGGGGTCGCGGTGGTGGTGGAGGTGGTGGTCATGGCGGCGGCGGTTACCGCGGAGGTGGTGGCGGCTGGACCGGTGGCTATCGCGGCGGTGGCGGAGGTGGTTACTACAACGGCGGTTACCGCAGCGGTGGCAGCTGGGGTGGCTACAGCACCTGGGGCACTAGCCCTCGGTACGTAAACGCTTGGAACTACCCGAACCGGATCGTCTATCCCGCGCCCGTGCCGATGTGCACGTACCGCGACAGCTGGGGACGAATCTATCAGGCGATCTGCGTGGCACGTCCGGCCGTGGTGTATGCGCCGCCCGTGCAGCAATACGTGCAGCCCGCGCCGATCCCGCAGCAATACCTGGCGGATCAGCCGCCGGTATACGGACAGCCGCAGCAGCAAGTAGCTGCCCCGGCTCCGCCCGCAGCTGTTCAAGGCACGCACACCTTCGGCTGCTACCAGGCGCGCGACAACAACTTCTGGTACTGCGACGCAGACCAGCAGAAGTTCGCCAGCTGCACGCCGGCGGATACCACAGGCAACTTCGTTTGCCAGCAGCAAGTGATCGAATACGTCCGGCCATAATGCCGCGCCGTTCGATCGCCAACCCAGGCTCCGACCACACAAGCGTGTGGCTCCGGAGTCCTTTTTTATTTATAAGAACTTTATTATTCGAGCGCTGCTTTACCCGCACTAATTTCCGAAATTTCTTTCGTGATGCTGGCTTGGCGCGCTTGATTAAACACAAGGGTCAATGAATCGATCATGTCAGTTGCAGCATCAGAGGCACTACGCATCGCCATCATGCGCGCGCTGTGCTCTGAGGCAGCAGATTCCAAGACCGTTTCAAACACTTGTGACTCAATCAACCGCGTCACGGCAGTAGTAATAATTTTTTCTGCAGATGGTTCCAAAAGCAAAAACTTTTCTTCAAAGTTTTTGTGATCAGCTGGCATGCTTGCGTCCGCGCCCAATGTTTTTTCCAAATCAACTTCGGAAACTGGCAACACCTGACGAATTTTTGCGGTTTGCAAAAGTGGTGAAACAAAATGCGTGTACACGATTGCAACTTTATCGTATTCCTGTTTTGCAAAACTTTGCACCACCATATTTACCAAAGGCTGCGCCTCGGCAAATTTTGGCGTATCAGAAATATCAATGAAACTTGCAACGATTTTGCCACCTTGTTTACGCACCGAACTTTCCGCGCGCTTGCCAACGGTGATGTATTCAATTTCAACATCGGTTACCGATGATTCAACTGTTTTGTCGCCAACGCGGCTACGTAGAAGTTGCGGCAAATTTTTAAGCTGTTGTGCTAATTTTTTGCCAACGTTTGCATTAAAGCCGCCAGCTAAACCACGGTTAGAAGAAATCACGACAAGTAAAAGCTTTTTAACCGGGCGCTGCGCAAAAAGTGGATGATCCACCGGTGCCTGGGCGCGCAAACGAAGCAATAATTCCCACGCGTAACCTGCATAGGAACGAGACTGAACCGCAGACGCAGTTGCACGACGCATCTTAGCCGCGGAAACAAGTTCCATGGCCTTGGTGATTTTTTTGGTGTTCTTCACCGACTTGATGCGATTGCGAATGACGCGTCCGGATACTGCCATATTATGCGGCGAAGAACGCGGTAAGCGCTTCTTTTAATTTAGTTTCGATAGCTGGTGTGAGCGCTTTTTCTTTTTGCAAGTCAGCAATCATATCTGAATATGATGCATCAAGATATGCGTGTAGTTTCTTTTCAGTTGCCTGCACAACTTCAACGGCGGTTTTGTCGAAGTAACCATTGGTTACCGCGTAAATTACCGCGATCTGATGTTCCACAGAAAGTGGTTCGTATTGTGGCTGCTTTAAAATTTCAACGGTACGGCGGCCACGTTCGATTTGGTTGCGGGTGCCTTCGTCGAGATCTGATGCAAATTGTGCAAACGCTTCAAGTTCACGGAACTGCGCTAAATCGAGGCGAAGTTTACCAGAAACTTTTTTCATGGCTTTAATTTGTGCCGCACCACCCACACGTGAAACAGACAAACCAACGTTCAAAGCTGGGCGAACACCTTTATAGAACAAATCTGATTCCAAGAAAATCTGACCATCGGTAATTGAAATTACGTTGGTTGGAATATATGCAGAAACATCATTCGCCTGAGTTTCGATAATTGGCAATGCGGTTAATGAACCACCGCCCAATTCATCTGACAATTTTGCCGCGCGTTCCAAAAGACGTGAGTGCAAGTAAAAAATATCACCCGGGTATGCTTCACGACCTGGTGGACGACGGAGCAAAAGTGAAATTTCGCGGTATGCCCATGCGTGCTTAGATAAATCATCGTACACAACCAGCGCGTGCTGCTTGTTTTCCATGAAGTATTCACCAAGCGCGGCACCTGCAAATGGCGCAATATATGAAAGCGCAGCTGGATCTGAAGCACCAGCCACCACCACGATGGTTGATTTCATGGCACCAGATTTTTCCAAGGTTGCAACCAAACGTGCAACTTTTGATTCCTTTTGGCCAATTGCAACGTAAATTGAAATAACGCCTTGTGACTGTTGGTTGATAATGGTATCGATTGCCACCGCAGTTTTACCGGTCTGGCGATCGCCAATAATAAGTTCGCGCTGACCACGACCAATTGGGATCATGGCATCAATAGCTTTGATACCAGTTTGCACCGGTTCTACAACCGGCTGACGCTGCAACACACCTGGAGCCACTTTTTCGATTGGATAAATCGCAGCTTCTTTAATTGGGCCCTTGCCGTCGAGTGGGCGACCAAGTGGATCAACCACGCGACCAATAAAGTTTGGGCCAACGGGAATTGAAAGAATGCGGCCGGTACGTCGTACCATGGTGCCTTCAACAATTTTTTTGTATTCACCCAAAATAATTGCACCAACAGCATCTTCTTCAAGGTTAAGTGCAACACCAAGTACTGGTTCTTCGCCAGGAGCTTCGAAAGAAAGCATTTCAGCAGATTGACATTTGGTAAGCCCAGAAATTTTGGCAATACCATCACCTACTTCCATTACAGTACCAACTTCGGCAACTGATGGATCAAGTGACAAACCGGTAATTTGATTTTTAAGTGCTTCCAAAACGGAATCTTTCATGTTAGTTTTCATAGAGTTTCTGTAAAGCTGTTTTGACGGTGCCGTCAATGATCACATCACCCACCTGGAGGCGAAGTCCGCCAATAACATGGGGATCGATGGTGTGGTCAATAACGGCCGCAGCGCCGAATGATTCTTTGAGATTTTCAATTACTGCGTGTGAAAGTGGAAACGCGCCAACGGTTTTGAGTTGAACGACGCCCGCCTGTTCGTCTGCAAGCTCCGAAAAAACACGAACAATCCGCGGCAACAAGCGCACCGCGCGGCCACGACGAAGCGCGCCGGCAAATGCAGCGATCACTTCTGGTAATTGTTCTGGAGTTGCGCGACCAGCGGCTGAAAGCAAAATTCCTGCCCACTGGCGTGGCGATTGACGACGCATATTATTTCTTCTTTGCTTTTTTAAGTGTCTTTTCGGCAAGTGACGCATCTGTTTTGGCATCAATTTTGTCTTTGAGCACCAATTCAGCGGTTGAAACCACCAATGCGGTAATTTCTTTTTTCAATTGCTTTTCTGCCTCAACGCGTTCGTCAGCAATATTTTTGCGAGCGTCCGCAACTAATTTATTTACTTCCGCGCGAGCCTTTTCCAAAGTTTCGGCGCGTTTGTCTTCGGCAAGCTTATGAGCATCCTGCAAAAAAGCCGCGGCTTCGACGCGAGCAGCACCAAGTGCCGCTGCGTGCTCCTTTTCTATGTCCTTTAAGCGAACGCCAGCTGCATCTGCATTGGCAAGGCCTTCTGCGATGCGCTTTTCGCGCGCCTCAAGCATGGCAACAATAGGCTTGTATGCCCAGCGCCAGAGCACAAATAAAATAATGAGGAAATTAACAAGCTGCGCCAAGAACACGTCGCCCTTAAGGCCAAGTGTACCTACAACGCCGCCGGAATTTTCTGTTGACTGTTCTGTTTGTGTTGCCATAGAAAAGGAGCTAACGGCTTCCTGAGAATTAGAGAACGAACACTACAACCAATGCGTAAATAGCGATAGCTTCTGCGAATGCTGCACCAAGTAACATTGGGACAAAAACTTTGTCACTTGCTTCTGGGTTGCGACCAATTGCTTCCATTGCTTTACCAACAATGTTACCAACTGCCCAAGCAGGAAGCATACCACCCAAAGCGATAGTAAGACCTTTTGCGAGAACTGTAATTACTGCGACGTCCATATAATTTTGTTAGATGAATGACTGTCAGCGACTCACTTTTTGTTCGACGATGTACAAAAGCGGGGCGCAATTCAGCCGATCATGTTAGTGGTGATCAGCGGCGTGCTCGGTGTGCTCTCCATGTGGCGGTTCCGTGGCAAGTGTAAGGAAAACCAACACCAGCATAGAAAATACCGTTGCCTGGATGAGACCCACCAAAAGCTCGAGAGCCTGAAACGGTAATGGCACAATATATGCTGCCAAAGAGATCATCACGGTCATGAGAACCTCACCGGCAAAGATATTACCAAATAAACGCAAAGAAAGCGAGACCACACGCGCAAGCTCCCCTACCATCTCGATTAAACCTACGCCAAATTGAATAACGCCAGTTAATAAACCAGTTGGCCCTTGGGTGAATGATTTGAGCAAAGGCCCAATCTGAACAAACTTATTGGTATGACGCCAAACGCCTAAAGTGACAACGCCAAACAAGTGGGTACACACAATTGAGAATAAGCCGAGCGCCAAAGTAAGATTTAAATCTGACGTTGCAGGGCGAAGAAGTGGAACAAATTCCGTGCCCTTCCAAAAACCAATTGAACCGGTGCCCGGAAGCTGCCCGAGCCAGTTGTTAAGTAAAATGAAAAGAAAAAGCGTAAGCACCAGTGGCAAAAACTTTTTGCTGCGTGCGCGATCGTGCGTTACGTTGTCTGCTGTTTTTAAAAAGAATTCAACAATGGCTTCCATGATATTCTGAAGGCCGGTTGGTGCACCCGGTTTTGATTTGAAACGAATCCACGCTGCAACAAGTACCAAAAAAATCGTAACGATCCATGCGTTGATCATCGAGTTGGTAATGGTAAGGCCGGCAAAATGTGCAATTGGCTCGGCAGCGAGTGGAACGTTCATAGATTTTCTAAATCCTGATCTGTGTAATGTTTTGTAGCGTGCGGCGTTTCGAGCGTTTTGTATTCTGCCGCGTACCAAGCTGCTTTGCGACGAATAATTAATGTGCTGATTGTTGCCGCTAACGCGAACCCGATTATTATACCAAATGGTGCAAAATGAAATTTTTCTTGGAGCCATTTGCCCGCAAGCACAAACAACACCACGGGCGCTGCAATACTTGCTCCAAAATCACCCATGATTTTGAGGCCTAACATGTATGATCGGCGATCTGAATCATTGAATGACATACGGGTTCGATTGACGATGTATATGATACAGAAAATTTTGCGCGGGGTCAAGCATTATTTAAATTCCAAAAAGCAGCCGTGCATTTTGAGTAGTCTGAGCTGCGGCCTCTTCCTCCGACACGCCCCAGATCTGCGCTACGGCAGCCGCAGTAAACGCCACATACACCGGTTCATTACGCTCACCACGATGCGGCGCTGGCGTTAAAAAAGGGCAATCAGTTTCCACCACCAAACGATCACGTGGCACCACGCGCACGGCAGCAGCGAGTGAATTTTCGGTTTCTGGCTTTTTTGGTGGAAACGTAATAATGCCTGGTACTGAAATATACATGCCGAGCGCAACATATTTTTCTGCCTCGGCCGCGGTGCCGGTAAAACAATGCAGCACACCACGACGCGTCAATTTCCCTGCTGCAATATATTCAGTCAACACGCGCGTGACAATTTCGTGTGCATCACGGCAATGAATAATCACTGGCTTTACGAGCTCATCGCATAAATCCAAATGCAGTCGAAAAACTTTTTCCTGATCAGCCGCAACTTTTGCAGCATCCATTCCTTCGGGCACGCGATACAAATCCATTCCCGTCTCACCGATGGCAACAACTTTTGGCGACAGCGCGAGCTGCTTATAAAAATCAAAATCAAAATCTTCGTGACCATCGCCCTCGTCTTCGCTTGGATGAATATGATGAATGTTTGATGGATGTAAGCCAACCGCGGCCCATACATCAGGATGCTGCGCCGCAAACTCAACTGCCTCGCGACTTGTTTTTTGCATCGTGCCCACTGTAATCATGCCAACACCCGCCGCGCGTGCGTGGGCCAAAACATCATTGATATCATTTTTGTACGTCGCAAACGAAACGTGACTATGCGTGTCGATTAATTTAAAATTTTCCATACATCACATCGCGAATCGATTGTGGCACCAGTGGCAGCAATACTTGAGACATATTAATAAATTGCGGCGCAAGTGCAGAACCTTTTATTGCAACTGCAAATTCTGGAACTGGCAAATATTTTGCATAGTACAATGAAAGCCCAATCACCAAAACGCCTTCCGCAAAACCCAAAATTGCACCGGCCAAAGAATCGATTGAACCGATAACGGGCAAATGAATAAGCACACCAAATGTTTTTTCAACAAACCAAAATAAAATACCAAACAAGCGCGCCGCCACCAAAAAAATCAGCAAAAAAGTAATCCACTTACCAAATGCTAAAATATTAATATGTGTTTTGTCTGCAATCCACAGCGCAATATCATTACCATAATGCGTTGCAACATACGCGCCAACAATTACCCCAATAATGGAACCAATCGCATGAACCAATCCCATGCGAAATCCTGAAAAAATAAATCCTGCGAGCAAAACTACTAAAATGATATCAAAGAGCGCCATATAATTAAGTTAATTGTGGGAATAATGGATCCGCCGCGAGTAACACTCCACCTGGCTGCAGCAAACCCCATTCCATAATTTTTTCGAACTGAGGTTCGTAGGATTCAAAACCAAGTTGCGCCAATATTTTTTCTGATGACGCGGGCATGAATGGCGAAATCGCAAATGCAATCTGTCGCAAACCTTCGATCAAAGTGTAGAGTGTACGATCAACATCCGCGGTGCGCCCTTCTTTGGCAGCGGTCCATGGTTTTTCTTTGTCGATGAGTTGATTTAAACTGCGCACAAAATCCCACACCACTTCGAGCGCGAGTTGGAATTCCCATTTTTCCATGTGCTCGGCATAACGGCTCCAAAAAATTTCGTGCGTTGCTTCGGTAATCGCTGGCACCACGCCTTCACAAAATTTAATATCCATGGCAATCGTGCGCATGACTAAATTTCCTAAATCGTTTTGCAAATCGGCGCGATAGCGTTGTTCCAATTTGGTGAAAGAAAAA
This sequence comes from Candidatus Magasanikiibacteriota bacterium, assembly GCA_903893485.1. Classification (GTDB taxonomy): domain Bacteria; phylum Patescibacteriota; class Patescibacteriia; order Magasanikbacterales; family 2-02-FULL-50-9b; genus 2-02-FULL-50-9b. The sequence goes on from CAITMK010000014.1 coordinate 37,726, forward strand.
TCACCATCGCCACCAAACGGCATTTCGCGAAACAAGAAAAAGCGAAACGGATCCAAACCGTATTTAGAAATAATGTCGAGCGGATTTACCACATTGCCCAAAGACTTTGACATTTTTTGACCATCCACCGTAAGCCATCCGTGCGCTACAATTTTGCCCGGAAGCGGCAACTGCGCGGACATCAGCATTGCGGGCCAGAGCAGCGCGTGGAACCGATTGATTTCCTTAGCCATCACATGCGCATTTGCTGGCCACCACTCTGTAAAAAAATCATCTTGCGCTTCATCGCCATACCCAACTGCGGTTACATAATTAGTAAGCGCGTCAAACCACACGTACATTACTTGCGAGTCATCGCCCGGCACGGGAATGCCCCATGATAATTTTTCAACGCTGCGCGAAATTGAAATGTCTTCTAAACCTTCGTCCAAAAGATGACGCATTTCTTTTTGGCGATTTTGTGGAAACACAAAATCCATGTGCTCATCAAAATGTTTTTTTAGCGCGTCAGAATATTTTGAGAGACGGAAAAAATAATTTTCTTCTGCAAGTAATTCTGGTTTTTTTAAATGAATCGGGCAACGGCCTTCGGTGTCCAAATCTTTTTCGTTGTAAAATTGTTCGCAGCCAACGCAATACAAACCTTCGTAAGTTTTTTTGTAAATATCGCCTGCTGCCGCGGCAGCCTCCCAAAATTTTTGAGCGCCCGCAATATGGCGCGGTTCGGTGGTACGAATAAAATCCGTGTTTGAACACCCCAGCGTTGTATGTAAATCACGAAACGTTTGTGCAATGCCATCAACAAACTGTTGTGGCGTCACGCCCGCTGCATCTGCGGCGCGCGCAATTTTTTGGCCGTGCTCGTCGGTACCGGTTAAAAAATTAACTTCTTTGCCCTGCAAGCGCTGAAACCGAGCCATAATATCTGCCGCAATAGAAGTATACGCATGGCCAATATGAGCCGATGCGTTCACATAATAAATTGGCGTCGTGAGGTAATAATGGTCGGATCGCTTTGACATATGGGACCAGCTTATCAAAAAATACGCGGCCGCGCAATAAAAAAATCTGTGCAAGGTCCCGAAGGTCCTTGCACAGAGTCGCTGCGACGCACGCCGAAGTTCTAGGCGTGCAGCACAAGCGTGGTGCCAGCCGACAGCAGATGGCCGGGCGTGCCGAATGGAGTGCGTTCCACCATAATGCCAGACCCCTTGGGCTTTGCTTCGTACACCCAACGCTCGCCTTCAGCGCTGACAAACGCCGCCAGTGGCAAATTGTTGCGCCGACGGCGACTGCAGTACCCCAAGTAGGCCAAGAAGGTCGCCTCCGTAATGGACGCGGACAGGTATGGGCCAAGCGCGTCATCTTTGCAGAGAAACGTCGGCTCCACCTGATAGCGCAGACTTGCGACGCACACCGCACCGCCCGGAAATCCACCCGTCGGAATCGATTCATCGACCCGCTCCGGATTGATTCCCCGAACCAGCATGTCGTACTCCAAAAAGTACCCGCAGGACAAATCTCGGTGCGTGAGCCAAACGCGCGCGAGAAGAATGTCCACTTCCTTCAACGCACGATTAACCTTGCCGAATGCGCCGTCTTCAGGCGCGCCCACCACGAGGCGAGCGATGTCGGTTACGGTACGCACAATTTCGCAATAGACACCGGCGACTTGCCGCAACCCCGTTTGGGGATGAAAATTCAAAGTCTGATGCATGGAAACCCCCTCGTACTGTTCAGTACGTAAAAAAGATTGTAGTTACAAAATATAAAAAAGTCAAGTATTACTGCGGCGCCAAAACAATAACAAATTCGCCGCGCGTTTCTTCAGCTTTGAGCTGCGATAAAACTTCTGCGGGCGTGCCACGATATAATGTTTCGTGAATTTTGGTAAGCTCACGCGCGAGAAGCATTTGGCGAGCAGGCGCAACGCGCGCAACATCTTGCAGTGTTTTTGAAATACGATGTACTGATTCTAAAAAGACCACGGTTTCTTCGGTGGCCGCAACTTCGTCAAAAAATTTGTTGCGTTTATTTTTATGGGGCGCAAAACCCATAAAACGGAACCGGTCGGTAGGAAAACCAGAAACCGAAAGCGCAGCCGTAACGCATGACGCACCAGGAATTGGAGAAATTTCAATTTCTGGATGTTGCGTTGCAATGGTATGCACAAAAAAATTGCCTGGATCGGAAATGCCCGGCGTACCCGCATCGGTAACAAGCGCAGCCTCCCCTACTTTTTGCAGCGACGCCACCGCACGCTGAATTTCTTGTGGCGTGCTGTGATGATGGAGTGATGCAACCGATGGCGTCGCGCCAATATGTGCCAATAATTTGGAAGTCATGCGCGTATCTTCCGCAAAAACAAGCGGTACAGCCAATAAGACCTCACGCGCGCGGGCCGTGAGGTCTCCTAAATTTCCAATTGGCGTTGCTACAATATACAGTTTCACACTAATCAATGTACACGGAGTTCTTAGAGAATGCAATGTCACCAAGCCAGAAATAGTTTACAATTGGAAGAACGAGCATGATACCCATCCATTTTGAGTGACCAAATCTTTCGGAAACCAACATGCCAAGCCAAATATAGTACGCAAGCAAAATAAGTGATGAAAGAGCGCTTACCATACCACCAAATGATGCAAAAATAAATACAAATTGGATAAGACCAAACCAGGCAGATTTGCCGCCAATTTTAGCAAACATAAATGGTGCTACGAATGGCAAAAAAATCGTCCAGCCATAACGAATATGTGCCTTATATGCAATTTTAATGAGCGCCCAAATTGGAAAAACAACTAAAAGTAATGTAAGTGGAATAAATACAATTGCGAAAGTTGCAAACGTAGACATCACGCGAGTTGCAATACTTGCGTAATCGTTCACCCCAAGCGCTGAGGATTGCGCATACGTTTGAACTTGGTCATTCTGTGCTTGCAAACCTAAATCGCCCTGTACCGGAGCAGTGTTTGCCGCAGCTGCCTGACCCTGCAAACCAAGATCAGCTTGAGCGGGCGCAGTTTGAGCAAATGCAAATGCAGGAGCAGCGGTTACCGCGAGCATTGCACCGCCAATTACTAAATTTCGAAAACGCATAAAATTTTGTAAGTTTAAATTAAGCAGTAACAGTATATCACAAAAATCTACCCATTATGGGTAGATTTGATTTCCCTCTTCGTCGATAAGGGTGATCGCAAGCGTTGGACAGCTTTGCGCACCAAGCAAAATCGTGTCGTAATCGTCAGTCCATGGTTCAATAACCACTGCTTTGTTTTCATCGTCCATATAAAAGGTACGGCCCGCAACAGCCACACACGATGCGGCACCAATGCAAGCTTCACGATCAACAATTACTTTTGCAATTTTCTTTTTTGGTGTTTCTTCCATATAACTTCATTATATCACAATTAAGCGCCAAAATATTTTTCTTTATAAAAGCGAATCAACTGTTCAATTTCCGGAATTGCGGCCGGATCGCCCACGCCAACTTTCAATTTTTTCTGCATGTCTTCGAGGTTCAGTGCGCCTTCCAAAACGGCTTCTTCAATATCTTTGTCGGTAATATTCATGCGTGCGTCAATCACACGTGCGCCTTCAACTTCTACGCGATCATGTTTACCAACCGCGTGGAAATAATTATTTACCGCTTTGCGGAATGCTTTGTCAGCGAGCACCGAACAATGAATTTTACGATTTGGCAAACCACCAAGGCGTTCCATAATATCTTGCGGTTTAATTTTAAGCGCATCGGTAAGCGTGAGACCGTCATTTTCGGTAACCATGACACTAAACATTGAGGTCGCCGCAATGGCACTACCACAACCAAAAGTTTTCCATTTCAAATCAACGACGCGTTCAGTTGCAGGATCAACTTTAATCCAAATATCCATTACGTCGCCGCATGCAGGCGAACCAACCGTACCGCGCGCATCAAATTGATCTGGCGCTGGTTCTTCCAAAAGCAAATTTTTTGGATGAAAAAAATGTTCCTTCACAATTGGTGAATACGCCCACTTTTGTTTGGTGTGCGGGTTAACGACATCAGCCGTTTGCATGTCGGAGGTTGTGAGTGGTTTTGCGTTTGTATCTTCCATATAATTATTTTATTTTTTCATCCAGTGAGGCACACCGTCTTCGACGAATGCACTGTGCGCTGCAATATTTTCTTGTTTTTGATCCATTGAGAGATTGAGCGGCGAAATTGACCGCAGAAGTGCGACAACCGGTGGAAGCACTTCGAGCACGTGATCAATATCTTCGCGCGTAGTAGACGCGCCGAGTGTCATACGAAGCGATCCATGCGCATATTCATATGGCTTGCCCATCGCCAAAATCACGTGTGATGGATCGAGCGATGTTGAAGTGCATGCCGAACCGGTTGAAAGCGAAATTCCAAATTCATCCATGTAAAGTAGCGCGGCTTCGCCTTCGATATCTAAAATCGTAAAATTCAAATTATTTGGCAAACGATTCGTCGGATGGCCATTCAAAATTACTTTTGGTACACGCACTTGAATTTCGGCCCACAAATAATTGCGAAGTTCAGCAAGACGCGCATTTTCGGTTTCACGTTTTTCTGTTGCAATTTCCAACGCGCGTGCAAGCCCTACAATCGCAGGAACGTTTTCAGTACCCGAACGAAGTCGATTTTCCTGACCGCCACCAACGATAAGTGGTACAAGTTGTACGCCGCGGCGTACATACAAAATCCCAACACCTTTTGGCCCATAAATTTTAGAACCATTCAGTGTAAGCAAATCAACTTTTAATTCATCAACGTTTAGGTTGAGCGCGCCAGCTGCCTGACATGCATCGGTGTGCAAAAAAGGCGGATCAATTGGCTTGCGGCCATTGTCTTTTTTCCAACGCTGAATCGCCGCGCCAATTTCTGCAATTGGCTCAATAGTGCCAACTTCATTGTTGGCATACATAATTGAAATCAAAACAGTTTCCGGGCGAAGCGCTGCAATAATATTTTCAACCGAAACTTCGGCGTGTTCATTCACGGTTGTTTCAGTAATTTCAAAACCTTCTTTTTTTAAAACTTCAGTTGGAAGCAAAACTGCATGATGTTCGATTTGGCTAGTTATAATATGCTTTCCCCATTTTGCACCGTACTTGCGGGCAATGCCAAAGAGTGCCAAATTATCACTTTCCGTGCCGCCGCCGGTAAAAATAATTTCTTCTGGACGTGAATGTAAAATTTGAGCGATTGATTCGCGCGCGCTTGAAAGCGCTTCACTTGCATCGCGAGAAATTTCGTACAAACCGCTTGGATTACCAAAGTGGTCCGTGAAGTATGGAAGCATCGCTGCAACAACGTCTGGATGCGTTGGAGTGGTCGCCGCATGATCTAAATATACAATTCGTTTTTCAATTTCAGAAAGTGATTTCATACTTTTTTGATAAGATCCGCGACAGTTATTGATTGTAAATATTTTTGAATATACGCATTGATGGTATGAAAATTAGTACGCGTCATGCACACCGATGCGTGAGGACAGCTCACGTCATTTACAGTAAGACAAGGCACCATGGCCATTTCACCTTCAAGTGCATCAGCGACTTTGAGCACCGTGATTTTGTCGGCAGGCAAAGCAAGTTTATAACCCCCGCTGCGTCCTTTGGATGCGGTCACCAAGTTTGCCGCACGAAGTTTACCTACAATGCGCTGCAAAAAAAGAAACGAAACGCGCCCACGCTTTGCAAATACTGACAACGCCAAACTCTCCCCTTCTTGAAGTTTTGAAAGGGCTGCTAAAAATTGGAGTGCGTAATCGGTTTGTTTGTTGAGGGTTAAGGCCATAAATACATACCATTCAGGCATGTGAAATACATTACCAGAACTAATTCAGACTGTCAAGGTATGTTATTAATGCGGCTAAAACCAGATTTTCTTGCTTTATTAGCCTAAACTTCGTATAGTAATCACATATGACACAAACAAAAAACCTGATTCGAAACATCTATTTATACCTCGTTAGTGCAATCTCACTTTTCATGATTGTATTTTCGCTTGTAAGTATGGTTAATTTAGCGCTTCGCACTTGGGTATTTCCGCAAGCTGACTATAATTATTACCAGACTGCACCAGTAGCCATTCCATGCACCCCAGACCCAACAAATAAAATTACTTGTCCAACCGCCGAGCAGCAAGCAACTCAAAAAGCGCTTGATGATAAAAATGCCGAACAAAATCGCATTGCGCAGCGCGACCGCGATTTAGTACAAGAAATTTCGTTTTTAATCATTGCCATACCACTTTTCTGGTATCATTGGTTATTAATTCGTCGCGACCGCGAAGAAGCCTAAATAAATTTACTCAAAAGTGCGTACGGGCGGTAGCCAATGCGCACTTTTGATTTTAGGCGTACGAGAGAATCGCCGGCGCCATAAAAGACCGTGTAACCGTTGCGTCTACAACACCAAGCGAGTAGGCCCCTGTGTCGCGCATGAAGCACGCCCGATACTGAAACGAATTTCCAATATACGTGCAGGAACACACAATTGGTTCGTCCCAAAATAAATGCGGAAATTGCGCGTACACAAACATGCCCTGACGAATGGTGATACCCTGATCAGGAAACTTACCGCTTTCAAATTGGACCGCAAACCAATACACGGAATTTTCGTGACTCGGCTCCAAATCAACAGCCAAATACTTTTGCGCACCAAGCGGAAACCAGATGGTCAGCTGACGGCACATATCACGAAAAAACATACGCTCATCGGCTAAAATGAGATGTGCTCCTGCGTGCTGCGCCGCAAAAAATAACTCCTTGGGAATCTCGGGAATCGAGAGAAGGTACTTTTGGAACGGCTGCCGCGCGCCAGGCCACCCACAATCATGCAACCGTTGCGCACGCTGCACGCGAAGTTCGTGACGATTTTGCACCGCGGTACCGAGAGAAAGTTTGGTTACCAATTCCATGACGCACTCCTATGAACTGAAGGATAGTTCTATTAACCGGGTTCCACGCTTTCCAAAAACTGTCAAGTGTGATTAAATTGTGAGTATGTTACTCACACTTCTCGAAAAAAAGATCCTCACCGAGGATACCCGTAGCTTTACTTTTGCAGCAGAAGGCCCTTTTTTATTTGAACCAGGCCAATTTACCATGCTCAGCCAAATAGGTGCAGCACCCAAAGATCGCCGGGCATTTTCCGTGGCAAGCGCGCCAAATGCCTCAACTTTAACTTTTTTAGTCACTTACAAACCAGAGGGTCATGTTTCAGGTTTTTTAGAAACCGCAAACATCGGCGCTCAAATTGAAGCTCAAAAACCAATTGGACGTTTTGTACTAAACCCTCAGGACACGGCTCGAGTTTTTATTGCAACTGGCACAGGCCTTGCGCCAATGATTAGTTTTATTGAAAGCGACACGCCAAAAATTCCAACTACCATTTTATTTGGCGTTCGAAATGAATCACGTTTGTTTTGGACGGATAAGTTACCCGTGGATGCGCTCATCACGCTTTCGCAACCTTCAAATACTTGGAGCGGCCTAAAAGGACGCGTCACAAATCATACAGCTGATTTAATTACAAAAAACGCAAATGCCGCTTGGTACATTTGTGGAAACCCTGAAATGGTAAAAGAGGTTCGCGCCGCACTACTTACAGCTTCAATACCAACGGCAAATATTCACTTTGAGATTTACTAAACAATACTTAAATACAAACTCTCAATTGAATTTACCATGTGATTCAGTGTAAATTCTTCTGGCAAGCCTGGCATAAGATGCGGTGGATTCAATAAAATCTCAGAGATTTTTTCTGCTAACAATTCTGGAGAATGCGAAACCACCAATTGCATTCCAGGACCTTCGCCAATTTCCGCAACACCACCAACGCGCGTTGCAACAATCGGGACGCCAGCTAATTTTGCTTCAAGCAAAACATATGGCAGACCTTCTTTGGTTGATGACAGGCAAATTACATCGGCACCTTTGATATGCGAAACCGCACCAGCCCGCTGCCCTGCCATAAATACGGTCTTAGCAAGGATTGGCACTGCCTGAATAAGCGCTTCACATTTTGCGCGTTCTTCGCCGTCACCGATAATTAAAAGCCGCGCTTTTGGATCTCTACGAACCACAAATTCAAATGAACGAATCAAGAGCGGAATATTTTTTGGTGGGTACAAATTTGCAATCGCAACTGCCAAATGCGCGTCCGACAAATTCGCTCCAGCCCAGCGAGACATTTCTGCACGCGCATTCGATCGCGACAAAAACGCATCCGTGCTTTGAAGTGCAATACCATTATGTATGGTAATAATTTTTTTTGGTTGCACAATCCACGCTTTAATTGCTGCCTCACGATCACTATCTGAAACCGCAATAACGCGATCTCGAAAAATAGATGCAAACCATTCCACGCATCTATAAAACCATTGTTTTTTTAATGAAATATTTTCTCGAAATACAAATCCGTGTGCGGTATACACAACATGCGCCCCAGCAATCTTGCCCGCAATTGAAGCGATAACTCCAGCTTTTGAGCTGTGACAATGTACCACATCTGGTTTTAATTTTCGGACAAGCCGATAGAGTTCAACTAGTGCGCGAATTTCTGATACAAATGAAATATCTCGAATCAAATGTGGAATCCGAACAACAGCAATGGTGGAATTTGCCTCATAGAGCGCTGATTCGAGCGCCATTTGAGTTCCACCGATCGCAACCGTCACTTCATAGCCGCGTGCTGCAAGTTCCGCTGAGGTATCCAAAACATGACGCTGCGCGCCACCAAGATCCCCCAGCGTAATTACCATTAAAATTTTCATGATTAGGAAATAGTATACCCTACGGGCGCTGATGTGTGCCATACCACCAAGCGCCCGCAAAATATTCCCCCCTTACAATAATGCGAGATATCCTCCGTCTTACAAGCTGTCCCCAGGGATTTTCCAGCAATTCCCCTCCTTGCCAAAAAAACCGTGCGCGTTGATCTCGGCAACGCGGTGAACAAAAGTTCATCAGACCGCCCCCCTCCTTTGCATACGGGGTCTTTTTTAAAAAAATGACCGCTCAAACAAAGTTTCTGGAGCGACTTAACCTTAACACAAATGGCGCCCTTTTTCAAGGGCGCCACGATCACAACTTATCCCTGGGGAAAAGTGGATTATTTCAACTTCTTAGCCAGCGAATTTAAAGCTTTTTTAACTTCGGCGTGACCTGCTGATTTATCCCAACTCTTAAGTGCTGCTGACACATCTTTCTTGATATTTTTAATACCATCTGGATGTCCAGCTGCATATTCTTTTTGGATTTTGCCCCACACGTCTTTAATTTTTTCTTCGATTAAAGCCTTTTTTTCTTTACCTTTTGGCGTTGTCTGCATCCAAACAGACAAAGCGCCCACAAGACCTCCAAGAGCGACGCCCTTTAAAAATCTTTTACCCATAGATTTTATTTTGCAAGTGCGCGATCAACATATGCCTTTGCGCTATCGTATGAAAGCGCGCCTGGCATAAGTTCGAATGAACCATCAGCTGCTACAACAAATGTAGCTGGAGTACCCTGAACACCGATATTATTACCTTCCTGCTGCATTGCAGCAACCTTTGACGCAAATTTGCCGCTCTTAACACAAGCATCAACCGCTGCACGATTTACGCCAACTTTAGCTGCAGTATCAAGGAGCATTGAAGCGCTCAGTGATTCCTGATTGCCAAATATTACTGTTGCAAACTTCCAAAATGCTGTGTTACCACCAAGACTTGTTACACATTCAGCGGTTTGAGCTGCTTGTTGTGCAAATTGGTGAATAGAATCAAGTGGAAAATGACGGTACACAAGGCGAACCTGACCATTTGAGCTGTCAACTAACTGTTCTGCGGTTGGAAAAAAACTCTTACAAAATGGGCACTGCAAATCTGAGTATTCAACCAAAGTTACTTTTGCATTTTTGTTACCGTATAAATGTTCATCGGCGCCAACAGCTGCGGGAGCTTTGGTCGTAGGCTGAGCACCGGATGGTGCTGCAGCAGATGGGCTTGGAGCCGCACCATTTGCCTGATCACCATACGTGGTGCTGTAATCGCCACCTTTATGAAGCGTGATGCCAAGTAAAATGAAAAAACCAATCGTACAAAGTACTAAAACGCCACCGAGCAATCCTCCCCAAAATAAAACGCGTGGTGGCAAAGCGTCCATCCAAGATTTCTGTTCTTGTGTGTCCATATAAAAAATAAAATGAATTACGTGGCTGGGATTATAGCAGATTTACAAGTCGCTCTGCAACTTTTTTCCAGTTACCTTGGGCTGCAGCGGCCGCCGGCGCGTGCTCCGCTGCCCGAATCCACCATGGCTGATCAATAATAAAACTTTCGAGTACCTGCGCAAGCGCGCCAGCATCGCCAGGAGGTACTAATTTACCTACTGAAAAGCCCTGCATCACTGTACTCGTACCCGGCAAATCACTCACAATGATTGGCGTACCACAAGCAAGCGCCTCAAGAAGCACCAATCCAAACGTTTCCGAGCTATCAGTTGATGGCAAAACTAACGCATGTGCATTTTGATATTCCTGTACGAGCAATTCATCAGAAATAGAACCTAAAAAAGTTACGCGATCTGCGATAGCCAGTTCTTTTGCCCGAAGTTCAAATGAAGCGCGCAAGTCACCGTCACCAACAATACGCAAAAAACAGTTATGCCCCGCGGTAACGCATGCCGCAAACGCTTCAAGCAAAATCGGTACACCTTTAAAATAATGTGTCGTCGCTAAGCGACCAACAAATAAAAATGTAATATCGTTGCCCCATTTTTTAGGAACCGAAAAAAATTTTTGATGAACACCGAACGGAATAACTCGAATCTGCTGCGAGGGACCAATCAAAGAATTTGTAGCGAGTGCATCACTACTGACGCGCACGATATCCGCCATGCGCACCGCCGCTCGCAAAAATAATCGTTCACACGCAAAAATAATGTTACGCCAACCTGTACCAACGGGGTCCATGTGCAATGTCACCACTAATCGCCCTCGAAAAATAAGTTTCCAAAAAATAAGCGGCACCAAAAAACCGTACGCTGGCAACTGCGCATATACCACATCAAAATCGCGCAGATACCAAAAAAGTTGTGGCACAAATCCGCCAAGCGAAATCCGTGGAAATCCACGGAGCCGACGCAAAGCAAATGGTACGTCGCCCAAATCACCGCCGGCGAGCGTAAAAACAGTTACGTCAAAAAAATCAGGTAACGCGATTGCCTCCGCAGTCGCAGCCGTTGCCATTCCACCTTGGGTTGGCGCAAAAACAGCGCTTACCAATGCGATTTTTTTTTTGGTCATACCAAATCTTCTTTTTTTTCTTCAGCATTCAGCAGCGCAATTTCAGTCACCAAACGCGTCATGATATCTTCTTGACGCTCCAAACGAATTAAAATTCTGAGCACAATAAAAAATAAAAGTGCAACTGAAATATACAGCGCTGCATCAACACCACGACCCACACCAATTTTTTGTGAGACCACGGTTGCGTAATTTGGAAACCACACAAAAAACAAAAAGCCTAGCGCGCCCGCAAACCAAACAGCCGCAAACATAATACCCATGCGTCGTGCGGCAGTGCGAGTAAAAATATTATAAATCGCAAAAAGCGCAATAACCGAAAGTAAAATTTGAATAACCGAAGGTCCGTGCATATTAGGAAAAACTTTTAAGTACCAAACGCCACGCGGTACGGAATCCTTCAAATAAATTTTGGCCTTTGCTCATGGAGTATTCGGTATACACAATCTGAATGGGAATCTCAACAACTTTTGCATGAACACGATGTGCCTCCGCAACAATTTCGGATGAAATTTCCATGCGCGATGACGTTAAATGCATGCGACGAAGTGCTGACACCGAAATTGCACGAAAACCAGATTGCGTATCAACGAGCGCTGAACCAAATAAAATTCGTGTAAGAAGTGCGCCCAACCCGTTATACCACTGACGAATGGGCGGCATATGATTTGCTTGGCGGCGACCAATGATTATGTCTGCTCCCTGACCCAAGGCCGTAACAAAAGCTGCAATATCCGCACCAGTGTGCTGCCCATCGCTATCCATGGTAATTACCGAGTCAAAACCAAAACGCTGTGCATACAAAAAACCAGTGCGCAGCGCCGCACCCAAACCACGATTAATTACGTGGGTAACCACGCGAGCGCCACATGCGGCCGCAATTTGGCCCGTTGTGTCGCCAGAGCCATCATCAACCACTAACACTGCCGATCCAGCCGGAATCGTCTTTAAGACGCTTGCGATGGTTCGGGCTTCATTATATGCAGGAATGATGATGAGAGTCTTCATAAGAAGGCCATTCTACCCTTACCCGCCTTCGTACGCAAGCCGGTGGCGATTAGCTGTAACATAGTCGATCATGCGCTGTAAACCATTATCAAGGCGCATCAGCGGCATCCAACCGATCGCTTCTTTCGCATAGGTGATGTCTGGCATTGGGTGTTCTGATAAAAATTCGAGTGGCTGTTCGTATAGTATTGGCACTGTAGTACCCAAAAGTTTATTCACACGTGCTGCAACATCTTTCATGTAAAATTCTTCATCACCACCAATATTTACTGGCCCAACACCCGCAGGTACTTTTGCTAATTTGATAAGCGCAGAAACCGCGTCTGTAACATATAAAAGTGACGTGCGAAAATTTTCCGTGCCATAAATTTTCATTGGCTCACCATCCATGGCTGACAAAACAAATTCTGTAATCATCTGATCATCGAACATTTTAAGTCGTGGGCCGTAGGTGCGGAACAAACGCGCGATGCGCACATCAACACCAAATGTGTCTGCATAAATCGTAAGCATTGTTTCGGCAAACCGCTTACTTTCATCGTAGGCGGCGCGACTTTGCAAATGATTGGTAATGCCCACATCAGATTCCTTGACCGCCACATCTGAATACCGCTGGCCATAAACAGTTGAAGACGATGCAAAAATAACTTTCGCCTTATACTGCATTGCAAGCATGAGCATGTTTTTGATACCAACACTGTGCGCATCCAAAATTGGCACGCGCATGGCACGAAAATTGCGCACGCTCATAGGACATGCTAAATGATAAATTTCTGAAACACCATGCACGCTCATTTTGAAACGTTCGTACACAGGTAATGTTGATAAATCAAGCGGCTCAGTGATATCGTGTTTAATAAAAACAAAATCCGGATGCGCCAAAAGTTGTTCAATATTTGCTGAAGTGCTACTTGATAAATTATCAATGCAAATTACTCGCGCATCATCGAGTAATGATTCGCAAAGATGCGAGCCAATAAAACCGGCCCCGCCCAAAACAATTACGGTGCGTTTTTGTGTGCTATCTGCCATATTTCAAAAAATAAGAACGTGCAAACACTATATACCAAAATGCGCTACTGTGCAAAAATAAACGGATCAAATCGATCACCTTTTACAATATCACGACGAAGTACATAATTGATAAGACCGTGCGCGTCAAAAATCGATAGTTCAAGCGAGTTGTCAATTTGTGAAGTTGCGGTAAGGCGAAGTGCATCACCAATGTGCGCAAAAGAAATTCCAATTAGCTTACCATCCGGAATTGCAGGCGAATACGTTGTTAACAGTTTTCCAAAAATATCGTAGTACGTGATTAAAATATTTTGTCCAGTTGTTGCCGAGACAAATAAGGCATCATCTGATCCGTTCATTTGTGGAGCAGAACCAAATGAATAATTTACTCCCTTTTGAGTTGGTACTTGAAACGATGAAACAAACGCACCGATATCATTCCATGCATATGCGGTAATGTCATTTTTGTGTGTAACCGTTGTTACAATATATTCTGCACCCGCCCGAAAATACGAAGTGATTCCGAGCACCCCTTTGGCATCGATTAATGGAAGTGCACGCCGAATTTTTCCATCACCGCCAATAATTACCATGGTTGGATTATTATCCGCGACCGCAATAATTTCTGATGAGCCATCGCGATTAAGATCGGCGGCAGTAATATGCACCGCGCCACGCACCTTTGGACCAAATGGTCTGATGGTGGTAATTAAGGTTCCATTTTGTTGCAAAAATTTAATAATTGGCCCCTTTGCATCATTATACGCAACGATAAATGGCGTTGCGCCTGAGCCGTCGATATCGGCACTGAGCGCCTGAGCCGTGGTGATTTTTCCCGGCGCAAATAAAATACGACGCTGTTCATCGAGCGATTCATTTTGAACGACCAACGATGCGCCTTTTTTATTGTATACAATCCCCGCTACGGCACTTGTATCTGGCGCCGCGCCACCATGAATTGCATATTGAACCGCCTTTGCCGCATTGAGTGAACCGCGCCCCGCGGATAAATCTCCATTACCCGGAATTGGATCTGATGTGTCGACAAGCGCTTGTCGAATTTCATTGGGACCCCAATTTGGTTGAATTGATTTAACCAACGCCGCAACACCCGTAACAAATGGTGCAGCGATTGAAGTACCCGACCATGTGCCACCATAAATATCAGAAAATCCATGTGTTGGATCAAAAAATAATGTCGATGAAATTCGAAATCCTGGCGCTGAAATATCAACACATTTACTTCCGTAATTTGAAAATGGTGCAAGCGTTCCAATATCATTTAAAGCCGCAACTCCAATTACCCAATTTTCTTCTTTGAGTGGATCATCAAAACAAACGGGATATTGTGGTTCCAAATTTAAATTAGTGCCCGCAGCATGTTCCGGCGCATTTCCTGCTGCTGCAATAACCGTGATACCCGCACGATACGCACGGCGAATTGCCTGAATAAAATTTAAACTTGGTGTTGGGCCGACAAAACTCAAATTGATAATCTGCGCTTTGTGTGCAATCGCATAATCAATTGCCTTAACAGCCAAATCAGAATCTCCATCACCACGTTCATTTAAAATTTTAAGCGGCATGATTTTAACATGCCACGCAACGCCCGCGCCACCCAAAAAATTATTTCCCTCCGCGCCAATAATACCCGCAACCACGGTACCATGATTTATTCCAATCCGAGTTGATGATGTAACTGAAGGATCTGGTCGAACATTTGAATTATTATCAACAAAGTTCCAGCCATTTAAATCATCGATATATCCATCGTTGTCATTATCCAAGCCATCTAACTTTTCTCCGGGATTTGACCAAATATTTTGGCTGATATCGGGATTTAAAATATCAACACCCGTATCAATTACTGCAACAATCACGTCGCTTGATCCCTGAGTTTTATCCCACGCATCGGGTAAATGCAGCATACTAATTCCATTTGCCTCTGACCATTGTGGATCGTTTGGTTGAAATGCAAACGCAGACAGTGGCGATACAAAAAGCGCGCACAAAATAATTGTGTGTGCGATTCGTGATGGAATGGTATGAGAATGAACCGTCATGTGACTTTAAAATTATTTTTGAGCCGCAGAAAGCTCTTTAAGCGCTGATGCGTAAGCTTGATCCGATAATGCGCCACCTTTATGTGCTGCCTCATAATCCGCGCGTGCGTCTGCAAAACGACCAATATCGCGCAAATATGCGGCGCGTTCAATGAATAGCTCGCCCGCGCCAAGAACACGCTTAATTCCCTCTGCATATACGGCCAAGATTTCATCAGGTGACGCTTTTGATTTATACCGAAGCAAATCAATGAGCGTTGAATAAACCGTGGCATCGCCAGGTGTAAGTGCGATCGTTCGTTCAAGCGTGTTTTTTGCATCATTATACTGACCAAGTTGCGTTTGTGTATCTGCTAAATTTAGCAAGATTACAGAGTTCTTGCCCTGAAGTGCAGCATCAGCTTGCTGATATACACGCAATGCTGCCTGATACCATACAGGATCTTTTGTAATACTACCAATCGTTGCCCACTCAAGACCAACGTGCAAATACGGTTGGGCGATCGAACCATTTGATGCGATATCCTTCTGGGCCGCAATAGCCTCATCATAATACGTATACAACTCTGGATGTGATGCAAGTAATGTGCGTGATGGATTATCTGATTTTTTTGGAGCCAAGTAAAAAAATCCTCCGGCGCAGACAACAATAACAACCACTAAAACCGATAAAATAGATATTCCGCGCGTATTCATACTAACTTGAAAAAATTTTGCTTTTATGGTATAACTTTGCCAATTATACGTGGGTCTTATGGTCAATGTCAAAAAACGTCAATTCATTCTTCTCGTGGTTGATTTTTTGCTAATGTATGGGGCATTAGCACTTACCCTTCTGGTACGCTACAAATCAGCCGGATTTAAAGCAATGTTTGCACTTCATGTGGCCCCTATGAGCCTTGTTTTTGCGATCTGGCTGGTGCTTTTGTATGCAAATGGCATGTATGACTTATCACTACAAAAACCGTCCTTGCCTCTGTATCGCCGCCTGTTCGAGACCGTGATTATCTGTCTCGTAATCGCCGCGCCGCTATTTTATATTTTTCCCTTTTTTGGTATTGCACCAAAAACAAACCTGATGATTTGTCTCGGATTTTTCTCTGCACTGTTAGTGCTTTGGCGACTCGGCATTAGCAGTGTCAGTGCCGCACGCATTCGTACCCTCATTGTTCATCCATCCGCGGAACTTCTTGAGGTCGTTACTGATTTAGTGAATCATCCACAATTTGGATATGAAATTGTGGGTATCGTTTCAGAAGCGCCGCATCCAATTGCTGGTATACCTCATTTTCCAGAAAGCACGCCGCTACGCGCTATTGCATCGGAACATTCCATCAATCTCATGGTTGTGGGACAAACACATATTGCACTGCGCGTACAACAGGAACTTTACGAGTTACTTTTTTGGCACATGAATGTGTTGCCCGCGGACGAATTTATCAGCACCTTTACCGGCCGCATTCCACTTGAAGCGCTCAATGAAGAGTGGTTTTTTCACCATATCAAGACGGAACGAATTGGGTATGATTTACTGCATCGCGTGTTTGATTTTGTCACCGCGACCGTTGGTTTTCTCATGCTCTGTTTGTTAACACCGATTGTTGCTATTGGCATTAAAATGGGTTCACCGGGCCCCTTATTTTATCTACAAGAACGCGTTGGTAAAAATGGAAAACACTTTAAAGTTATTAAATTTCGTACCATGCAAGCTTTAAGCGCGGATGGCGGCGCCGAATTAGCTGGCGCGCAAATGGCAGATCGCAACGATCCACGCGTGTTGCCATTTGGCAAATGGCTCCGTCGTATGCGCATCGATGAATTACCACAGGTCATCAACATTTTTAATGGTGATATGAGTTTTATCGGTCCCCGCCCCGAGCGCCCACAATTTGTATATGAATTTGAACGACAAATGCCGTACTATCAGATACGGCATTTGGTAAAACCTGGAATTACGGGCTGGGCACAAGCGGTTTATCCGTATGCCGCAAACACCGAGCAACAAATCCGCAAATTTCAATACGATTTATATTACATTAAAAATCGATCACTGGTAATCGATTTGGCAATTATTTTAAAAACCATCCACGTGGTTTTTTATCAAAAAGGCCAATAAGCAGCGTTTAGCGGTCTTTATCAAGGCGAGATTGTGCAACCAATGCGTTATTAATCGCTTCCGTGGTTTTAAGTAACTCAACAGGAGCACCTAAACGATCACCAAGTTGAATAAGCGCGCGAGTATCTTTTGGCAAACATTTACCGCCATATCCGCGAAACCCTTTGTGAAACACATCAAGATGCGAGCGGCCAATGCGTTTATCTGCGGCAGCAGATTCTTTAACCGTATCGTAATCGATGCCAAGTTTTTGGCAAACATCGTACATTTGATTTGCAAAAACAACCTTAACCGCAAACCAAGTATTACCAAAATATTTAACCATTTCTGCTTCAGTCGCAGGAATAATTCGCTCGAATGGCGCGAGCGGCAAAAGCAGCATGACATCGGCAGCAACCGTAAAACTTTGTTTGGTGTAACCAATAATCTGGCGATCTGGAAATGACATGTCCTGATCTGCTGTTTCTTCGGTCAAAAATTCTGGATTAAAAAGTAATTTTAATTCTGGAAATTTGGTTTGATAGCTTTCGGTGGTACCAGGAAGTACGGTTGATTTAATTACCACGGTTTTGCCGGCAGGAATAACTGCAAGCGCCGCATCAACGTACGATAAATCAAAACCGCCACGATCTTCGTCGTATGGAGTTGGCACGCAAACGAAAATAATATCGGCCTTGCCCAATGCAGCAACATCGTCCAATCCCTTTGGTGGATCGTAAGAAACAATTTCGTAATTTTGTTTACCCAAAAAACGCTGCATTGCACCGCCTACCATGCCGGTGCCCATTATTCCAATCGTTGGTTTCTGTGTCATAGTGCTCATTAGTCTAACAAAAAATAAACCTGATTGTCAAACATCGAATACCGTTTTCGTAATCCACTCGTCTATCTGCGGCGCCAAGATTGACCAGTCAAATAATTGCACCTGTTTTTGTGCCGCGGCCACTAATTGTGCTGCTAGTAATGGGTCTGATTGAATTTGTCGAAGCGCGGCCGCGAGTTCATGTACTTGTTGCGGCAAAACCAATATACCCGTACCCGAAACCACGGTTTCTGGAATACCACCAACTTTAGTTGCAACCACCGGCAGGCCCATTGCCATCGCCTCCAAAAAAACAATACCCTGCCCCTCAGATAAAGCCGCGCGACAAAAAATATCACTAGCAGCCGCATATTTCAATATCTTTGCGCGATCGGCGGTGCCGACAAAGTGTACCCGCCCAGCAAAAGCAGCTGCAGCCTGACCCAACGATTCCCGAAGCAATCCATCACCGACAATTATCAAATGCGTATCTGGCAAATCAGTAAGTGCGCTAATTAAATCTTGCACGCCATTTTTTGTGACCAAACGAGAAACGGTTACTATTGTTGAAGCCGAATCTGGAATTCCTAATTTTGTTCGCACATCGCGGCGCCAATCCTTTCGATTCTCTGGTGTGATATTGAAATCAGAAAC
Organism: Candidatus Magasanikiibacteriota bacterium; assembly: GCA_903893485.1. Classification (GTDB taxonomy): domain Bacteria; phylum Patescibacteriota; class Patescibacteriia; order Magasanikbacterales; family 2-02-FULL-50-9b; genus 2-02-FULL-50-9b. The sequence goes on from CAITMK010000014.1 coordinate 56,687, forward strand.
CGATACGCCATTTGGAATTACCACAGGCTCACGCATCAGTGGGCCGAACGTTTTTGCCCACTGCGCAAGAAAACTCGCGATCGCCTGAATCCCCACAGCGCGTTTAAAAATCTGTGCAAAAATAATTCGCACTCGCGCGACCCGTTTATTTACAATTCGCAAATCGTCACCTTCTTGCAACGTGAGCGCATACTTAATTTTAAGCAATCGATTGGTAATGAACGCGCTCATACCGGCATAACTTGCCATAATTGCCCATACGCCAATCGGTGTATTTTTTTTGTGCACGCGCTGCACATACCACCAGCCAAAAAACATGAGCAATAGTTTATCCAATTTTGGATTACCAATACCAACGCGAATCACGGGAACGCCCGCAAAAAAGTCGCGTGCCGGCAAATCAGCACGAAGCCGCGCCGTAACAACTGTACAATCCAAATGAGTCGAAAGCTGCGGTAAAATTGCCTGCACCGCCATTTCTGCACCGCCCACGTGTGGATAAAAAGCCGTTGTCAAAATAACCAACTGAGGGCGCTGTTCCATATTTATTTAATAGCCGGTAAATTGGCCGCAGGAAACTGTTGACGAATCCAATAACGCGTCGCGGAATCATTTGCTTTTGCAGCAGTCGTATCAAACAAACCAATGGCTGGATCGCGCGGATCCGAAATATATTTTTGAGTTACTGCCAATTTATATAAACGAACTGCTGAACCATACTGGCCAGCGTCAGAATAAATCATGATGGCCGCTTGTACTGCCGCTGAAGAATCGAGCGTTTGACCAAGCTCAAGCGCAGTTGCAAGTTCGGAAGCTGCTCGTTGCTTATCAACGCCAATAAGCATTGTTGCAAAAATCCAATGTGAAAAAGGCACATCAGGTTCTAATTTTACCGCGTGATCCATGAGCTGTATTGCGGTTGCCGTATCTTTTACCGTCATTTTAAGTCGCGCCCAGCTATAATAAATCTGCTGGCGATTTGGACTAAACCTTACTGCCAATGCAAACCGCGCATCTGCCTGCTGCACCGTTGTAGCGCCACCAATTGGCGCATAATTAGACATAATTTGAGCCTCCAATAACGCGGCCAAAACATTTGCCGGCTCGTAATTTGCTAATAACGTATCGAGCGATTTAATTCCATACGCATAATAATCTTGATGCGCCTGCAAATCTTGCGTTGACATCGATTGCATGGTGCGGCCAACATCAAGTAGCACATCAGCGGTATGCGGCCCCTTAAGTGCAAAAGCGCTATCGAACGATACTTCAGCGCCAGAATAATCCTGGCCATTGATAGCCATCTGCGCATCTAAATCTGCTGAATTTTGGCGAACCGACGGCACGACCATCCAAAGCATTGCCAAAAATAATAGTGCCTGCAACATAAAAACAAGTACGGGGGACGGTACACTTGCTTTTTTTACATCGCCGGATTCTTTAAGTCGCGCATATTCCGCAAAAACCAAGCCCGCCATGAAATAAAACATGGCATAGGACGATGGATGATCAAACACAAATAAATTGTGAATGAAATGCACGACAAAAAAAGCAACGTAAATACTTGCACGGAATTCAGATAGTTCGTCAGATTGGTATGCGCGACATAATTGAATTCCCATCCAGATAAGCAAAATATATTGCAAAAGATATAGTGAAAATCCAACCGCACCTTGCGTTACCAACGCTTCGATCGGTGCATCATGCGCGTGATCAAACCACGTTTCATAACTACCAAACAGCTGTGATTGTGGATTAAAGAATTTATTAAAAACATAAAAATAATTTTCTGGCCCCCAACCAAATACTGGTCGCTCCTTAAATCCTTTAAATGCAATTTCCCACGCAATGAAACGAGTACTTGCGGTACCGCTGCTTGATGAAATATCAAGCAAACGATTCACCATGCTGGCCTGACCAAGCGCACCAAAATGATCAGCGACAAATAAAGCGGCGGCCAAGAAAATAAATACGCCACCAATTTGTTTGATGCGCGTTGCGTATCCTCGCTTCCAAAAACGCGGCAAATAAATAATACCAATACCACAAAGTCCAACAATTAACGCAAGCAAAGCACTTCGCGTGCCAGAAAAATATAAAGCCAGCAAATGAATAACCCCAATGCCAATATACACACCACGCATTTTGGTGCGCCAGTATTTATAAATAAACCAACCCGTGATAAGTAGCGATTCCGCAGCAAAGCCACCCATATAAATTGGGTTACCAAACACACCGGCCACACGATTGCTGGCAGAATTTAAAAAACTTGGATCAATTACCTGAATGAGTCCGGAAAGCGAAACCGGAATTGAAACCCATAAAAAAACCGAGAGCGCTTTTTCAATTGCACTAATTCGCGCTTCATAAAAATAAAGCCCAACTAATACACTAAAAACTAATGCATGGATAATAAACACCGCGCCGGTCATACGCTCAAAGTTGCTCCACAGTGCACGATTTACATCGAATGCAGAAAACGCGCTAAGTAAAAGCGCAACGATATATGCCCCCGCAAACCAAAAGTACGCGCCGCGCAAAAAAGGTCGCGCCGCGCCCGCAACCAAGGCAGGCACTGAAAAAATAGCAAGCAAAAAAACAACAACTTCAAAAAAAATTGCCTTTGGAAAAACAAATGGAAAAATTGATTGCGAACTAAGTACAATCAGCGGCGTAATAAATGATGCGTAAATTACCCAACGACGCATGCGATTTGAGAAAATAGTTGCAAGAAAATCTGACATATTAATGAAGTTGTTTTAAAAATATCTCTGCATCTGGCGCGAACGACGGATCAAGATCCACTGCCGATTGAACCGCTGCGCGCGCTTCAGCATTTTTATGAAGCACCGCATAGGTTGCCGCGAGATGTGCATAGCGTGATGCCGTTGGATGAATTGCCAGCAGCTTCTGAAATAAATCTACGATAAGTGCATATTCTTTTTCAGTCGTTAAACGCTGCACCAGCGCGTCTACGGTCGGTTGAATTTCATCGTTATCTCGAATACGAACCGCCTGCACCACGCTTGCAATTGCCGCCGGATACTTAGGTTTTAACATGTATACATACGTAAGCACATCCCAAGCTTCTTGCCGATACGGCGAAATAATTTGTGCTTGCAAAAATGCTTTTTCCGAAACATCCAGATACGAAGTATCATCAAGCAAGAGTGCGGTATGATATGCTGCCTTACCACCAAACAATTCCCAACGAGAATCATTTTTATTTGCGGCAATATAATTTATGGTTCGCTGTCCGTTTTGTTTTACCGCGGCCAACCACAAACCGTGTGCTGGCTCTGGCATGGCTTGCGCAGCCTGTAAATCCGCATCAAATGGACTTAGAAGTGCGCCGGATGTCCACTGCCACACCTCAAAATCATACGGCCCAGCTGGCGCAGCATACACGGTTTGTACGTCAGCGGCAACCGCCGCAAAATCTTTATCGGAAGCGCGGTTTAAAGCCTCTTGCGTAAAATATGCGGCGCGGACTGGCAAAACACCGCCGTAAACGATAGCGCCAATAGCAAAACAAAATACCACAAATTGAATCCCGCGATTTTTTCGAAACGCCCACGCGCGTGGCATTACAATAAAATTTCCTGGATCCGCAACCGCGGCAAGCAAAATTAATAAACTCAGCGCAGCCAGACTCGCATACGTCTCGAATGAAACAAAAAGCATGAGCTGCAGCGCAACAAGTGACCCAACGAGTAGCGACGCGCCGAGCAGCCCAAATGCACGCGCCCCACGCGTTAACAAGGTATAACAAATTCCAGTTATAAATAACAAATATGCCAATAAACCCACAATTCCCGAAGCAACCAACGTTTCTAAATACATGTTATGCGGTTTATCGATACGTGTTTCGTAATATGAATAATCCAAAAGTGCTGGATCAAAATATTTATCAGCAACCGCGCGATAATTTTCTGGTCCGCGACCTAAAATTGGATTATCTTTGAAACCTTTCAATGCGATTTTCCAATTAATAATACGTGTCTGCACCGTGCTACTGCCACGCCCAAGTAAAATTATATTTTGCACCGTACCCTGCGCACCTGCAAAATATACAATGGTGCTAACAAGTATCGCAGCAAAACAAAACCCAGCGATATATATTTTTCCCTTTTTATAGCCACGCCAAAAATAAATCAGCGCAGCAACTAAAAGCCCCGCACCAACCCCAAGCACCGCACCACGCGTTAATGTTTGATAAAGTGCCGCCGCCACAACCACCATGGTGATGGGCAAAAAAAATAATCGAAACCACGCTGGCAAATGCAAACGTTTTCCATGAATCCATGCAAGTGGTAGTAGTAATAAAAGCGGCGAAAGCCATGCGCCAAAAACCATCGGATTACCATACGTACCACATAAACGCACGGGATCAACACAATCAAAAATAATCGGGCGAAACAGGGACAGTCCGCTAATTACGGCAGCCTGCAAAACAACTACGTACCAAAAAATCCTTTGATTATCTGCGTGCTGCATTTCGCTGCGAGCAACCAATATCCACAGAAAAAAGGCGATCAAATGTGCAGCGCCCAACGCGCGCGTTCCGTCACTCCAAAAAGATTGCCCGGCGTTTACCCCAAAAATGCTGGTGATAATAAATATCGCCAAATACAGGGCAAATAATGCTTCAACCGCTCCAAACGTAAATTTTTCAATCTTGCTTTTTAGCAAAACATACAAACTCAGCAGACCAATAAGCAACACCCAGCACGCACGCGGCAGCGTTGATGGCATGATAGTAAGGGGTACCACAATAAGTGGCGACAAAAGCCCTCCGACAAACGCAATGCGCGAAATGAGATTTTTGTTCATATCTTCCGCCTATAATAGCTCATTTTATTGACGCAATGCAAGCCGCCTTTTATACTGCATCCATGAAACAACACATTATCTCACTACTTTTCATTGTAAGTCCGCTGGTCATCTGTACCGGACTTCCCTATCCACAGATTCTGCCACGCACGATTCTGATTGGTCTACTCGGCGCCGCGGCGCTTGGTTTTGAATTTTATGAGGCTAAAAAAATACAATTTACGCTTGTGGAATGTGCCTGGCTCACCTTCTTTGCAGCGCTCATCACATCTTCATTACTTGGCGGTCAATTTGCGCACAGTCTTTGGAGTACCCTTGAGCGTGGCACCGGTCTTTTCTTTTTTGCAAGTTGCGCGGCGTTTTATCTCGTTCTAAAAAAAGATTTTAAAGCCGCTGCGCCGCTTCTTACCAACACCATCACCTATACGCTGATCGTGATGAGCGTATTTGCAATTGCGCAAAAATTATTTCCTGGTTTTGCACAAACATTTTCAGGCAATCGTATTGGCGGCACCCTGGGCAATGCAATTTTCTTTGGCATGTATCTTACACTTAACATTTTTTTGGTGGGATTATTTTGGGAAAAAAAGCACCGCATACTTCAGTCGATTGCGATTGCTAGCGGTTTAATCGCTCTTGGACTCGCCGCTGTTACGGGCCCGGTAGCGGGTTTTATTGCCGGGCTTCTCATCACAGCCACAATTTTGCTTTATCAAAAATATCCTCGTTTAATTATTGCATTTTCTAGCGTAGTAATAGTCATTGCCCTCTGTGGTGCATTATTTTTAGGCCCAAATTCAATCAAAAAATTACCAACATTTCAAAGTCGTTTAGTTAACTGGAGTATTGGCTACAAAAATTTTAAAGCGCATCCAATTTTCGGAACCGGATGGGAATCGTATCAAGCGGTTGCGGCCGCAAATTTTGATCCGCGACTTATTAATTTTGGTGGCGCCGAAACGTATCCGGATAAACCACATAATGCATACATTGAATTGCTCAGTAGCACGGGCATCGTTGGCACAATCTTATATTTTTGTTTCATCGCAGCACTTTTTTGGACTGCCCTTTATTTATATCGACACAAAAAAATTTCACTTTTGCAGTTTGCAATAAGTGCTGGTTTTTTAACAACGTACCTGGTACAAAATTTTTCTGCGTTCGAAACCCACGGAACTCTAATTCCACTTACCATTTTTGCCGCATGGACTGGCGCGCGACAGGAAAATAAAATTTTTAGCACTTCGCCAAAAATTATTTTGGGAACCAGTACCATACTTTTTGTGATCTGTTATTGGATCGGCATCATGAGTTGCATTCCAGAATTTATCGCGCTCAAAAATGCAGATGGCGCCGCGCTCAGTCAAAAACTTTCTTCAATATATCGAACAGAATATTTCAGCGTATTAAATCCTGCCGATGTCTCACAAGTTACTGCGGTTGTACGAAATTTTAAACCGCAAACCGCATGGGATGATTTAATTCTGGCAAAATTTTTGGGGTCCGCCGCAACGTTTCATCCAGAATTTGTTGAAGTTGCCGAAACTGCAATTGCGCGTGCAATTAATACAAATCCAAAACGACAAGAATTATTTATCATAAAAGGTCAGCTCGCGCTTGCACAAAATAATCTCAATGACGCAACACTGGCATTTAGCGAAGCAATCGCAATTGAGCCGCGCACCTCACAGCCACATTATTTGCTCGGACTCGTTTTATTTGCTCAAAATAATAACGATGTCGGTTGGACCGAAATTCAACTCGCCGCTTCGCACGGATTAAAATCGGCATCGCGCACTTCACTTATTTTTATTGCACAAAAACTGCAAGCAGCAAACATGCAAAACCAATTACAAATTCTTGAAACAACCTTTACCCCAACTGAATAATTATTTTTTCAGCTGCGCATACCAATTCAACTGCTCGGTGGACCATCCATCAGGCCGAAGCTGAAAAGCACGCGTTGCATAGGTCACCGCACCCGCATGATCGCCACTTGCATCCAAATGAACAGCCCAATAAAAATTAGCGGTTGGTGAATTAGGATAGAGTGCCAAGAAGTTAGTGAGAACCTCGCCTGCGGCCTTTTCTTGGCCCTGACTGCTTAATAATCCCGCCAAAGCTACTGATGTTGCAGGTCGCCCAGGCGCCCGCGCAAGCACCGCACGATAACCGGTTTCTGCAAGCGCCTCCCAATATGAAACCGTATGATCTGGCGCATTTGGCGCATACATCTGAAAAAATACCGCGACATTATGTAATTTGGTCGTTGGAATTTTTTGCGATTGCATATAACCCTCGAGCCGCGGTACATATGATTCACTGAGCGGCTGCAACTCAAAGGAAGAAATAATTTGCGCCTGCAGCAGCGTAACCAAACGTTGAGAATAAATTACATCGCGCTCCTGGGTGTATGGAAAAAGCATTGGCGTTTGCCCCGCGGCGCGCGAAACAGTACCAAGCGTTTGCGTGACTGATAATGCATCTTGCATATGCCACACCTCTGACGTAATACCAATAATCATAATCACCGCGCTCACCCCTAACACCAATCCACCAACTTGAAATACTTTTTGTAAATTTTTATTGAGCGCTAAATTTGGTAATTCAGTTTTCTTACCCATACTCACAAGCAGCACAAGCGCAGGCACTGCCCACATTTGAAAAGGCGCGGTTGCAAGTGCCACATGATATGCAACAAATGTCGCTCTTCCAATGGTGCTTAGCGAACGAAACACAAACCATGCCCAAAAACCATATAGCAACAATCCCACAACGCCGCCAGCCAAAAGTAAATCAAAATACCAAGAATGTGTTGAATCAAAAACTTGTTCGCTATTGGTAATTTCGTCTAAATTTCCAAGATCGCGCACGATGATATCGTGAAATCCAACCGGCCCATAGCCAACAAGCGGTCGTGCAGCAAATTCATGCAATGCATTTTTATATAATGTTGCACGCGACTGAACCGTTTCATCTTGCATTGAAATATGCAGCGCGCGGCCGCCCAAGCCGTATGCTAAAAAAATAAAAAGCACAAGTGCACCAACGCTTAGCCCAATTCGTTTTTGCCATGATGTATAGTGATTAAAAACCCAATGCGCCCCAACGTAACAAGCGCCCACGGCTGCCGCAAGCATGGTGCCACGACTCCCCGTAGCATAGAGCAAAAACAAAGTTACCGCGGCCATGCAACTCAGATACACGCGAGAATGTTTTGTTTTTTCAAAAGCAATCTGCGCAAAAAATGGTACAAATAAAATTACGGTACCAAAAAATAATGCGTTGCCAACGGATCCTGCCCATCGTGAATCAGTAACTAACAATTCTGAGCCCGGCGCAAGTACAAATAATCGACTTATCAACGCACCAAATATTAAAACGCCAAGATATACCGCGCTTACATAATTATTTTTTTTATGTGCATATAATACAGCTGCTAAAATTGGCAGCATCCCCCAAAGCAAAAATAATCCATCGCTTCGAATCCATGATCCCCACCACGCTGCGCCAATTTCCCCGCCAAAAATAGCACGTACCGTAAGCCACAAAACAAAAATACCAAGCCATGATAACCGCGGATCAGTAATAAAAACTTTTGCTGATATCTTTTCTTGCCACAAAAAATAAATTGCAAGCAAAATCGCCACGCACCACAACACTACCCTGCCCGTGATAAATGAATAGTACCAAAATGGCGTTACGACAAATGGTATTATTGCCAACAGGTAACCTAGCCAATTTATTCTAATTTTCATAGCTGTTTTATTTTCATAGAATAACATGCTCTGCCGAAAAACAAAACACCCGACCTTACGGCCGGGTGTTTTGCGATTCTTCCTTTTACAGAAGTTTCATCTCTTTCATTCAACTATTAGTTGAATGAAATTGACTTACCAGAAAGAGGCAAACTGTTAACCACGGTGGTTGGAGTTAAGCCATCAGACCAGGTCACTGCAGTTGCTGGCATACCAACCGAAAGGGTAGCATTACCTGCTGCAGTTGCTGTGGTGTCCAAAGTTACCAAGATTGGTAATGATGAACCTGGGTCAATTGCGAGAGTTGCTGACAACGCTGCTGGAGTTGCGCCAAATACCAAACATGAGGTTGAACCAAATGTACAGCTTGTTGCACCACCACCAAGGGTTGTTGTTTCAATCAACTGGTTAGAGTCAATTGTTTCGCTCTTATACACGTTCAACACATGTGATGAACCTGCAGATGCTGACAATGAACCTGAAGCCAAGAAGTTCAATTTTGTAATCAATGCTTTCGCACCGTTTACATTAGCACTGTTCGAGATCACGAACAAAGCTGCTGGCATTTCTGAGGTACGAGTACCGATAGTGCCTGGAGCATTTGCTGAGCTTGAATATGCAACTGAAAGTTTGGTCTTAAGTGATGTCTGTGCAGCACCCTGAATTGTTGCTGGACTGCTGAAAAGACGACCGCCACCAATACCTGCAACGGTGATTGATGCGCCACTCTTAGCGCCCTTAGCAACTACTGCTGTTGATGATGCGTTGTCATACTTATCAATCAAGAAGCCCTTGAATGAAACGCCTGAGTACACGTCCTGAGTTGCTGAAACTGCAGCTACAACAGTAAATGTCTTAGAAGTGTTCTTAGGAATGTTGATGTTCAAAGCACTGAAACGAGCATAAGCTGCTGAAACATCAGTCTGTGATGATACATCACCAGATGTAAGAGCTGCTACAGTACCAACAGTTGTATCGCCATCCATAAGACGGATGTTCTGAAGTAAACCAGTTGGTGATGTTGCTGCGTTTGACATGCCGAATGCTGTTGCAAGTTCAGATACGTTCACATCTTCAGATTTACCAGCGGTAAGGCTGAATTTGAAGATTGGCTGTGAAGGAGCACCCATAACAACCTGCTGAGCAACTGGGGTGTCTGAGCTAAGTGATGCAGTCAATGAACCTGCTGTTGCAAGGTCAACGTACTGTGCAGTGTTTGGGGTCATTGTTACAGTGCCACTCAAACCGGTAAGTGCGGTCTGGTATGAAACACCACTAGCAGTAACCTGAATAGCTACAGTTGGAGATGTAAATGCTGATACTGTTGAGAGTACGTCAGCAACTACGTTTACTACTTTCTGTTCACCTGCGCCCAAGGTAAGACCTGGAGTTGGGTTGATTGTGAAAGAGTAAGTTGAGTTTGGTCCGCCTGCTGCAATATTAGTTGCAAGCAAGTTGCCAGCTGCATCTGTCAAACGGATGTTTGCAAATGCAGTGTTCAATGCAGTGCCGTTGTCAGCAAGTGCAATTGAAGTAATCTTTGAACCTTCACCAGCGCCGCCAGTCAAGATGAATGAAGCAATTTTTACATTGGTGTCATTCAAAACAGCTGTTGGCTCAGATGGTGAACCGTTTGCTACTGCTGCGTTAACCTGAATACTTGGCTGACCAGTACGCAATGTTAACAAGTTACCAGAAACTGGTGAAACTGCAACAGTTGCGAGTGATACGTTACCCTGAGCTGCACCTGAAGTAATACCAACACGGATAGTTTCCAAGCTGTAAGCGGTTGCATCGTTTAAGTCTGCAACAACTTCAAGTGTGCTTGGAGTACCAGGCTGTACAATAAAACTGTTAGTGAAGCTGTATAAGTTGTCACCACCATTTGCTGTCAAAGATGGAATAGAGTTACCAACCTGTACGCCATTAAGTAAGAGCTTAACGTTCTTCAAGATGAATGCTGATGATGTTGAAACACCGTCAATGTTCAATGAAGATACTTTTACATTTTCACCTGCAGCTGTGAAGTTGAACTTCGCAAGGCTTACATTGGTACCGCCAAGAGCAGTGTTCAATGTTGCAGTGTCTGATGCAGTTGTAAGTGTCAAGGTACCATGGTTAATGGTTGATGCTGCGAGAGTCTGAACAGCAAACTGAGTTGTGTTCAATGCATATGTACCAACATACACTTTGTAGTTGAGGTCATAAGCTACAACATCTTCTGTGTTCTGAACGCTGAATGCAAAGTTGCGGTTTGTACCACCAACGATGTCACCAACGATGTCAACAAATTTGCTCTGACCAGCCAAAATCTTCAAACCACCGTCTGCATTTGCAGCGCCAGTTGAATCTTTGCTGAAGTCAGCAACCAAAGTGTTGTCTGAAGACAATGATTTAGTTACGTCATACTGAACGCCACCAATCTGAACTTTCAAATTAGCAAGGTCTGATGAAGCAATTGAACCAATTTCTGTGAACTTCATCTTTTTCAAGAGGATGTTCTGATCCTTTGCAACTACCTTAAAGGTACCGAAAGTGTAACCAATTTTACCTGCATCAACGTTAGTTGGTGTAAGTGGTGAAGAGGTTGCAAATTCAAGGCGACCAAGATCAGTTACAGCAGCAACAGAGAATGTTGCGCCAGCAGCTGAACCGGTAACTGAACCTGAAGAGTTAGTTGTGATGCCTGAAGCGTCAACAGTCCAGCTCTGGGTTGTACCAGTACCTGCACCTTTGTTTACGTCTTCAAGAACCCAGATTGAAACAGTCTGACCTGCTGGTACGGTGAAGAGACCTGCAGTGTTAAGGAATGTTGCAACGCCGAGTGAGAATGAGTTGTTCTTAGCGAGAACAGCACCATTAGCATCTGCGAGGTACAAGTAGTCAACGTCAGCATCCTTTGAGATACCACCGCGAACTGCCTGAAGTTTTGTAACAACAACGTCAGCACCATTTGCAGTCAAGTTAACTTTCGTCATGCGAGCCAATTTCTGGCCGCCTTCTGAATCGATAACCATTGAGTTGCCTGCTGATGGTGAGTCTGAAGCCAATGAAACAGTCAATGAACCAGTTGAAGCTGGAGCAGTTGTGCCACCTGTGGTCTGACCAGCAGATGAACCCTGTGATACATTAGCTACTTCTGTTGCACCGAGAGCTGCGCCCACAGTGTTTGAAAGGCTTGCTACAGTGATAGCATAAGCGCTGTTGAGCATGTTGCCCGACATTGCTGCTGCATCAACTGGACGTGCTACACCACCCTGGATGTAGTAGTATGTTGAGCCGTTCAAAAGAAGTGAACCGTCTGGGTATGAAGCGGTTGTAAGGTCAGCACCAATGCTGTAGTTGGTGAAAAATGCGTCTGACACATCGTCAACGCGCTTTGCCCAATCTGCACCATAGAGAGCCTGAGCAACTGATTCACTGGTTACCCAGCGAAGTTTGCCACCTGGTTCAACTGCGTATACTTTTGGATCAGTTGTAATCTTTACGAGGCGTGTACCTGCGCGGAATACAACGTTACCAGCGAGCTGGTATGTCTGAAGTTCTGAAAGAGGCACGGTCTGAACTGTTGAGAAGTTCTTGTACCATGTCTGGTAAGTTTTAAGGTTTGGGAATGTCCAACGCTTGCCACCTTGGTAGTAGTACACTGCGTCAAATTCTTTAGCCTTGATGAGTGAGCCGTCGGTAGCTGCTGCGTTAGCAGTAAGTGTACCAACAAGCATTGAAGCACCCATTGACCAGAGAATTGTCGAAGTGACAACCACTGATGACAGTGTTTTCTTTGCGATATTCATATTAAGAATTTCTGTCTTGTATAGTTAGCCCTAATAAAATTTGCATTCTGCGCCGCGGGAACGGCTCGACATTTCTATCATCCTGCAAGTATAGGATTTTTTGTACCCACTTCGCGCTGCATTAATTGCCGCGCGTTGTGAAGTACAAATTCCCTCCAGTATCTGTACTCCACCTGGTTTTTATTTTTTATTGCCAGGCTTCCAAAGTGATTGGTGTTGCGGTATCCACCACATTCGGTGCTAATTCCGGTGGACGTTCCGGAAAGTTTTTTAAAATTGCATCTTGTTCTGAGGTGGTTGTGGTAACGACGGTTGCGTCTGACGAAACTTTGTTGCCAACATGAGCCGTGGTGGTAGAAAAAGTGGTTGAGGTGCTCGTAGGCAAAACAACTGGCGTTGAAGTTGCTGTAATCGCAGGAGTGCTTGTTGGCGCAGCGGCAATAGCCGGCGTTGAAGTTGCTGCAACCTGCGCATTTGCTGCGTCAGTTTTTAATTGGTTAATTGCAACCAATACATCAGAAGATGCATCGGCTGAAGTAATATGTACCGCAGTAGAAGAAAGGTTTTGTTTCATTTCGTCTGCTTTTGTTTCAATCACTTTTGCAACTGCAACCAAATCTGGCACCGATGAATTACTTTTTTGCGCTGCAACCAAACTATCGCTGGTTGATTGTACTTCGGTTTTTAATTGTTGTACTGCCGCTTCAACGCGCACTGATTTTGCTTTTTCATCGGTGGTTGGAGTTGCAACAATTTTTTGGACTTCTTCAAAACGGCGATTGGTAAGTGTTACATGAAATTCTGCAGATGCAGTTTTGCCCTGCAACACGCTCACCACAGCAACTTGTGTTTGCTCTGAGGCAAGTTTAACAGGATACAAGGTATCGCCTGGCAAACTATTCAGTGATGCTGAAACGGTGGTGATCCAGCCGCCGATACCAACACCAAAACATAAAACGAAAATAACCGCTGGACGCACCACGGCGTACACGGTTTTTTGTGGCATAATAAAAGAAAGTGCAGTCCACACATGGGTTAAGGTAACGACACGACGTGGTGTTGCAGCATTGGTCTGTTCAATATGACGAAGCATGCGGCTACGGTTTTCCGCAACCCATTCTGGGCGCGGATTAAAATCCGTTGACGCATTCTTTACTTGGTTCATGAGTTGTTCGACCTGAATTTTTTTCATACTTATTTTTTTTCAAGAAGTCCTGCAAGTGTTTTGGTTGCCCGGTGCAAAAGCACGCGTACATGCACTTGCGTTTTTCCAATGATCTCCGCGATTTCAGAAACTGACAATTCTTCGATGTAGCGAAGCATGAGCACTTCGCGGTAATCAGCTTTCATTTGCTTCATGGCCGCCATTACTTCAGCCGCTTCCATTTTCATGTCCACAAGAAGCATTTGCTGGCCGTCGTCTGACCAACCGATGGTGTTTTCGCCGTCGTCTGACTCGATCGCTTCATCCAGCGAAATATGCATCTTGCGGCTACGGTAATGGTCGATGACCAGGTTACGCGCAATGCGATACACGAGCGATGGGAAACTGACCACGTCTCGACTTTCCAAAAGGTAGTGCCAGGTACGAAGGAAAACCTCAGAAGTGAGATCTTCGGCTTCTTCCCTGCCATTTACCTTATATGAAATGAACCGGAACACCCCAGCCACGTGGGCATCATATAGCTCAGCATACGCGGTAGCATCGCGTTTGGTCTGGATTCGATATAGGAGAACTTTTTCCTGTAATTTGCTACTCATGTAATAAGACGTGGCTAAAGGGAAAGTGTTACAAAATTAAAGCGAAGTATAGCGCAATACCCCCAGAAAGTCAACGCGGTATTTGCTAGATTTGTGGGTAAATATTGACACATTTGTATAGAGTAGTGTAGACTTTTAATCACTATGTCCATGAACGAAGTTATCCGAATTTCTATTTCCGAAACTGCCCGGCTTTTTGGGCTCAACTCCCAAACCATCCGCCGTGCCATTAAAACCGGCGAATTGCCAGCAATTGTGGTTCAAGGCCGTTATAAGGTTGATTTTGAAACCGCGCTTAAGTGGTCTCAGATCCACAGCACCACCAAAAACAAACTTTCTTCGCGTGGCATTGGTCAATTTGTTAACGAATGGCGTCCAACGATTAAACAAGCCGAACTTCCAACTCCAACGGAGCCAGAAGCGCCTGAAGAACCAACTGCCGAGGCAAAACCGAAAGCACCTCGCCGCAAATTAGGCCCGCGCACGGACATTTCGCAGCAAGCTCTGCCCTTCTAACGAGCCGCACGTTTCAAGCGCCACGAGCGCCACATGATACCGCGCCGCGATTAATTCCCAACGATATTGTTCCTGGATGCGACGTGCATGTGCAAGCGCCACCGCGCGAACTTCTTCATAGTGCACCACATTACGTTCCAAATCGCGGCTCAGGCGATCTAAATCGCCAACCGTATTGTACACGTGCATCTCACCAAAAATTTCGCGATGCGCCGGAATGTTCGAAAGCACAAGCGGCACACCAAACGATGCAACTTCCAAAACCGCAAGCGGCATACCTTCTGAATACGAAGGCTGCGCGGCAACGCGCGCAAAACGCATTAATGTTTTCAGTGGTGCACCGGTTTGTACACCGGTAAAAATAATATCCGTGCGCCCTGCTGCCTGCTCACGCAAACTTTCAGCGTAATTATCACCGAGCGCCGCTTCACCAACTAATACTAATTTTAATTTTGCAAACTCTGGCTCTGTTCGTTTTTTTAAACGAATGAAACTTTCAATTAATTCATGCTGCGCCTTGTCTGGCATTAAACGGCCGACACATAAAATATATTCTTCTGGCTGCAAACCAAACGCGGCAAGTGTTTCGTGGCTATCAGCTTCGCCTTCGGCAATTTCAAAAACACCGTTTGGCAGATACGTTGCAATGCGCCCCCATACTTCATACGAGTAGTCTTGCAAAAAACGACTCGTCACAAAAACTTCATGCGCCGCATGCATGGCAATATATTCGCCAAACCAAAACGCGGCGCGTGCAATAAAATTCCATTTCGAAAGACGACGATCCAAACAGTGAAACGTTACGAGCACTTGCGTGCGCGGCGCAAAAACGCGCGGCATCCACGCCAAAAGCGCTGGACCAATACCCTGAAAATGAATAATATCCGCGCCAGTCCACATGGCATGGATCGTTGCAAAAAAAGTATGCGAAATGGTATCCAAATGCTTCGTATGAATCGATGGCACATGGACCAGATCGATACCTTGGTAATTTTCAACCAGGCCTTTGGTGTACCAGCGGCGACAATAGGCCGTCACGTGGTAACCAGAACGTACCATACGTACTGCCAATTCCTCGGTTGCACGTTCAACGCCACCCCAGAGTGCCGGGATGCCTTTTTGGCCAATATAAGCGATTTTTTTGGAGTGTTTCTGCATAGGGCGTTCTGGTATCAGAACTGCCTATAATAGCAGAGATTAGCGATTTTGTCAATACTGAGCGCTGAGCACGCTCATAAGCTGTTCATAATACAATTCCGGGTCGCGTGTGGCCAAAACTATGCGACGAGCTTGCGCGCCAACATGCCGCGGCGGCGTTGCCAAAATTTTACTTAAAATTTCCGCTAATTTTTCTGAATCACCCGATGGGAATAGATAACCCGTTTCACCATTTATGATTTGCTCTGGAATTCCACCAATTGCACTTGCCACCACAATCTTCCCGGCTGCCTGAGATTCCAAAACCACAAGAGAATCATTCTCATACCAAATTGATGGCACCACAACCGCTGCCGCACCTCGTACGTATTCAATAACATCTTCTGGTGATTTATCACCAACAAACGCAACATTGGGCGGTCCTTTTTTTGGAACCGGCCCGTCACCAATAATTTGAAATTGCGCGTGTGGTAATTTTTCTGCGGCCGCACACAAAACCGCAATTCCTTTTTCTGGCACCAAGCGACCAATAAATAAAATATATGATCCATCAGCGGGCGCGGTTAAAATGCTATCCGCATCAACAGGATTTGGAATGTGCACAAATTTTTCTGTGCGCCATCCGCGAGCCACATGTTTTTCGATTACAAATTTACTTGGCGAAATTATTTGATTGATAAAATTAAATGCGCCGAGCCGACGATGCAATGTCCAACCAAACCATGCGCCAAAACTTTTGATAAAAGAATTTTGCACGCTGCAACTGATCACATCGTTAAATCCATACAGTGGCGCATTACCGCAAAGTTCATCAATATGATCATGCGAAAATAATTTCCAGTTCGGACAAATTAATTTATACGCATGCGCGGTAAAAATAATTTTTATATGATGACGACGCAACGTCCACAAAACCGTTGGGCCAAGTGCGTCAAAAATGCCGTGAATGTGAACCACATCTGGTTTTGTTTTTTCAATCAGCGCCGATAATGCGCGGTCGACTTCGCGTGACCAAATGGCGCGCACACTTTTTTGTAAAAATGTTTTTGCATCGCTCACAAAGTATGGTGCAAATTCGGAAAATTTATTTTCTGGCGCGCGCGTTGAAAAATCAATTACGATATGACCGTGCGATTGTAAAAGTTCGCGCTGTAAAAAAAAGACGCGTTCAACGCCACCAACATCGTGGAAAAAATTATTGATGAGCAAGATGCGCATATACCCGTTCATAATCCGCGACCATCGCGCGAATATCAAAATCTTTTTGCGCTTTCACGCGCGCGGCCGCACCTAATTCACGCGCGGCCGCTTGGTTTTGCCACACGCGACGAATTGCAACTTGCAGCGCATCGACATCTTCTACTGGCACCAACATACCGGTTACGCCATCATCAATTAATTCAGGAATACCGCCCACATTACTTGCAATTACCGTGCGACCCGCGGCCATGGCTTCCATAATTACCAAACCAATTCCCTCCCAACGCGACGACATGACCACTACATCCGACGCGGCCAAATACGGCGCCACATCCATGTGCGTGCCCACAAAATGCACGCGATCATGCATGTGATTAATAATTGCCAAATCAACTAAACTATCTTTTGCAGAACCTTCGCCGACCAACGTTAATTCCCACGGCACATCACGCAAAGTTGATAATGCATTTAATAAAATGTCGTGTCCTTTTTGTGGCTCCAAACGGCCGATCGCTAAAAGTTGCATTACCTCACCAAAAGGCGCTGGCGGAATTTGCGCAAATCGCCCAGTCTCGACCGCATTGCGAATAACTGTAATTTTATCGGTCGGAAAATTTTCTTCTTCAACTAAAAATTTTTTTATGCCGTCGGAAGCCGCAACCACCGCGCTTGATCCGTACGACAAAACTTGCTTGATACGATGTTTTAATTCACCAATATCAACATCAGTATTTTGCTCCGAAAAAACTAAGTGTGGCACGCGATTTAATTTCGATGCGATCTCGCCCCACAAATGCCCGCCAAATAAATGTGTGTGTACAATGTCTGGCTCCAAACGATTCAAAAGTGCGATTAATTCCACCAGCATCACGAGCCCCAATTCCGATGTTTTTTTAAGCGGATAATATGGCACGCCAAGTTCGCGAATGTCGGCTTCAAGCGGGCCGCCATCAACAATCGTAATTACCGCAAAATCAAACGCGTCGCGATTTCCATAGCGCACCAATTCCGTCAAAATGCGTTCCGCGCCGCCGAGCGCCAGCGTTGGAATAATATGCACTACTTTTAGTTTTCGAGTTGCGGTGTTCATAGAAGAGAGGCCAGACAGAGCCCGACCAGGACCCACACTTTACCATCAAAATAGCCAGTGTTAAAGAGCTGATAGGCCCACAGAGAAATAAACGTAAAAAACCAAACGGCTTCGAATGCGCTGTGGCGACGCTTCCACAAACGCCAACCCAAACTTATGAGCAACGCCAAAAACGCGATTGTGCCAAGCGCGCCGGTTTCTGCCATCACTTTTTGCAAAAATCCGTGCGCATCGAGCGGGTCGCCGTAATCTAATCGAAACGCGGCGGTCTCGCCAACTAATTGAATAAACGTACCCGGCCCCTGCCCGGTGAGCGGCGCGCGATTAAAATACGTAAGAGCAATGCCGGTTAAATCTGTACGCGTTGCATTGCTGCTGTCGGCCACGGCGGTGTTTTCGATCCACATGAAAAATAATGCGACCACGGCAACAACCGCCACAATTGCAACGCGCCGGCGACCCGTATGTTTTCCAAAAAACCACAGCCAGCCCAAACCTTGCAGCGCCAAAACAATCCATGCAGCGCGCGAAAAAGTTAATGCCGAGACAATTGCAATGAGTGCCGCTGCCCCGCCCCAGAAAATTTTTGCCGCGCGCGTTTTTTGTTCACTCGCCCACCACACTGCAAACGGAATGATCGCGGTCAAACTTTCAGCGAGCACATTATGATTCGTGCCAAATGGAATGTATCCAAAAATTGCAAATGGTTCTGCGCGCGGAAACCCAATGGAGCTGGTCACAAAAATCGAAACCGCGCCCATGAGTGCGCCCGCCAAACATGCAATTTCATACGCAACCGCGGCATAAATAATTTCTGCTCGGCGATTTACAAATAATAAAATCGGCAACACGAACGCCAGATACGTAAAAAGATATGGCCGAAAAAATGCTTTAAGCGATGTACCAAAATAAATGGGATCACCAAAATATACCGCAGCCGCAACCGCCGCAAACCAAAGCAAAAACCACGGCAAATGATTTTTGATGTGCGCGGGAAATATTTTTTTGTGATTAATGAAAAAAATTATTGGCGCGGCAACTAACAAAATAATGGCGATAAAATCTACCACTGGCGCTTCGATGCCACCAAGATAAGGCACACGCGATAAACTTTGTTCACTTGCAAATGAAATTGCCAGCCCCGAAAGCGGTGCCGCCGCGGCAAGCGCATACACACCCCATACTGGCCGTGCAACGACCGCAATAAAAATTGCTAACAGCGCAAAAACAATTACCACGCCCGCCCATGAAATATAAAAAGAGGCCGCAATGCTAAGCGCAATTGCAATTCCAAACCACGCTACCAATTCCCATGTGGCACGTTCAATGAGCTGCTGTTTCATGCTGCCCAGTATACCAAAGTTGGGAATATAAAAAAACTCCTTCTGAGGAGTTTTTTTATTGCCTACTGTGCAAATCGCAACTCAGCAATTTGTTCGGCGCGTTTTAAATAGCCGACAATTTCATCGTGAAAATTGAGATTATCGTTGCGAAACAGTTGCATTTCTGTGGTTAGACGCTGCTCAACGTCTGTTAAGCGTAAATCAATCGCTTCAATCCGTGCACTCAACCTTACTTCAACATCGTCGATTTTGGCAGTCAAATTAGTTTCAACTTCATCAATCCTTGCCGTTAACCGATCTTCGACATCTAAAACCTGCTGCGTGGCTTGCACCGCAACCGCGCCAATCATTTCAATAATATCACCCTCCTTGATCATAATAAAAAAATATGAATAATTATTTGCACTATACCAAACGAAAAATTTCTGTCAAATAAAAAAACGCCGACAGCTCCCGTGGGGAAACTGCCGGACATGGGGCTTTGCGCGGTCGCGTGATTAGCCGCCCTGCGCCTCTGCACTGCGCCGGATGAGAACCGCCTCGGTTGGAGGCATCCGCATCTCTTCGAGCAGCCGTTGCAGCGACACGTGGTTGATGCAATTCCATGTGCTGTAATGGATCGCCACAATGCCGTAGTCGCGCACGCTCTGCACGACCTCCGCGTTTTCATCGACGACGACATTGACTTCAAGCTCCTGGCACAGCACCGCCTTCTTGGAATCGTCATCGACCACATGGACATTGATGAGCGACGCGGCGAAACCGTCGAGCCAATACTTGAGCCACTCCTGCAAGAGATCGGCGTCGAGCTGCTCGCGCCCCGGCTTGGTGACGAAAACAAGGTTAACTTGATGTGAGCGCACGGCCCACATCAGTGTCTCGATCGCTTTTGGAAAAAACGGCACTTTGCCGAATCCCCCGCGTTCGAATGCCTCGATTTGCGCGCCGTTAAACAGCGCCAAAGTATTTGCCACACCAAATGCAATTCGCATGACACCCTCCATGAGTTGTGAAACTCGAGAAAAAAGCATACCACAAAATGGCCCGAAAGTCAAGGGTAATAGCTGCTTTTTTGTTCAAAATATAAAAATAAAAACAGGCAGCAACTTTTTGCAAAGTGCTGCCCGGAGCGAGGACGACGCGATCGCGCTAATCGTCATACGCTACAGAAACCTTGGTTGAACTGAACTGCGCCTCGCGCTTCATGTCCAGGATAAAGTCCACTGCCTCGCCGTTGCTGCGATACGAAAGCTCGGACTGGTTGCAATCTGCCACCGCGCGCAAACCATTTTGCACGGTCGTGCGCACCAGCAGGTTGGCATCCTTGGAATACTGGCCGTCGTTGATAACCTTCACACGGACCGTGGCGCCACGCTTGCCAAACACGCGGATCAGCGTTTCCGCGCCATCGTACGGACCTTTGGTAATTTGCCGCGGGCACATGTAATTGAGCACGTGCGGCGCATTATCCTTCGTCCATTCTGAGCGTGGAATCACCTGCGGAATTTGCAACTCCGCAGACTTTTCGGACAAATGGAATGGCGCCCGCTCCGCATATTCCAGAAATTTCTCGAACGCGACATCTTGCGTCGCCGTGTCGGTTGGCGAGCATGCCATTTGCGCCGCCGTGCCGCCGTTGAACAGCTGCAATTCGCAGTACACGTCGTGGATCTGTTCTGCAGACGAGGCGGCCTCTGGAAGTCCAACCGCCACGGATGTCACCGCTTCAATTGCAGGCGTCGGGTCCGACGGCACAATGTTCGCGATGAGTTCCTGGCGATACACGATGCACGCAATGAGAACCGCCAACGCCGCAGAAATAAGCAGCGCGCGATCAACCTGCCGCGCGTTCCAAAACGACCGTCCGATTTCACTTACCGGAATTCCTTTTGGGAATTTTTTCATGAGTCCTCCAACTCGGTGAGGGGGAAAGTTACCCGGGCACCATACCGGATTTTGGGGGTTTTGTCAATGGTGAGAGGGCCAAAAACTTTTGCATTTCGATACAGACTTTTTCGTAGAGATTTTTTTCTGAGACGCGGATTGCGCAGAGACGCTGCGTGGCCCAAAGACGGAATTGCATGCCACGAACTGCCCGGAAATTCCGGACAGTTGGATTTCGCTCTAATTCACCCTCTTCGTACAGTTTCTGAACATGTTCAGAAACAGTGCGTTTATCTTTTTGAAAAAGATCGACCATTTGCATAAGACTCAAACACACCGTTTCGTCCTGCAAACGCACCTGAACCTGCAGCGATCCATCGGCAGCTTCGTATAAAATAATTTGGTTTTGATGTTCCCCGCCCTGAGACAACATATTTTTAAAATTAAAATGGCATGCAAAAACTATGCCCGAACAAAAACCGAATGTCAAGAGTGGTTATGCACTTTTTGTGCACAGAAAATTCCGTGAAATAAAAAAACACCACACCGCTTGAGCATCCTGGGTAGGATTGCAGCAAGCAATGTGGCGTCACTCAACTCGTTGTGTGAGTGTGACCCTTTCGGATCATTGCAGAGTCGCCGTTACTGAGGCGCTACTGCGTTGGAACTACTGCGGCGTGAACGTGAACTTCGCGGTGCCCTTCACGTAGCCGTTCAGGTTCTTCGGGCCAGAGATGCCGTCGAACCAGAGGCGCTGATTGGGCTGACCCGTGCCGCTGAAGCTGATCGCCGTCTGACCGCCTTGCAGGCAATCCGACGCCGTCATTTCCTTCGGCAAATCCGGCCCGCAATTGACGGTCTGCTGCAGCATCATGAGGATGCTGGTGGAAGGCGAAACCGTCTTGTCCGGCGCAATCGTGACCGAGACCTTCACGCTTTGCGGCGCGCTGATCACGTACACTTGCTCCGGGCCAGTCGCGCCCGAAACCGTCATGCCGTCCGCGCACGTCCATTTGTCCACCGTTTGCTTTCCGGCGGGCGCAGTGGTCGTGTCGACGTTTTTGCTAATGACGAGCGTGCCGCTGCCCGTGTAAGTAACGTAGACCACGTCGCTGCACACATCGCACGCGCCGCCTTCGTCGATCTGCAAGTTGCAGTTGTCGTCGAAGCCGTTGCAGACCTCCGGCGCATTCGGGTGGACGCTCGCCTTCGAGTCGTCGCAGTCCGTGTCGTCAAGGATCCACTTGCCCACGGGCGCGCATGCCAGCGTCGTCACGGCCGCGTTGCCGTAGCCGTCGCCATCGCCGTCCCAGTAAAGCGTCAACTTCACGCCCTCGTCGATCTGCTTGTCGCAGTTGTCGTCGAGGCCGTTGCAAACCTCCTTGGCGCCCGGGTAGATGGCGGCGTTGGTGTCGTCGCAGTCCGTCGAGTCGCTCACGTAGCCGGCCGGAGCCGAGCACGCTTGCTTGGTGCTGCTGAGGTTGCCGAACTTGTCGCCATCCGTGTCGGCGTAGTAGGTCGTCTGAACGCCCTCGTCGATCTGCTTGTCGCAGTTGTCGTCGAGGCCGTTGCAAACCTCCTTGGCGCCCGGGTAGATGGCGGCGTTGGTGTCGTCGCAGTCCGTCTTGCTCGTGACCTTGAAGTTCGCGTCTGCCGAGCACTGGCACGAACCGCTACCGGCGCCGTAAGTGTCACCGTCCACATCAGCGTAGAACCAGGTGCAGTTGAGCACGTTGCCTGCCGGATCGACGCTGCCATCGCAGTTGTCATCGACGCCCACCGTACTGCAATCGTCCATGATGCCCGGGTGAATCTTGGGATCCAGGTCGTTGCAGTCATCGGAACTGGTCACGTAGTTGAGCGGCTCGGTGCAGCCCATCTTCGTGCTCGAGGAAAGGCCATGACCGTCGCCGTCGCCGTCGAAATAGAACGTCGTCTGGACGCCGTTGTCGATGACGGTGTCGCAGTCATTGTCCTTGCCGTCGCACGTTTCCTTGACCGGCAGACCCTGCGTGCACGTCGGATTGGGGTCCAGCGTGCCGTCCGGTTTGCATGCCAAAGCGTCGCAGGCGCATTCGCCGACGCCCACTTTGGTGCCCGGAAAGCTCGCCTTCGGCGGCGTCATGCACAAGAAGCGCGTGATGCCGTCGGTGGTTTCCAGCGGCACGGGAACCGAGTCCACGCACTTGCTGTTGGTCGAGGCCGCCACCGCCGCATCGCAGCCGCCGGACGAAGTGCTGAACGACGCGTCGTCGAGACCCAGCGGCGAAGCCGAGCAATCGAACGCCATCGCATCGAAGTTGTACGGGCAATCCGGCGCGAGCACGCACTTCTGGATGCTCTTGTTCCACGCCCACTTGGTGCGGTGAATCGGATCATCGGGCAGCGCGTCGCACAGCGTCTGGCTGATGGCCAGCTTGGCCGTGAGCGCGAACGATTGCGAGCCGAACGTCGCCGTCGGCGCTTGGGGCGCGGTTTTCACCGCATCGAGCACCGCAGAACCGCTCTGCGGTGCGGTCGGACCGGCACAGCCGATCAGACTTGCCAGCGCACAAAGCGCCAGCAAAGGGTTGAACTTCTTCATCTTTGAAATCT
The DNA here is from genome assembly GCA_903893485.1 of Candidatus Magasanikiibacteriota bacterium. GTDB lineage: Bacteria > Patescibacteriota > Patescibacteriia > Magasanikbacterales > 2-02-FULL-50-9b > 2-02-FULL-50-9b. The sequence goes on from CAITMK010000014.1 coordinate 80,619, forward strand.
CCTGTCAAAAAACACGATCGCTCTTTCGAGCCTCCCTCCCCACCGCGCACTCGCGCAGTAGGTAATTGTCGGCGCCGGGATAAAACGCCTGACGAATTCATCTCCTTATTGATGTCGTCAGGATTTTCATCTTTTAAAAAATAGGACCCCGGCAGCAGCAGCGTTCTTGCCACTGCTACCGGGTGAATCATTTCTCGTCTGATTCAGACGTTGCGCGGCTCGTTGGCCTGCGCTTACTTCTTGAACTTGGCGCACCAATCCACGACACCGCCTGGACCAAACATGTCCGGCAAAGCGATGTTGCTCTCGATGTCAAAGTCACCGGGACCCAGATCCACGAGCGGCACCAAAGCGCCGAGCGGATCTTGTACCGTCATGTACGGACCGCCAATCGCGTAGTGATCCTTGCCCTTGTTGAGCATGGAATACGCGGTGCCGCCAAATTCGATCGGCGGAGTACCCTTGGCCGCGCCGACGTCGTACGCGTCACAAAACAGCTGCGCCGAGATCTTCACTTCGGGCGAGATGCCCGAGATGTAGTTCGGAGCACCCGCCAGCTTGAAGTAGCCCCAGCTATTCCCGATAGTGGTCAGGATCATAGCATACGGCGCCGGCGCGTACAAGCCCATGATGTCCGAGCTTTCGCCCGTGCTCATCGTGAAAAACAGCGGCGTCCATTCACAGCCAACCTGCGAGTCGCAGGTGTCCAACGTCCAGTACTTCTGGTCGTTGCACTTGGCGGTGACCGTTGCGAAGGACCACGGAACAAACTGGCAGCCCAGCAGCGGCAGGCACGAATCGTCGGTGCACTTGTCGCCATCATCGCACGTCACGACCGTACCCTTGCAGGCAGCGGTCTTGTCGCAGATGTCGCCGTCTGTGCACAGATTGCCGTCCGTGCACGACTTGCCCACAATGGGCAGGTGCTTGAACACGCCGGTCTGCGGATCACACTTGGCGTCCTCCGTGCATTCGTTGCCGTCGTCCTCGAGCTTGGCCTCCGACAAGCACTTGCGCAGATCCGTATCGCACGTCACCTGGATGCACAGATTGCCTTTGAATTGCGGCTGCGCGAGGCAGTCCGCATCCGTGTTGCAATCGTACGCCGGCAAACCTTCACAGGTGCCGGCCGTGCAAACGTCATTCTCCGTCGCCGGATTCCCGTCGTCGCACTTGCTGCCATCCTTCAGCTCCGCGGTCTGGCAGCCCAGCTTGGCGTCGCAGGAATCGGTCGTGCACGGGTTGCCGTCGTCGCACTTCAGGGTCGAACCTTTGCATGCGCCGACCGCACAAGTATCCGCTGTCGTGCATACGTTCCCGTCATCACACGCCGCCGTGTTGTTCGCGTAGACGCAGCCCTTGGCTTTGTCGCACGAGTCATCGGTGCATGCGTTGCCGTCGTTGCAGGGCAACGTCGCGCCTTCGCACGAACCCGCCTTGCAGCTGTCGCCGGTGGTGCAGGCATCGCCGTCGTCGCACACGATTGCCGTGGCGATTGGTGACGCGACGCACTTGCCGAGCTTGGCATCACAGCTGCTGACGACGCACGGGTTGCTATTGTCGCAAACCACGGACACGCCCTTGCAGTAGCCAACGCCATCGCAGGCGTCGCCGGTGGTGCACGCGAGCTTGTCGTCGCACGCCGTGCCTTCCTTGGGATACGTCGCGCCTTTCGGCCGAACGCATTGCCCGGAAACGCACGTGAACTGGACATCGCATGTGGTCTTGTTCAGCGGCGCGCAATCCGGATTCGTTTCGCACAGCACGATTTGTGCCACAGAAACGTCCGGCGCGGGCGCCTGAACATCGACCTGAACGCTGCCGGCGTCCTCGGTGGGCGCGCTACCGCCCGAACCAGCTGCCTGCGTACAGCCCGCGACAATCGCGAACGGCACGCAGAGTTTGATCAAACGCGTGAACATGATAAACCTCCGAAACAAGTTGAGACACTGTTGGCACACAAGAAAAAGAGCCGAGGAGCAACCGCGAGAAATAACCGTGAGGAATCTCCCCGCAGATCAACCCCCGACGCCAAAGAATTTGGAGAGGGAGCGACATATGAGAGTATCACAATCCCGCAACAATGTCAAGCCTCTAAAATAAAAAAAGACCCCCGAAACCAACCGCGCGTGATGCGTTGTTGGTCCGGGGAGTCGGTTGTGGTATTGGGCGCCGGTCGGCGATGCAATACGAGGGGGTGACCGCTAGAAGAAGCGATCGAGGATGCGGTAGGCGTCGCACGTAAGTGTGCCGAACATCGCCGTCTTGCCCGTACCGGCCGGCAACGTACCGTTGCTGATCGTGTACTGGTTCGGGACGATGTAGTCGACCGTCGTCACGTTGTTCGGGCCCGTGGTAAGGACCTGAAACGCGTGATTCGTGCCGACTTTCTTGGTTGCCGACGTGCAGCTTGAGCCGATGTAGCCGGGCGAGAAGTCGCCGGCCGCCCACTTGATGTAGAAGCCCGCGCCGTTCGCGCTGCTGTTCACCTTGCTGCACCACTTGTTGCTCACGCCGACCTGGGTCATGTTGAGCGAGTCGCCGTCCAAGGACCAGATGCCGCCGTACACGAACTCGCCGTTCACGGAAACGATCTGATCATCGGCCTGCACGCACACTTTGTACTGGCCGCCGCTTTGCGCCGGCGTTCCGGTGTGCGAACACGTGATCTTGCTGGTGTCCGTGGTGGGCGTGGTCGTGCCGGTGCACTGGTCGAGCGTCGCGGCGTTGGCGTCATCGCAGAGGAAATCCGCGCTGACGGTGGGGTCAGTGGTCGGCGCGCAGCCGATCTGAATCCCGTTTTGCCACTGGCACATGCCTTTCAGCATGGCCTGCTTCTGGACGCCTTTCGCGCTGCAGTAGTACGTCGGCGAACCGTCGCACAAGCTGGGATCCGAGCAAGCGAACACGCCATTCAGCGCGTTGCACGCGCCGGTGAGCGAGTTGCAGACCTGGCCCGCCGGGCAGCTGTTTTGCGTGCAGCTTTGCGGCGCCGTGTTGGGAGTGTTGGTGCACTTGAAGGTGTTCCAATCCCCCGTGCACGAATCAGTCGTGCTCGGATCGTTGTCGCTGCAGCTGTAGGGCTGCGACGGCTGATTCGAGTCGTACTCGCAGTACTGCCCCGCGCCCGTGCCGAAGCACATGCCCGTGAAAAAGTACTGCGTGGCCACGCCGGCATCACAATGACGCGACGTCAGCTGACAGGTGACCCCGTCGCAGACGTGCGCCACTTTGTTGGGATCCACCTGCGGCACCGAGCACACGCCCGTGTCGCAAATCTGGTTCCCGGTGCACGTGCCGCACGAGCCGCCGCAGCCATCGCTGCCGCAGTCGTGCGTGCCGCACTTGGGCGTGCACGCGTCGGCCGAAGCCGTCGCGTCCGTGCCGTTGCTGGTGTCCGAGTTGCTCGCATCCGCCGCCGCGCAGCTGGCGCAGTCCGTGGACAAACCCACAATGGGCTGGTCGGCAGGCTGGTCGACCGGGATGGCGCAGCCGGTGAAACCGGTGGCGCAGACCAACGCACACGCGATGGCCAGAAACTTCTTGACGTTCAACATGACAGACTCCTCAAGCAATAAGGCCGATTAGGCCGTGGGTGAAAAACAAACTGACACTGGAAAGGAACGCAGAACTTCTGTGCGACGAATTACGTCGTAAACAAAAGCACTGAGTTCGCCTGACAAGCTGCGTGTTATGAAGGAGGGAGCATAACAGCTACTCGTCAGACGAACTCAGCGCTCATGGCTTTTGTTGTCCGGGATGCTATTATCAGATGCTTTATATTAGTTGTCAAGAAACGTCCTGTGGAAAAAAATCTCCGGGGTGGTCGACAAGCGTTATTGCTTGCCGACCACCCCTTCGTTGTTGCTCTTGCCGCCGGTTAGGTGACTAGAAGCCGTACTGGATCCCGAACGTGACGCCGAGCACCGGATCGAACTTGACGCCGTGGTCCAGGTTGCCCCGGAGGTCAAACGCGAAATTCGACTTGCCCATGAAAATCTCCGCACCCAGCGCCCCGCCGAACCGGTTTTCCGTCACATTGTGACTGAACCCGTTTTCAGCGATGCTGACCGCGTGGAAGCCGGCGTAGATCGCAAATTCGCGATGAAAATCGATCTTGGCCGCTGCCAGGTAATCGATCTCCGCGTGATTGTCGCCGCCGAAGGCCATGCGCACATCGAACTTGCCGTCCAGCCACTGGTGGCCGAACGATTCGATGCCGAGGCCAAAGCCACCGATGCCCGTCTGGTTCACGCCGCCGAAACCGGCGAGGATGAACTTCCACGAGGACGGCACGTTGGCGATCGGATTGACCCGGGGCGCCTGCGGCACGTACTGCTGCGGTTGCGGCTGCGGCGTGACCAGTTCCTTCCGGAGCTGCTTGAGCCCCGTCCACGCCGCCTGGGCGATGACCAAAGCCTCGCGAGCTTCGGACGCCGTCTGCAGCGTGTTGACCAGGATGCCGGCCTGCCGCGCCCGCATCAGCCGCAACGCGACGTCGTCGTCGTGATACTTGATCACTTCGACGATGCGCGTGGCGGACACCACGCAACGGGGGTTGCGGAGCTGATCGTGAATCTTCTCGAGGGCGCTCACGCGCACGACGAGAGACGTGATCAGCTGCTGCGACAACCCGTTCGCACTCGCCTGCCCAGCCATCTGCTGGATCGTGGCGTTGCGCTCGGTCTTGGCCATGTCGGTCAACGTATCGACCGCTTTCGCCGCCTCCGCCCGCATCTCCGGAGAGAGCGGGCGATCGTCCGGCGCAGCGGGCGCCAAATTGACCTGCTGCGCAAACGCAGCCGGGGCCGAGACACAGAACATCAAGGTCGCCATCGCGACCGTCATCAACTTCTTCATGACGAACTCCTACACAGTAAAGTGACCGCGAGGGCCACGAAAGAAACTACCAGTGAAAAGGGCGCGTGCTAAGTATCCGATCGGACACCTACCACTTCTGCTTTTGAGAGCATATCTGTACTGCCTAAAGCAACACGGACATGATCTTAAAATAATCGTCCTGGGGAGCGAAATCGTGGATTCGGCGGTTGCCTTATCACACTTCTTCGCTCCCCAAGGAGTTTGCGCCCCAGTCACTTAGGGGCATTTGGCGCTACGGCTGCCGCAGGAAGCCGTTCGCGCGCGCCTCGCCGTCGGCCCGCGCGCTCGCATACGCCTGATTCAGCGTGCGCAGCTCGCGGCACTGTGCCGGCGTCGGGTGCGGCTCGCCGTAGATCTGGCAGTCGCCGTCGCTCCGGGCAGCGCCGCGCTTGTCTTCGGACTTCGTGTGCGCTTTCGGGGCGGCGGGCTCGATCTTGATGACCTCGCCGTCGTCCTTCTTGTCGCCCGCGTCGTCGGACTTCACGTGTGCCTTGGCCTTGGCTTTCGCCTTGGCCGCCCACTCGCCCTTCCAGTTCTCCGTCGCGCCCTTGGTGGCGTCGTGGAGGCCCTTGGCGCCCAGGCAGTCCTGGTACGCAGCGCCGCACTTCGCGTTGGCCGCGTTGGCGAGTTCTTGCGCGCGCGCCTGGCAGATCTTGCCGCTCTCGCCGCAGTTGATGAACTCATGCGCCAAGATGTGCGCGACGAGATTCTTGCAGCTCGTCTGCACCTCCTCGCACGTCGAGGCCGTCGTCGGCGCCGGCACCGCAACCACCGCCGGCTTCGGCGGATCGTCGGTCGGCACTTTCACCGGGTCGACCTGCTTGGGGCAGTCCTTGCCGCAGGTCACCGTGGTGGTGCCGCACGCAGCAGCCGTCATCGCGACCAAAACCAGAACGCCAGAAACAAAAAGCTTCTTCATTGCTTGTGCCTCCCCAATCGGTTACTACCGTGGGATCAGTTGACCTTCCAACAATACGAACACCCCAGTGGTGACGCACGTTGTCCAGCCAAATTCAGAAAACAAACTATTCTACCAACTAATTGTACGGAACTGGAACTGTTGCCCCACGAGATAGGCTTGTGGCCGTCTCAATGTGACTTAATACAATATCACACTTTCCTGGAAAAGTCAAGGGGGTGGGGGCCATTTAGACCCTCACCCCCAAGAAATGCAAAAAATTATTAAAAATTAGCCAAAAATGCCGTGTTTATGGTGCGCCAAACTATAAATAAAGCTAACCGCTCCACCAAGCAGGAATCCTGCCACTGCAATTGCCAAAAAATTAGGCTTCTGTGGATACTGCGACGCAACTGGCGAATCAATAAGCCGGTAATCTGCCGCATTAACCGCAAAGTCATTGCCCGTTCCACCCAGCACACCCGCAACCGTGCTCGCAATCGCAACGGCCTGCGCCTTATTGGTATGATACGCGGTAATTCCTAAAATGCCGGTATTATAGGTAACACTCGCATCAATGGTCTGAGACCAAAGCTTGCGGCGCTGCAGTTCGTCTGTTGGAAAATACGAAACATCAATCCCCGACCCTGGCACGGCAATTACACGAGAAAAAAATTGACTCGTACCAACAACTTCCGCCAAATTTTGTGCGATACGCTCAGCCGCCTTGCTGCTGGTGTAAGGATCAACTCCCGGCGTTGCGCGCGGTGTAATAAGTAATCGAGCTTCAGCGCCATACTTAAGTGGAAAAACCACCAACGCCACGAGACATGCAACAACGGCAACCGCCAATCCGCTGCCGACTGACGTGTACAAAGAACGAGCGTAATTCATATTATTGAAGATGAGAAATTTTTGTAGTGAGTGGAACCGCGAGATCAATTGATTTTCCGCCGCGCAGTACCGTAACGTGAAGCGTTCCGTCTGCAACCGCTGCCTGCACCAAAGGAAACAATTCGGTATCACCTTCAATGGATGATCCGCCAATTGAGGTAATTATATCATCATCTTTCAAATCTGACGCGCCACGAGTTGGACGAAGTGTTTGAACTAAAAATCCTTGGGTGCTTGTGGTTGACTCAAATACAAATGGTGAACGAATTGAATTTGCAACTCGCACCGGCAAACTTGCGCGCGTAATGGTGCCCGCCGTAAACACTGATTGAAAAATTGGTTTAACGGCGCTCGTTGGAATAATTACCAATCGATTATTTTGTGTTGTTGCAAAACCAACTAGTGTGCCCCGCACGGTGATCACCGGAGCGCCATCAGCACTGTGCGGCACAATTGATTCAACCACGGCGCCGGCAAACGAAAGTGTATCCGCATATTCGTACGGGCATTTATCCGCAACACAAAGTGAAGTGTCTTGCAGTGTCACGGGCAACGCGGTATCAGGCAACACCACAATCAGGCGTGAACCGCGCGCCATGTCTGCTAAATTTTCTTCGTCTAAAATATGTAAATTTTGCGCGTGCGTTTTAATGAATGCCAAATTGGTTGCACCGTCGACGATTGTTTTTTCGATGGGCAAACTACCAACGCCGCGTACTAATAATTTTTTTCCGCGCACCGCACGTGCGTCCGCAATAAACCAACCGTCTGAGGTAATTGCAGTTGCATATGTTGCATCAGCCGCGCCCACCACCGAAGCCACACTTTGCGTTGCTTCCATTACCCGTGTTTCATCGATGCCATCAGGAGCCTGCTCAATACGCGTTTCATATTTTGTAGTCGCGGTGCTGCCATAACTGGCATACAATAAACTCGCCACAAAACCACTGAGCGCGCCAATTAAAATCATGGCAACAAAATAACCCGTTGCTGGATGTAACGTTTGTACATTTGTATCTTCTGAAGGAATATGTGGTGCGGTAGGTGTCATAGGAACCAACTAAATAATGAAACGCAAAATACAATTACGATTACAAAAATACTTGCGGTAATGATAAGACGTTTTGTGGAGTTGCCCGCGGTAATGCCATGCACAAGCGTTGCCAAAAAAGCGAACGCTGCCGCGGCCAATGCGCCACGACCAAAAAAACTTGCGGATCCAAACAAAAGAACTAAACACCAGATAGTCCAAAGCGCACCAAAAACAATTCGGGTGGTAAAATCTTTTTCAAAAAGAAAAATAAATCCGATACAAACAATAGTGGTGATAAGTGCGACTGACCAAACAGGCATTAATTGAAGTGCGCTACAGCCATACGCAAGTGAAATCCATTCCCACGCCGCAAAAGAAAAAAGTGCGGTGCGAAGCGTTGGAAATTTTTCGGTGAGTTCGAGGCGACGCGTGACTTCGTAACCAATTGTTAGTACAAGCGCGGCAACCGCAAGCACCCACACCAATGATGACGCATCAAAAAGAAGCGCGAGCAATGCGGCGCCGATAATCGTTAAAATTTGTGCATTATATTGTACCCAGAATTTCATATTAACGAGCGGTATTGAACAGTTGGTAATCTTGCACCGCGGTTGCAGCACCAGAAACATCATCTTTATCGAGTGCAATAACCCATGCGAGATGACGATCTTTTAGCACGGCAGGCACATAAAGCGCAAGTGCACGCTTTTTTGCTTCAGCAGCTGAAATCTGTTTTGCCGCATATGCATTTTCTATGGCAAGCGAGTTTTGAATATAAGAATCGATAAGCGATTTTTGTTTTTCGTATTCCCCTGCAGTCGGTGAAATTTTTGCAATTTCAGCAGCGCGTGTACTTTGTGGCAAATGATTAAACCAAACTACCATAAGCGCGGCGATCGCGGTAACCGCCAAACCAACTCCACACAAAACAATTATTGGCGCGTGACTTTTGTGATGAAATTTCATAGCGGTTTTTCTTCGATGATTTCGGTTGCTTTTTCGCCGATAAATGTTTCGCCAACCGCCATAATAATGCACGCGAGCGGCACACCAAGCAAAACACCGAGCGCACCAAACAAAGTGACACAAACCAAAATCGAAATCATGGACATGATGGAATCAACACCCGTTGCACGCTCCATGATTTTTGGAACAATCAAATTATTTTCGAGTTGTTGGATAATGTAATACGCAAGTGCGGTAATAATTGCAGCCAATGGCGAAACCGTAAGCGCAAAAAATATACCGAACAAACCCGAAAGTGCTGGGCCCACATACGGAATAAATTCGAGCAAAAACGCGAGCGACGCAAGCGCAAATGCATATGGCACACCAATCAGCAGCAGCGAAAAATACACCATGACGCCAATCACAAACGACAAAATAATTTGTCCACGTGCCCATCCTCCAAGGCGGCGCTGAATATTTTGAAACAAACGTGCGGTGGGTGTTGCAAAACGCGGTGGCATGCAAAGTGCGAGCAACTTTTTCATTTTAAAATCATCAACCACCATGTAAAACGCAAACACCATGATGAGCACGATTACGCCAACCGCAACAAAAATACCTTGCACCGTTGAAAGCAAGCTGCTGACAGTTAAAAACAAACCGTTTTTTAATTCCGCGGCAATCGATGCAATATTTGCCTGAAGCGCATCGCGCAGCATGATACTTTTATCTGGCGGCAACAACACAATCGCTTTGTCCCAAAGCGAAGAAAAATTTTGCACGATGCTGGTAATTTCACTAAGCAAAACCGGCACCAACAAATACCCAACTCCCGCGAGCAAAATAAGGCCGAAAAAATAGACGCCCAAAATAGTAATGGTGCGTGGCAAATAAAATTTCTGCGCCCATTTTGCAATTGGATGCAAAACCGTTGCCAAAATGAATGAAACAAACAAGATAAGAAGCACATTACGCGCTTCGTAAATAATGTAACATCCAAGCACCACAAGCACCGCGCGAAGCATGGTTTCGGTGGGGATCGAAAAGGGCTGATTTGCCATAACCGTTGAAAAAATATTTGGTTCAAGTATACTAGGTTTATCTAAAGTATGCCAACTCTTGCAGAAAACAAATTTGCGCGCCGTGAATACGACGTTTTAGACGAGGTCGAAGCCGGTCTCGAATTGTTAGGCGTGGAAGTAAAACCAGTGCGCGCCGGCCAAATGAAGCTCAAAGGTTCGTTTGTAAAAATCGTTGGCGGCAACTTGGTTTTACTGAATGCGTTTATTCCCAAATATACGAAGGCCACCGGCGGCGTTGCTGAAAAATACGATCCGTACCGCACCCGCGCGCTGCTGGTTCACAAAAAAGAATTGAAAAAGATTTTTGACATGGTTGAGCAGCGCGGCGGCACCATCATTCCCCTTTCGGTGTATACGCGTGGCCGTTTGATTAAAATTAAAGTTGCCGTGGCACGTGGCCGCAAAATGCACGAGAAAAAAGAAATCTTAAAACAAAAAGATATTGCGCGCGATGCAGAGCGCGAAGCTAAACGTTATTAATATGACAAAAAAATGGGATGATACAATCGAGATTACCGGACTCGAGAGCAAACGAATCAAATACGCGTCCGATTACGAAGCACTTATTGACGTGATTAAAAATATTCCACAAGTATCCGAAGAAGAAGCGGCCAAATGGAATGAACCCGCATACACCGGCCGTCAAATAGAAATTATGATTATTGAAGTTAAAGAAGGCCGCCGCTCCCCTAAAAACACGCCGCGCGCATATGGACTTCAAGAAGCGCTTCAAAAATTAGCGTTCATGTATCCAACAACTCAAAGTCATACTCCTAGCGAATTAATCGCGCGCGAAATTTCAGCCATGGAGCCGACTGTACAAATTCCAAGACCAGATGAACAACGCAAACCAATTCCAAGAAATCCAAGTTTAGCAGCAACCATTGAAATTGATCCACGGAACCCTTCGGAAAATTAAATTTCGATTATTGCATCTTGATACACGTACACAATTTTCGTATTTAAATATTTTTTTACCAATTCATTTTCTTTTGGATACGTGTGGCCGTGAAATAAATACCCGGGATTCATCTCTTCAATGTACGTGGCAAGGGCGCGATACCCGGTATGCGCAATATCGGTTTGGTCGTCATTCACGCCAAGCGGCGGGCAGTGTGCAAGTATTACATCAACGCGAGGAAAATTTTTAAGCAGCGCATCAGCTTCTTCTTGCGTGTACATTTTTGCATATGCCGATTCTTTGTAGCGCACACAGCCTTCAAATCCGCCAAAGGTAATTCCCTTGTGAGTGAACGTATTAAGATGCATGTTGGTAATACCGAGACCATCAAAATAATTTCCCGAGCAGTGATTTCCGTACACGCCGAGTTTTGGAATGTTTGTGATCATGTCGAGACCGCGCAAATCTTGAGATTCTAGGTCGCCAAGCGTGACAATAAGGTCAACCGGAGTTTCTGCGATAATGTCGCGAATAAGGCGGCGTGGTGGACGATCGGCGATGGCGAGGATGCGCATATTATAGGGGGCTACGTGCCGGAAATGGCGTGAGGTTTTTTAATTCGTTGGCTTTTGCGGAATTGATGACGCGTTTATCAGCGAGCGTTTCGATAACTTCATCGACCTTTTCATCCTCTTTTCTGAGCGAACCGTTCAATTCACCCTTATATTCGCGGTCTTTCTTATCAATGTAATCGCGAAGCTCGCTATTAGATTTAGCAATCATAAGCTCTGCATCGGCTTTTGTGAGCATGTTTTGCGCAATAAATTGCAACAATTCCGTACTTTCCTGCGTGGTAAATGTTTGGCCTTCGCCCTCCTGCGGCATAGGATAAAAATTTAAGAATTAATATCTGCGTTATATCAAAAAATATACGTGCTCGAAAGAGGGTGTCAAGGGTTCGATTTAGGCGCCAAAAATCTTCTGCTCCCAATTCGCAATTTTCGTATCGTGCGAAGCTAGTATTTCAATCATTTTATTTTTTATTTCTTTGTATTCGCTCTGCACCTCATCAATTGTTTTGTTACCAACCAAAACGGCAATGTTCGCCTCGATATAAAAATTATATTTGAGTCTGGTCGCAGAAAAATTAATGTCATCAAATACGAGTTCAGACATTAATGATCTTAATTTAGCTGCGTCGATTTCTGCGGCCTTATACTGTGCATATGCTTTTTCCCATGCGCTGAAATTTAAATCTTTTTTTAGTGATGCACTCTGATATTCATTTCGAGCCGCCACCACTGTTTGTGTATCAAAGGCAAGATAATATTTCAGAGCATCTTCATCTTTTTTCTCGATAATTATTACTAACTTTTTTAGAATTAAAAAAAGAATTACCGTGATGACCAAAAGAAATAAATAAGGCATATATTATGTTAGTTGCTCTAAATTTGAAGTTGAAAATGATCCATTTGCCATGCCTGACAATTGACGCAGCGCAGAGAGTAATGATTCTTGAAGCGGAGAAATAATTGCAGTGAATTTATTTTGTAGATCTTCACATTGTTGATCTGAATCTTCACCAAGGTTATAGCGCGCATTCTGTTCCTTACTAAACGTATCTGCTATCTCCTCACGAAGTGATTCTATGTGGGCCACCAATTTCTGCGCTGATTCCGCTTTTTGCTCAATGCCAAATGCATCACCGAGTGGCGTTTTCGCCTCCAGCGCTCTTTGGATGGCGCGAGCTTCGGTGGCGCCACCTGTAAATTGCTCATGCGCTGACTGCAACGCACTTGCAAGTGTTGCGAAATTTTCCGCAAGCGAATTAAAGCGAATGTTGCGTTGGTTATTCGCAAGCGCAAGATCTTCTGATTCCGATGCAAGTTGTTTCACGTAGCCGTAAAAATTTTCAAGCTCGCCTATTTCACGCTCAAGCATTGTCGGTTCTTGCGAACTCATCACGGATTGCGCTTCCAAAGAAGTGCCCGATTCTACGACAGGTTCTGACATATCAAGCGCATCGAGCCGTTCTTTTAATGCTTCGCTGCGTTCGAACCGCGCTTCAGTGCGAGATAATTCCGGTTGTACAGGAATACTTTCAACTGCAGCCTCAACAGTTTTTGGTACTCTCTTTTCAAACCGTGGGATAAATTTCGGATCCGACATAGATTGACAAACGGAGATTTTTCTGATATTCTGAGTATACGGTTTTTTCTTTGACAATTCAATAATTCTTCTTTGGGGATGACAGGCTTCGAGAAGAAAAAGAAGGCTCTAACGGGCGTGTCGGGAATGTACTGCTTCTCGCAAAACGCAGTACAAATCCAAGTGCAAACATCTTTGCACGTGCAAAAGCGACGATTGCTAACGCATTCGCTCCAACTTTTGTACCAGCATTCGCTTAATTGCCAATGCCATCGAACCAGACGTTCACGGTCCGGTATTCGGTGTTATTAAACAGTGAAGTAGAAACTCCGAGCGCTGCAAGTCGCGCGTAGTTCCGAAATCAATACTTGTCTTGTGCATTGGCTTGTTTGTCCAATTGATGGCCGCGCATAAGTAAAAATTAACTGGACTACACACGTAGGCCGCGAGTATCCTTTTTCTTTGACCCGGGTTCAATTCCCGGCATCTCCACCACTGAATTTTATTTTTTTGTTTGTTTCGGAGACGTGTCAGTTTGGCCAGCGCCAAACTGCACTTACTCTCGGCGCGCCATTTTTGCCTTCGGCAAAAAAACCGGCTGGCGCGCCTGCGAGATACTCCTCTACAAACAAAAAAATAAAATTTGCCTATCCTTATCACCTACTTCGTCCACGGCACCACTTTGGACAATGAACAAGAAATTTCATCCGGCTGGTCAGACGCAGAGCTTTCCGCACTCGGCATTGAACAATCACACAAATTAAAAAATCTCACCGCCGATAAAACTTTCGACGCAATTTTTTGTTCGGACTTACAGCGCGCTATCGACACGGCACACATCGCATTTGGCGATGGCCCCGCGCCCATCATCCACGACGCACGCCTGCGCGAATGCAACTACGGTACCTACAACGGCCAGCCCTCTGAAATCGTGGAACCGCTCCAAGAAAAAATGATCACCGAAAAATTCCCTGACGGTGAAAGTTACGAAGACGTCGGACATCGCATCTCGGATTTTTTACAATTCCTAAAACAAAACTACGAAGGAAAACATATCGCGATCGTCGCGCACAAAGCGCCGCAGCTTGCGCTCGACGTATTACTCACCAGCAAAACCTGGGGCCAAGCATTCACAGAGGATTGGCGAAAAATAAAAGCGTGGAAACCCGGTTGGGAATATCAACTTCTGTAAAAAATTTGTGGATAAAAAAACACGCCCACCCGCCCCGCCATTACAGCAAGACAAGGTGAACGTCGTAACATGCGTTTCATTGCTGCATGTCAGAGCACATAGCTATAGTGAGGAGCGCCGCCAAAACTGCACCTGACCGCGCTCCTGTAAGAACCGCATGAATTCATCGCTGTGCGGCTCGTTCGACAACTCGTAACCCAGATCGCCAAAAATCGATGGTCCGCTGGGGCAAACGAGAGGCGCCGGTGCGTAACCTTTGACGAGGCTCGTGAACGTGTTGAATTCGATTGTTACCAGCCCGTCGCAAACAGCAAATTTCACATTACCGCTCAATCCGCCGGACTCATCCTTTTGAATTCTGCCCACTTCAAGTTCGGGCGGCCGCAGAGCTACAATCACGTGACGCATGTCACCTGCAGTCATACTAGCGATGACGACTTTCCCGCCGACCGACGCGGACCGCAGCGCACGCTGCAGCACGTTGAAGCCGACCACCTCGTTCACGCGCGCCAGTTCAGCGCTTCCCCCGAGTTGCTGAACGGTCCGTACGGCCTCTCGCGCAGATCGACGTTCGCGCAGTGTACGCCACAACTTACTTATACCAAGTGGATTTAGAAAATAGTTCTGGAAAAACATCGAGATCGGCGTCGTGAATTCGATAAACCAAAATCGCAACGCTAGCCGCTGCTCATCACCAAGGATCGTTTTAAGCCATCGCCACATGAGATTCTCCTTGCAAATTCAGAAAAAACATACCATCTTTTTACAAAGATGTCAACCTTGACAAAATCAATTTTCAATGCTTAAATACGAACGGCGTAATCAACGCTCACAACAAACAGACATTCGCTCTCACAGGAGATCCCAATGGCAAAGAAGAAAGCGCAGGGTCGCAAGCCCTGCATTCCGGTCAACGTCAGCTTTGACCGCAAACTGTCGCTGAAAGAATAGGCCGCCATTTTCAGCCTCCCGCACACGCCAACGACCGAAAAGGTGGTGCGTGCGCTGTTCGTTGCCAATGGCGACGGCTACGCGCGCGAAATTCTGGACGGCACGTGGAGTCGTGCGATGCAGCTCAACCGGCTGCTCATCAAGCACGGCTTGCCGTACCGCGTGCGGAGCTACCCGCTTTCGGAACTGGAGGCTCGCAAGCGCTACGACGGCTACGCGATTTCACAAGAAGGGCTCACGCTCGGCATTGTCATGTGAATCACCAACAAACCCAATGGAGGGCATCATGCCGAAACTCGAAAAAATTCTCGGGGCGGCGGTGCCGCTCCTGACACTCGGCGCTTCGGTGCCACTGCTCATTGGCGGATGGCAACATCCGATCGAAATCAATTTGGCCGCGTACACGCTGTGGATCATGCTGGCAGCAATGCTCGCATACTCTATGTGGGCGCAGCACCAACCAACGTGGCGCATGATGCTTGGCTTTTTGCTCGGCAACGTGAGCATGGTGACGCTTGGGCTGGTACGCGGCGGATACACATTCAACCTCGGCACATCTGAACTCATCGTGCTGTTCGGCATGGTACTCACCGTGGTCGTGTGGCTCACGGCTAGGCAAATCACCAGCTCAAGCAACCCGCGCATCCTGCTTTTGGGCGGAGTCACGATCGACGTGATCACCTACTACCCGCTGTTCAAGCAGTACCTCATGCAACACGAACCACCAACGGCGTGGATGAAGCTCGGCTGGTGCATGCAACTCACGGGCATAACGATTAACCTGTTCGTCGTGGAACGCATTGTGCAAAAAATTCGGTATCACGAAAAGTCTTTGCCGAAGATTCTCGAAGAGTCGGCATTTTCGCTCGAGTGCTGCATTTTCATCTCGATGCTTCTGTGGCTGATCAACACGTAACAACCGCGTGCGGCGCACCGCAACAAACCCAATCTCACGGCTCGCAAAGCGTGGGGGCGGGTCTTTTTTTATAAAAAAATCCCGCACCGCGAGTCACCAATTTCTGTGACATCCAAGCGGTGCGGGATTAAAATTTCTAACGACCTACGAAACCAATGCGCACGGATGCAGCGTGAACCAAAACGTCAAATCCTTTTTCAGGTTCGCCACGAACTCCACGATGAATGCTTCCAGAAAAGCGTAATTCCGCGGCGTCCGCTCCTTTGGCAACGCCTGCTCAAACCGCTCGCTCAGCATGCAAATCAGCACGAACTTTGCCGTGTCCATGTTCGGCTGTACGAGCACCAACGGGTAGTTGAAGCCCTGTTCAACGTAACTCATCAGGGTTTCCGTGTCCAAATCCTTCGGGCGCTCGATAGCATATACCTCCATCTGCCGTTCAAGCGCCTGGGGCACGGACGAGTACGCATGTGCCAGCGTCAACACTTCCTTCAAATAACCTTCCAGTTCCGCTTCGATCACTCGAGCCGTATCTGCGTGTGACATAAATCCTACCTCGCGTGCCGGTCCGTTGGCTCGCAGCCACAATCTTATTTCAAAAAATCAGATTTAGCAAAAAATGTCAATATAAAAATAGGCAGCAGATGAGTCGCATCTACTGCCCAGATTGTCCTCCCGCGTTCGCGATTAGGCAATCACTTTCCAAGCCACCGAATCCAATCGCGCAGCTTGCCTGTTGGTTTCACGCTCATAAGTCGCGTGCCATTGTTCCACGGCCATGCATGCACCACGCATGCCAGCGCTTCGCGATGAAAAGCACCCGGCCCACGCCCCAGTTGATGCTCTGCCAGCCCACTGACCGTGAGCAAATGCGCAACCGCCGTGTTTGGAACCACGCGAAGCGCCCGATCAAGCAGTTCGCGCGACGCATAATAGCAACCCATGGCATCTTGCATGCCCACGAGTCGCTCTTCATACATCGTTGGCTGAAGCCGCTGCCGCCGCCATTCGCGCACCAAGTTTTTGTGGTGAAGCAGATACGGTTCGGCATGCGGACCTAGGCGTGTTTGCCACAGCGGCTCCGCCATGATTTCGGCATGCGTCAGCGGCGTACCACTAAACGCCAAATCGCTGCGCCGCCACACTGCCTGCAAATCCAACACGGTCACCTTGCCGTAAAAGCCGTTTTCCAAGCGATGAAAATCCGCCGCCGAAATACGACCTCCGTACGTACGACCATGTGTGCACGTGCGATCGTGTGAATACGTCTCCAAAATTCCGGCGTACGTTGCAAGCGGGCCCACGCCATGCGCCACAATTACAATGGGGTTGCCCGCACGACTCAGTCCAACGTACTCCGCGGACAGCGTCGTGCAAAATCGTTCCCAAAAATCGTGACCCAGATTTGTGTGCAGCCGTGCGTCGATCACATCTGACACCGTAGCAATATGTCCTTGAGGTCCGCCACGCGTTTCTGCCTCCAAAAAAACTCGATCAAACTTTTCGCCATCGAAATGGAGTCCAAATTGATTTGCGCTCATGTTCCCCTCCGAGATGAATGCCTTTTGCAAGCCTAACAAAATGGCACGTGCTTGTCTAGCGTTTTTTATATATAATGAATCGAATTCAAAATATATGCCATGGTTTCTTGTTGTAATGCTTGCGGCGCTTTGTTGGAGTATCGCTGTTCACACTGATAAATTTGTTTTGTCGCGATACTTTAAAGCAAGTGGGCCTGGTGGCTACATGCTATTTTCCACACTCGTACAACTGTGTGCAGTTGCAGCAATCATCGCAACACACCCAACTTTTTTTAATGTACCGCGCGCGCACATCGCAGGACTCGCGATAAGCGGCATCACCTACATCATCGCGATGCTCATCTATTTGTGGGCCATGACCAAAGAAGAAGCAACGCGTGTCTCAATTATTTTTCAGACAATCCCCGTATTTTCATTCGTGCTCGAATATTTTTTTCTGCACACTATTTTTTCGCGCAATCAAATCATTGGCGGCATTATTATTTTATGTGGTGCACTTCTTATCTCCATCGATAGCGCACATTCAAGCGCAAAAAAAATTCACATTAAATATTCCGTGCTTGGTGCGATGCTTGGCGCATCAATTTTACTTGCCATTCAATGGATCGTATTCAAACAAAGCGCAATCGCTGGTGAATATTGGCTCAGCGTTGGCTGGCAATATATGGGTTGTTTATTTGCCGGTGCATGTCTTTTTATTTTTGTTCGTCCATTTCGCAAAGATTTTTTTCATGTATTCAAAGCAAATGGTCCCGCGGTGCTCGCGCTGAATGTTGCAAACGATATTATTAATGAATCCGGTAATCGCTTGATGAGTTATGCGGTAATGTTTACTCCCGTCACTCTCGCGCAGCTCGCCAACGGTTTTCAAGCGGTGTTTGTTTTTCTTATCGGTATATCTCTTACAAAATTTTTTCCATCGATCTCGAAGGAGTCAATGACCAAAAAAGATCTTATTCAAAAAATTACTGCGATCTCGATTATGCTTTTTGGTGCGTGGGTACTGGGTTGGTAATTATTTTTTAACTCGCCGAAATAATCTCGCGGAATTTAGCAGTGGGAAAAAATCTGTCGCGAAATTATAAAACGCCGCAAGCGCCGGACCAACAAACCCCGTAAATACCAACGCGAATCCAAAAATATTTGAGACGGCCCAGATGATAACATCAAGATGAATCACGGACATTGTTTTCCGACTCAGTGCAATAATTTCTGGCACGCGCGCTAAATTATCCGTTAAAATCACTACGTCCGCCGCTTCAACGGCAACGGCAGTGCCTCCGGTACCCATGGCAATACCAATTGCCGCGCGCGAAAGCGCTGGTGCATCGTTCACTCCATCACCGATCATTGCAACCGTTGATCCGTCAGCACCAAACGCAGCGACCTCACGCATTTTATCTTCTGGTTTCATGTTGGCATGTACGCTGGTAATCCCAAGCGCTTTTGCAATTCGATTTGCAGAAACTTCGTTGTCACCGGTGAGCATGGCAATTTCAGAAATACCAAGGGCGCGCAGCGCTGTGATACTTTTGTGCGCTTCAGCACGTGGGACATCTGCCAAAAATCCATAGCCGTAAAATTTACCATCTTCAAAAACCAAAAAAACACTGTTCCCTTCTTTTTCTTGGGCCGCAGCAATATCCGCAGAAATTTTCGTGGGCACTGTCACGTGCGCTGCCAATGCAGCATCAGTATTTCCCACCACAATTTTTTTTCCTTCATACATGCAAGTAACTCCCGCGCCTTTCAAAATTTCAAATTTTTCAGGTTCACCAAATTGTTTTACATGTAGCGCCGCTTCAGCAACCAATGCGCGCCCCGCAGGATGCTCAGAATATTTTTCAGCTGCACCAACAGCGCGCCAAAATTTTTCTAAAGAAATCTCTGGCATAATGACGGCGCATTTCACCGACAAATGTCCGTGTGTTAATGTGCCCGTCTTGTCGATTACTATTTTTTGCACGCGGCTGAGCGCCACAATGCGCTGGCCACCCTTGATAATCACACCACGCTGCGCGGCGCGACCAATGGCGCCAGCCATGGCAAGCGGAATCGCAACCGCCATGTCATCAGCGCAGGCCACCAAAAAAATTGCCGTGGTCATGGTTGCACTGCGCGTAAAATAATATGTGCCCGCACCAATTGCCAAAACAATCGGCAAAAAAATCGTTGCAAATTTATCCGCAATTTTTTCCGTTTCAGATTTATTTGCAGCTGCATCAGTAATGAGCGCGGCAATGCGTTCAAAAGTTGAATCTTTTGAAATATGCAGTGCACGAATTTTTATAACCCCCGCTTCATTAACCGTACCACTTGAAACCAATGAATGAATTTCCTTTTTTACCAACGCAGATTCACCGGTCACCGCGGCTTCATTAATATGCGCTTCACCAAAAATTACCACGCCATCAACCGGGATACGATCGCCGCTACGCACCACCACGGTATCGCCCACCACCACATCCGTTACTGAAATTTTTGTTTCGACGCCCGCCGCACCACGTTCCACCGACGCAATTAATGGTTTTTGTTTTAATAATAATTCGACGGCACGATGCGCGCGCGATTCGGTACTCCAATCAAGTAAATCCGCACAGGTAAACATGAGCACAATAAATGCCGCGGATTGCGGATCTCCCAAAAAAAATGCAGCGGCAAGTGCAAACGTATTAAATGTATCAATGGTAATTTTTCTTTTAATCGTTGCCTGAAATGTGCGCGCCAAAAGTGGTAATGATCCTGCGGCAGAAATCGTGAGTAACATGAGTCCCGCCGCGGGCATAAAAAAATGTACAACCAAAGCCGCGGCCAGAGCGCTGATAATAATCCATTCACGGCGTGGCGAAGAAAAAAAGGTGCGAAGGTGCTTCATACGAAGCATAGTATACCGTGAGACGCAAAAAAATGCAGCTGTTCGTAAATAATATCTATATTTTATGTATCAAACGCAACTGATGGCGGTTTTTTCGCTAAAATTATACGTTTATTATAAATTTGAACCAAATTGACAATACCTTGCGTATATATAATATATGAAAAAACTCTCAATTATCACCACAAGCTCAGTAGTTGTTGCGTCAATTTTAGGCGCCGTGCCAGCATTTGCTGCAACCAACCCAGCACATGGCC
This sequence comes from Candidatus Magasanikiibacteriota bacterium, assembly GCA_903893485.1. Taxonomy (GTDB): domain Bacteria; phylum Patescibacteriota; class Patescibacteriia; order Magasanikbacterales; family 2-02-FULL-50-9b; genus 2-02-FULL-50-9b. The sequence continues at coordinate 101,136 of CAITMK010000014.1, forward strand.
GCCCCACTATGCAACCACACAAAATTCAAATGAAAAAAACGGACACTAAAAATCAAAATCACCCTTTTTTTGGTAAAGTCACGGCCGTTTCAGGCACCTCTATTACTATGACCACACTTAGCCCAACATCAACCGCATATACTATCGATGCCAGCCGTGCAAAATTCATGAAAAATGAAAAAACTGCTGGCGCAATCACTGATATTGCTGTTGGTAATTTAATTGGCGTGCAAGGCACCTCATCGGGTACTAACATTGCAGCAAACGCAATTATGATTAATGGTGGTGGTCCTGAAAATACGAACGGCGCTGTTGGTCGTGGCATTGCCGGCAAAGTAACCTCGATTTCTGGAAATACCTTTACCATCGATTCAACTCCATTTCATGGTCGTGGAATGCGCGGCGCCGCAACATCAACACCAGTAACACCGCCAGCCCCAGTCTCATATACGGTAACTGCTGATGCAAATACGGTATACACTAAAGATGGTCAGCCAGCTACCATCAATGACGTAACCACCACATCATTGATCATGGTTCGTGGCACCACTGATCCGGTTGCACACACAATTGCCGCAACAAATGTGATGATCAACACACACATTCCAACCGCATCATCTGCACCGCTCGCAAAAAAATCTTTGCTCGGCCGGGTACTCGGCTTTTTCCACAAAAAATAATTTGTTGGAACATAAAAAATCCCCGCTTCGCGCGGGGATTTTTTATTTCTTCAAATTAATTGCTTCGATGCACATGAACAACGGAATTTCCAAACGCGCTTTATTTTCCGCGCCAGCACGTGGACCACTTGTTGCAGGACGATGTGATACCCATTCTTCGAGTCGCGTCACTGCAAAACCAGCCTTGCCCAAATGTTTAAAATATAATTGCAATGGACGATGAAACGAAACCGTTTGCACCGACGGATCGCTGCCCGGATGCATATCAATTTGATTTTTGCGTTCCGTTAAATACGCGTCAACGCGGCGATACTGCACATGTTTTTTTTCATCCCATTCCCAACTCGAAAATTTTGGCACGCGAAATGTGGGATGATTTAATACAAATAAAATTCTGCCGCCCGGCGCAAGCACGCGTGCTGCCTCGGCCATAACTGGCGAGACACGTTCGATATTTTGCAACGCCAATACAATTGTCACCACATCAACTGAGTTATCCGGCACAAATGAACAATCGTCCGCGGGCGATACATGATATACAATTTCAGGCACAGAATTTTTCTTTGCAATTGCAATTAATTCTGGCGCGATATCTGATGCAATAATCTGCGCACCAGCGGCCGCAAATCGGCGCGAAAAATATCCTTGCCCGCATGCTAAATCTAAAATTTTCATTCCTGGTTTTGGCGCGACCAATCGTTCCAAGTTTGGTGCCAATACTTTTTCCTGAAAGGTATCTGGATTATTTTCTAAAAGTTCATCGTACCAAGGCGCAACCGCACCCCACGATGTCGATTTTTCGTGCGCCGGTTTTTTTACCACTTTGCGCGGATTAAATGCTGGTCTCATACGACTTTTTTAAAATACGCAATTGTTTTAACCAAGCCTTCGTCAACCATCACCTTTGGTTCCCATCCCAGCATTTTTTTAGCAACCGAAATATCTGGCTTGCGACGTTTTGGATCATCACCCGGCAACGCGCGAAATGTAATCGCTGATTTTGAACTCGTCAGCTTCACCACTTTTTCCGCAAGCTGTTTCATGGTGAATTCATTTGGATTGCCCATATTCACCGGCCCTGTAACGCGCGCCTTTTCCATAAACAACATCATGCCGCGCACCAAATCATCAACGTATTGAAAGCTGCGCGTTTGATCGCCCGCACCATAAATGGTAATTGGCGCGCCGCGAAGCGCTTGCACGATAAAATTCGAAACCACGCGACCGTCATTCACGGCCATGCGTGGGCCATAGGTATTAAAAATTCGCACCACGCGAATCTCAACTTTTTTTTCGCGATGATAATCAAAACATAATGTTTCTGCGGCGCGTTTGCCTTCATCGTAACATGCGCGAATGCCAATTGGATTTACATTTCCCCAATACGTTTCGCGTTGTGGATGTTCAAGTGGATCACCATAAATTTCTGACGTGCTTGCCTGCAATACGCGCGCACCAGTTTTTTGTGCCAACTTTAACATGTTATGCATTCCTAAAAAACTCGTTTCAATGGTTGCCACCGGATCTTTTTGATAATTCACAGGCGACGCCGGACATGCCAAATTATAAATGCGTGTAAATTTTATTTTTGTAACAAATGGTTCACGCACATCGTGTTTAATGAAAGTAAAATTTTTATTTTTCAAACACGTTACAATATTTTTTTTACTTCCACAAAATAAATTATCAACGCACACGACGGTGTGGCCCGCGGTGAGCAGCGCCTCGCACAAATGCGAACCGATAAATCCCGCACCACCAGTTACTAAAATTGTTTGTTTCATACTTTGTTAGAAAAAACTTTTTTGATTCCCGCAATAAGGAGTGCGCGATCATTTTTGTCGCGAAGAACGTGAATCACCCCTGGTAAAAATGATAAAACTAAAATTGCCAAAACAATTCTGCCGATATATGTTTCAATTCCCGGAATCGATGCGCCGGCCCAGTAGCCAATATATGGAAGACCAACCGCCCAAATCGCCGCGCCCAAAATATTATATGCTAAAAATTTTCGATACTTCATGTGGCCCACACCCGCAATAGTTGGTGCAAACGTACGCACCACCGGCAAAAAGCGCGCCAAAGTAACGGCCTTGCCACCATGCTTCACATAAAAATTATGTGCGCGATCCGCATGGCGTTTGTTAAAAAACAAAGATTTTTCGCGATTAAAAATTTTAGGGCCAATTTGGCGACCCAAACTGTATCCAACTGAATCCCCCGCAACCGCAGCGATAAAAACAAGTACTGCGAGCAAATGTATATTAATGTACCCTTGCGATGCCAAAAAGCCCGCGGTGAATAATAAACTATCGCCCGGCAAAAAGAATCCCACCAAAAGGCCGGATTCAGCGAACACAATTCCCGCGACACCAATATAGCCCGCGGTTTTGATAAATGAAGTGACGTCAAACATGCTGACATGGTAACGGATTTTTTGAGTTTATACAAGTATAAACAAGGTGATTTTGTCAACCTCGATCCGTTGCTTCAAAATATTTTTCAATAACTGATTCGGCGACAGATAAAAATCGTTCAGCGCCTTGCATCGCGACTGGATCACGGCGCGTAATTTTTTGCGAATCAAATAAAGCATTGCGCGCTCGTCCGCCGTTTGCAATTCTATTTTTTTGTTTCCAACTTTTCAGCGCCGCGGTTGGATCACCTCCTTCGTAATACACAATTTTCGACGGTCGCAGTTCAGGGTGCTGCGCAAAATACTGCTCCCAATATTCGCGCGACGAAATAGTTTTATCAGCAAGCAACAATTCGCCGTCATTCATTTCGGGATTTTTTTCTGCATCGACCAAATATCGAGAGCCGGTATGCGGATCAACCCGCGCGTCTGCCGGAATAAAAACCACACCAGCATCTACATTAATCCCGCGATTTTCCTGATCCCACACCCACAGATCATTCCAATAACCACCACCAGAATCGGCAAGACCGCCCGAATGATGATACGCGGTTGCAATAAACATGGCCGGAAATACAAAAAATATTTCATTGCCCTGCTCCGCGCCATAATAGCTATCCGCAACTTCGTTTGCAGCAAAATGCACCGAATTGATATCAGAATATACACCCGGCTTTCCTTGTCCTTCTGGATTCACCACGTTTTGCACCCAGCTAAACGCGGCCTCTTTTGTTGTCAATCCAATATCTTTTATTTCTGAAACAATCGCCGCCTCTTTCATTTCTTGAGTTACCGCTCTACCAACCACCGATTGCAGACGACCCGCCCGCATTGTTTGTTCAAACCCATTATAAAATCCACCGGCCCCACTGTGATGCGAAATTCTGTCGCGCACACCCTGACGCGTCACATGCGTCACGAGCTCACCCGGAAACCGGCGCAGCAGCAGCGCGTAATCTTCAATAGAAAGTTTAGCAAGATATTCTTCGGAAAAATATTTTTTAATGTCTGCCTCAGCATAAGGCGTTAATTCCCAACGCTCCATCACCGCGGCTTCATGCTGTGCAAACTGCTCATCAACATGCTCTCGAACTTCTTTTATATAGGTTGCAATTTGTTCATCAAGCAATTCCAATGCTGAAGCATCATATCCATGCATCTCAACCAAAAAATCATATTCATCGGATAGCCCCTGAATTCCTTCCATTTTTCCAGTCAATTCTTTCATCCGCATTTCTCGTTCACGCATTTTTTGCGTTACATCGGCTCGCTCTTCAATTGCCCGCCGCTTACCATGAAGCGCAAGTCGTACAGCCTCAGCATCTTTAATTCTATGAACATGTCGCGGTTTCCCTTGTTCGGTTTGACCCAAATACGGATCGGTTTCGGTTATAAAATTTGGCCAAACCTTTTTCATAGAAACAGTATATCACGCGTCAAACCTTGCAATATATGCGCGAATACATTATACTCTCCCCATCTATGCGTATTGCTCGAAAGCGCTTCAAACCAGAAGTACAAAAAATCAAAATTCGTTACAACGAAGGTATTCGCGTACCCATGGTTCGCGTTATCGATGAAGCCGGCGCTCACGTGGGCACCATGACCACCCAGGAAGCAACTGCTCTGGCTTTGGAACGCGGCCTTGATTTAATCGAAATCAACCCAAACGCCGATCCACCGGTGGTAAAAATCACGGAATACGGCCAGTTTAAATATCAGAAAGACAAAGAAGAACGCCTCCAGAAAAAGAAACAGAAAGAATCGGAAGTCAAAGGCGTGCGTCTTTCCCTGCGTATCGGCGAGCATGATCGCGAAATGCGCATGAATCAAGCTAAAAAGTTCCTTGAAGATGGCAATAAGGTTAAGGTGGAAATCATTCTCCGCGGCCGTGAACGCCAGTTTGTAACCGGCGCGTTTGCCGTCATGGACAAGTTTATTAACGAAATGCGCGCCGCAATGCCGGTACGTGTGGAACAGCCGGTCAGCAAGCAGGAAAACAAGGTTACGGTACTGCTGGTTAAGGAATAAGCAGTAATACACAGGCCGCCCTTGACGAAAATACGCATAAACTGTTATAATCTGCACACTTAAATTTGGCACTATGGGGAAGCTCAAAACGAAAAAATCTATTGCGAAACGCTTCCGCGTGACACGCAACGACAAAGTGATTCACCGTGCAAGCGGCCAGGGTCATTTCAATGGTCGCGAATCTGGCAATACCACCCGTGAAAAACGCACGGACAAGGTTTTAGCTAAGACGCACACAAAATTAATCATCCGTAGCATCAGTAAATAATATGGCACGCGTAAAACGAGGTACAATTCGCGCAAAAAAGCGCTCAGCCATTTTGAAAAACACCAAGGGTTACATGTGGGGTCGCAAAAACCGCATCCGCATGGCTAAAGAAGCTATCTTGCACTCAGGTGTGCAGTCTTTTCAGGCTCGCCGCAAGAAAAAGGGTGTTGCACGCGCAGCATGGCACATCCAAATCAATGCAGCCGTACGTCCATTTGGCACCAACTATTCCAAGTTCATGGATGCTTTGAAAAAGGCAAACATCACCTTGAACCGCAAAATGCTTGCTGAATTGGGTATTAACCACCCAGATGTATTTGCAGCAATCGTAAAGAAAGTTGTGGTTCCAACAGAACCAAAAGCCCCTAAAGCTGCAAAAGCTCCAAAGGCAAAAAAAGTAGCGAAAGCAAAAGCATAATCTCAACCGAGGTGGCGCGCGCTGGCCACCTCGATATGGACTGGTAGCTCAGCTGGTTAGAGCGTCCGCCTGTCACGCGGAAGGTCGAGGGTCCGAGTCCCTTCCAGTCCGCCATAAAAAATACCACCTCATGAGGTGGTATTTTTTATGTCTGATTCGAAGTAAGGGACTCGGAGGGCGAGCACGCAACCGAGCGTGCGCAGGTTGCATCGTGCGAGCCCAGGCCCGAAGGAGCGACATGGTTCGCGACTGAGGCGAGTCCCGCCACCACTCTCACAACTACCATATAAAATGTTTAACATTTTAATTTCAAATTGTTACACATTTTTTCTGCAATAAAAAAACACCCATCTCTCACCGCGAAATTCTGCGGATAAAGAGACGGGTGGTGGAATACGCTCACGCGCAAACCACTGTTATTCGGGGATGTTTTCCAAGTGCCAGTCGATGCTGCCATCATCAACTTCTTCCCCACCCGGAATCAGCATGGTGTAATGGTAGTCCTGAGTGCTGACGAATCCATGCTCAACCACATTGTCAGGAATGAAAATCGGAGTGAGGCGAACGCGCACATCACACTGATCCGCATTGCAAACCACAAGCAGCAGCGCGGCGTGCGTGCGATCGTTGCGATTGATCCATCGTTGCACTGGGGTGAGCACGTCACCATCCTGGTACAACCACGTCCTGCCGTCCTCGCTGGTTGTGCCGTGAGCAAACAAAACACCGATGCCCGAACGCTGCGTGCGTTCACCCCGAAGACGGACGTACTCCAAAAACTTTGGATCGATCTTCCGAACAAACATCTGGTGAATGTCTCGATCCAAGTAATCTTCAACGCTCTGTGATCGCTCAGTCGGCGAAGACTCTTTGCCAAGCATTTTCTGCACCGCTCCCACAAACTGCAGATCCTGCGGGCGCGGTGGCGTCGCAATTTCAAGCCGGCGCTCTGCTTCAATATCGCTGCTCACATGAACAAAAAACCCGGGGAATTCCTTACTTTCAACAACACGCATGTGCCCTCCTGTGTTAAACGTTGTCAGAGCGAGAGTTGATTGAAATTCAATCTAGCAAAAAGACGGACTTTTGTCAACCGTGGTATTCAACAAATACGCCGTCTTCTCTTCAATAAAAAAATCGCACCCACCCCTCACATCGTCATTAAGTTCATGATGGAAAGAGGGATGGGCACCGCGTCGCTTGCGATCACGGGTAGGCTTGGACAAATTCAGCGATCAATTGGTCCAAGTGCGGAAGTAGTACGGCTCGCACCTCCTGATCCGCGCATTCTTCGTACTTCGCAATCTGCACAGCAAGTTCAGTGAGCTTTTCGAGTCGCTGCACTTCAAAGGTCTGATCAATCAGCGCCTCTTCGCGCGCAGCGATTGCCGCCTGACGTGCCACGACGATCTCCAGCGACGCAGACAGCGTCGACTTGCGATCATCGAACGCACGCTGCAGCTCGGCCGTGAGCTCCTCTGGCAAGCCAGAGATGTTGCGCTCATGCGACGCGGACAGCTCAATCAGCTGAGTCTGCAGACGGGCCTGCTTCGACTGCAGAGCCGCTGACTCATTCCGGAGGCTCGCGAGCTCGACACTGCGCCGCTTTGCACGCCCTGCGGTGTCGCTAAGATGCGCGACCACCTCCTTGTGTGCAGGCGCGCGGCGCATGAAGTACAACCGAGCACGCGAAAGGCTGTCTGTCGCCCACGCGACCAGCCCCAAAGTAAGCGCCACCAAAGTAAAGGCGCTAAACAGACCGCCAATCCAGTGGGTCTCGGTCCCGTTGCACACGTCATTCCCTGAATGATAGTTCTGATAGCAATCAGGCACCTCATCCAGAAACATGTGCTTGATCACGTCCCACGCGTATGGTTGGATCCACACCATGGCCAAAAGAGCTGCGATAGCCCCAGTGACGATCCACACACCTTTGAGTGGGAACCAAACAACTGCTTTCTCGCGAATTTTAAGGTACATTTGCAACTCCTACAAAAATCGACTCAGTCAGAAGTGCGACGCGTCGTGCGCCCCCTCTCTCGCAATTACCCGTTCAGTGGGCTCGACTGGATGTGCTTTTTTAGCACAACAAAGCAATATAACACAAAAAACAAGATTTGTCAATCCTATATCAATCGCTATCTGACCGAAACGTATTGGTACAACGCCATTCACCCGTGCTACAATTACACAATAATACGTTATGTATTTTTACAATTTGTTAGACTTCGTTGGTCTGTTTTTGTTCTTAAGTGGCTTTGTGATCGGCCTCGGCGCAGTAACCGTTATTGATATCCATGGTTTTTTAGGACGCACATCTTCATACTGGACGGAAGCAACGACGCGAACTCATAAAGTAACCAAGCCGCTCATCTGGGTTGGTATTATCCTTGCTACTATTGGCGGTCTTATTTTTTATCGCACCGCATCATTCAATGGTATCCCGCGCATTCACGCATTTCTTGCACTCGTACTCATCTGCAACGGATATTTCCTTTCGTTTAAAGTCAGTCCATATATGCTCGAGCGCGAACAGCGAGGCGACGCTGGCAAACTACTTCCTGCATCATGGCAACGTAAGATTGTGGTTAGTCTTATTGTATCTGACATTGGCTGGTGGGGTGGACTTGCACTGCTTGTTATGTACCTCATCCGACGATAAGATTAATGAAGCGTATGAAAAAAATCGTAATCGTTAACGACAAAATGCAGCGCGGGTATCGATACGAACTCACCGCGCCCATTGGTAAACAATTTGATCCAGCCTTTAAACCGAAGCTTACACCAAAACAAATGCTTGCGCTCGGTATCTTTGGGGGTGTATACATGCGCGACTGCATCAAAGAATTTCCAAAAGATTGGTTTCCCCGTGCAAAATTTCAGAAAAAAGAATTGCACATACCTGACGCACACATTAATTATTTTCAGGTGAACGCAAGCCAGCCGCTGTCTGTATGGAAAAAGAAAGGTTGGATATACCGCGATGACCCACGAGGATGGTTCCAGTGGTACTGCCGTTATTACATGGGTCGACGCTTACCTCTTGAAGACTTGCGCCAAATCAAACGGTGGAAAGCTATTGTGCGTCATGTTGCGCAGCTCAAAAAACATTGCGCCATAGGTGACAGAGCATGCCGACCAGTTCAACGCCAAGCGCTCTTGCACTGGGCATACGACAGCAGAAAATTATAAACTAACTAAACTACAAACTTATTTCTTCCAATAGCATGTTGGTTTTTTTATCGAACTGCATGCACCAATCCGCGTTATTCCTTCGTATACTATACAAGTTATATATTAATTTTATACATACTAATATGAAGGTCAAATCCTTTATTGCATTATCGGTCATCGCACCAACCTTACTCATGTCAACAGTTGCATTTGCCGCCACTACCCCAACGTCTGCTCCAAGCGCAAAACATGAGCGTGCAGAAACGGCAGCCACCAAAAAAACAGAAAATACCACATTAAACGCAGCGATTGCTGCGGCAAAGGCTACCTATAAATCTTCAATTACTGCAGCTGATCAAGCATATGCTGCCGCAACAACAGATGCAAAAACTACCTATACAGCCGCAACAAAGTCTGCAAATAAAGACAAGGCAGCAATTGCTGCAGCTAAAGCAGCTCGCACGGCAACACTCACCCAGGCTAAAGCTACCCGTAAAGCTGCGCACGATGCGGCTACTGCAGCTCTTAAGCAAGCTAAGGCTGCTGCAAAAACAGCATCAGCTCAGTAAATTTAATTAAATAAGTTTTAAAAATACCCCGTCACTGGGGTATTTTTAAATTCTTTGAATAAAAAAATCGCACCCACCCTGTTGCCGTTACAGCATTGGATTGGGTGCGGCGCATTCACTCGAATGTACCACCTTCCTGCAATTGTTAAGTTGGGTGCCCAGAAACCCGATTTTCTGCTGGACCAAACAAGATACCATAAAAAATGGCGTGTATCAATCATGTCGACGTTATTAAAATAAATTAAAAAATCCACCCTTCCGAGTGGATTTTTGAAATACTGCCCTGAATTTTCACTTCTTGGTAGCGTTTATGACTTTTCGAGTATAGTCATAGAAGTTCCTAGTTCCTTTTTTCAATTTCAGTGGCTTCAAAATAAGCGCTGCGTTTGCTTCCTGAAATTTCGTGATCGCTTTAGCAGTTGCCTGACTAAAACGCGTCGTCTCATTTCCTGGCGACCCAGGACCAGACTTTGCCACAACAAATCCATTTGTGTTCAAGAATTTTTGCAGCTCTTTTACATCAGCACCTGTTGCACCAATTTTCAGATTACGCGTAAATACATACGTATTTTTTATTGATTGAGCTTCAGAAACCGCGGTTTTGTCGAGTAACGATTTTACATCAAGCACCGCATTATTCTGCTTTAAATCAGTAAGTGCAATCGAAATGTCTGGGATTTTATCGTTATCAAGGTCAACTGAAACCAACTTCGCAAGTTTGAGTGTAAAAATTTGCGGAGTAGATTCAACACGAATTGTTACCGTACCAGCTGCATAATCGATTGACACAATCGTAATGTGATGCGTTTGATCTGTGTATGTCTGACTCACGGGCGCGATAACCGTAGTCTGTACGCTCGCCGCGCCAGCTACAACTGCCGGAGGTGCGCCCGCCGCATCAACATGAACTAATGATTGCGTTTCGCCCGCCGCAACAGGGGCTGCAGGAGGAGGAGTTACTGATTGGACTGGCGGCTGAACTGGCGGAAGAGTCGTCGCTGGTGTTTGTACCGGAGTATCAGAATGTGAATCATTAGAATGCTCAGCCGGAGTTGGAGTTGGGCTTGGAGTACTAATTGCATTCCCACTGCCCCCACTACTGCTACCGCCGCCACCAACCTGACAAGGATTAGTTGTAACCGTTTGATCTCCACTATAAACCGTACCTCCCAAATAAGTTGCGCGAGCACGATAATGATAAAGCGTATTACACTGAAGCCCTGTTAATGTCGTCGAAAACGAATTAGAGGAAAATCCATCTTCTTTTGTTTCATTTGTAGTCATTCCGTAACTATCCGTTAAACCATAGTCAAAACCGCGAGCCGTTGCGAGCGAATCATCAAGAGGATTGAAATTACCCACAACAACCACGTAACCATTCCAAACGCCGGGAGAACTCGATGCGGTAACGGTCGCGCTAAGCGAATTCGTAATTACCAGTTGCAGCAAATCAGTATTAAGGGAATGATGAATGCCTTGCGGCGCATTCACATACGTACCCCAATTAATTGCACGAGTATTATAAGTGCTCTGATATGCATTATGATCCGCATCAGTTGGATAATTTTCAGTTTCTGTGTGATACGGATATTGCGTCATCTCGTTAAACGGTAATGGCGCTATCGTATCACCCGTTGGGTTGTGATATGACTTGTGGAAATCCCATGTTTTGTACAAGAAGTCTCGGGTTGTGCCTGGTGCTTGTACTGGCACATGATATTTGAGTGCTAATTCGTCACCCTGCGTTGCAATAACAAATTTGTTATCAACATCCGTCACCAATGGCAACACATCACCATAACGCGTTGCATTTCCCGAAACCGGATTACCACCACCAACTGTTTTTGCGAGGCGGTCGTACACCGGCTGTGAAATTTGCATAAGCGGATCTTCAGGATCAGCACTTGTTAGTTCTGAAACACCGCGAAAATGCAAATCGGCATAATATGGCGCAAGGTTTGTTACCGTAACTGCCTGATCAGGACTCGTATCAACCGCCATCCAATTAATTACCCAGCGAAGCAAATTATTTGATGACCAAATACGAATTTCGTTGTCCTTGATATTCAGGCCAGACAAATCAATAACCTTTGTATCCATGCCATACGTGTTGGAATAGTTACGCGTACTTGTTGCCGTTCCGATACGCGTACTATTAAACGGATCGTATTGCGCAGGAACATTCACAAAGACACCGCTTGAGTTTTTGTACTGTAATTTGTCTGAGCCGGTCCCACCACTTTGCGGACCTTCTTTGCCGCGTTTAATGACTAATTTCAAATGCGCTGGTGTTGATGTTGCATTTGATAATTTAATCGTTACATACGTTGGAATTTCTGTTTTTGAACTATGCCACGACAAATGATCATCATTTGCAATAAGCGATGTCACATCGATTCCATCTTGGTCTACAACTCTTACTGGCGCAGGAGCAGTCTTACTAATCGTATGAATCTGTCGGTTGTTTCGATAATCTGGAAATACATCAACACTCGGATCATGATCAATTACCTGCAGTGCGGCCTGATCATAGTAGTTGACTTCATTCAACTCGAACGAAGTTTTGACATCATAATATGTTTCATCGCCTATAGTACGAGGTATGAGTTCACCGTGCGGAATTTTTACGTATGATTCAGGATTTGGAAATGCCATGGCCTTATAAAACGGCGTCGCTTTCCATTGATTTAAGTCACCACCAGAACCAAGCGTCGATGCACTCGAGGCATCAATGATGAAATTATATTTTGACCCGTCATATGTCCACACAAACGGACATGAAGATGACAAGCCGTAGAGCATGCTATATTCATCGCTTGTGGTAATATTTCCTTCAGCATTAATTGAACGTACACGATAATACCAACGAGAGCCCGATGTATCCTCGAACGTTGCACCAGCGTCCGCAGAGGCCCAGATATCCCCACCCCATGCGCCGATCAGTAATGTGCTACCATCAGACGATGCAGCGGTCGACATCCAACATCCACTCAGCGTTGAATGCAATACCCATGTGACACCACCATCAGTTGAGGTATACATATTACCACAATCCACACCCACGATAATTTTTTGGCCATCCGCAGAAACTGAAACGGTTTGCCAACCTGAATACCCAGGACCCGATTGCGCGATCCATGTAGCCCCGCCATCGGTAGAAATATTTACAGTGTTAATATTCGAACCTACGGTAACCAATACATTTCCAGTTGCATCTGACGAAATAGCTTGCCAGTTTCCATAGCCCGATGCATTGCCTTGCGTTGACCAATCCGTACCACCATTTGAGGTTGTGTAGACATATCCATTGTCCATGGTAGCAGCGACCTTATTTCCAGCAGCATTCATAGCGATGCCTGTCCAATACTGTGTACCTGCGTTATCCTGACGCGTCCATACCCACGCACCATCTGTTTTGGTAGCAAGCCATATATAGCCGTAATCAGAGGCCGCAGCAATTTTTGTGCCATCACTATTCATTGTGATGCCCTGCCATCCAGCCGTACCTGGATCGGTTTGCTGCGTCCATACCCATGAGCCATCAATCAAATCCCCAGTCCAAATTGAGCTATTTGTTGCAGCAGCTACCACGTGATCGCCAGCGGTATCTTCGGCAACCGCACGCCAACAATTGCTGCCAGGATCATTTTGTAGTGTCCATGTCCACACACCATCGGTCTTAACACCAAGATACAAACTGTTACACCAATTTGCAGCAATTGCACGGTCACCTGCACCGTCAACTGCTAATCCATACCACAGCTTTCCGTTTGTATTATTCAGCGCTGGAGTAAGTGCATGCTGAGTTTCCATGTTGCTATCTGCAAGATGGTTTGCGTAATCATCCCAACTCGCATGCGAGATTGTGTCATACGCAATCATACTTGTTGATGAAGCATCGGTTGTCCACTGAATTGGAAGCAAGCCGCCATTTGCACCAACATTGGTAATCGTTACCGGACTGAAACTACTATCCGCCTGCGCTAATACCCACGAAGCTCCATCACCATCCTTGTACTGCGTGCCAGTCTTGTCTCCCGATAGCGTACAATCCGTACCGCAATGCGCGGATCCAAGATGTTCCCACGCTGATGACAAAAAATTCCAAATCGAAATTGAAACTTGCTTGCCGTCTGGCACCGCACCATGACCCTGCCAATTAACCGTAAACTTTGGCTGGGTAATTCCCGTAAAATCCGTCGTAAATTTAAATACCTGAGAATCGAAACCGTTATCAATCTGAGAAAGTGCCGTGGTTAAATACGAACCATCGTGTGCGAGAATTGGATCGAATGAGCCAAACGCACTTCCTGGTTCTTCCGGTGTGGTACTCGCATTTGCGCTTTCATACGCAGCCACTGCGTTTGAGGTTATATTTGTTGGCGCATACGAAAAATTTAGAATTGCACTACCGTTATTTTCATAATATTCAACTGTAATAGTATGATCGCCCGCAGATAATGTTTCAACTTGAGTATCTGGACTCCATGGCGCATCACCACGATTTTGCCAACCATCCATTATGAGTGCCCCGTCAAGATACACTTTTGCACCGTCATCGCTATCATCCTGAAACAAATAATCACCCGCATCAAAATGCGTCGTCTTACTAAATCGAGCAAGAAAGCCGTCGTTATTAATACCATTGCCCGGCGAACCATTTGCCCAATTAAATGCAATCACACGAGAGTTTGCGATATATGTCGGTGCAGTGGTTGGAAACTGAGGTCTGCTTGATGCGCCAGTTGGCACATTCCAATATTCAGCCAAATAGGAATCAGAATTCCCCCTCTCAAGTGGCCATAGATACGCAACATATGAATCATCAACGCCGCTAAAATAATAAATTTGATCAACAGACGAAAAATATGTTTCCCCATCTAGATAACCGGGTTTTGTAAAATTAAATGCGATATTTGATCCATCAGAGCAGGAAGCAGCGTCGGGCGGCATACCCACAACTTGCCCGTTTACATCCGTGGTGCCAAACTCTGTCCACGAACCATTGCAAAGCACTTTTACGTCCGCGCCGGAAATTGGTGTGCTGGTTGAGCTCAGCAAATTAAATTGCACATGGCCAAGCGCTGGACCGGAATTGTTTGCGTTCCATGTGGCGCCAGCATCGGAAGAGTTATAAAAATCGCCATATCTTTTCGCCGCAAGCCACATGTCACCATTTGTGTTAACCGCAACCGCGCCCCAATCAGCTGAGCCAGATGCATTATCATGGCTCGACCACGTTGCTCCACCATTTTCTGATGTATACACATAACCACTATCGCCGGTCGAGAATCCATCGACAATATATTTATTTCCAGCGGAATTCACCGCAACAGAATTCCAATAGTGTGCCCCCAGATCAGTCATCGGTGTCCAATTCTGCCCCGCATCAGACGAAAGAAAAACATAGCCATATCCATACTCATCAGCTATCAAATTATTTCCACTCGCATCAGATGCGATATTTTCCCAATTATGCGTGGTGTTCGTACCACTATTATTTGTCCAGGTGGCGCCATAATCTAATGAGGTATACACGTATCCATTATTTTGGTCAGTGGCAAATAATTTATCACCGAGGGCGTTTGAAGCAACTGAATACCAATAATGAATACCTACGGTCTTACGATCAGTCCATGTAGCACCATAGTCTGTCGAGGTCCATAAATCGCCAAGATTTTCTGACACAATAAGTTTGTCGCCCGCAGCATTTGAGGCGATCATATGTGCATTATGCGATCCTGTTATTGTTTGTCTTGTCCAGGTAAGGCCCGAGTCCGCGGAGACAAATACATGCCCTGATCCCTGTTCCAAAGCTGCAAAATGTGTGCCATCCCCAGATGATGCAATTGAAATCCAGCATCGATAACCCGCATTCGTACGTGCGGTCCATGTCGCACCACTATCGGTCGAGGTATAAAGATATCCACACCATGAACCCGCAATTACTTTAGTTCCGTCTGCTGAAGCCGCAAAGGTATTCCAGCTGTATGCTGCACCCGATGCAAGTACACGAGGGGTGTGCGAAAATAAAAAAACTGTAATTGCGAGCGCACATACTCCAATTACAGAAACCGCACAGAATAAAATTTTTTGTTTAAGGGTTTGCGGATGGGACATAGGATAGGTACGAAGTAAAACTTAATTGCCAATTATTATATCAAAAAAAATGCTCGTCGCCTATGACGAGCGCAAAACTCTTAATAAAAAGAAGATCTAAAATTTGCAACAGCTCTATTTAATCAAAAATTTCTTGCCATACAAAGACATCGCGTCAATGATTTTAGCTAATTTAGAGCCTTGTTTTGTAATACGATAAAATGAGTCTTTTTTTAAAAGAATACCTTCTGCTTCCAAATTCTTAAGTTTGCTCGTTAACGTGCGTGTACTGATACCGGACAACGAAGATTCGAGCTCAGTAAAACGCATTTTGCCGCGTAGCAAGTCGCGAATAATAAGCATGGTCCACCGATCGGACAATAAACTGGCAACACGCGCCACGGGACATTCTGATGGTTCATGAGATGACATGACAAAAGCATAGCATTTTGGCTTTACTTTGTAAAGGCTTTACAAAGTAAAGTAACTACGCTACACTGTTTCTATTCACTCAATAACTTCTCTTCTATGAGCACATGGACCATTGACGGCGCACATTCAGAAATCGCCTTTAAAATCAAGCATCTCGTAATTTCAACGGTACGCGGCACGTTCAAAAAATTTAGCGGCGTCGGTATTGCCGCAGATGACACCTTTGAAAATGCGGCAATCAACTTTACCGCCGAAACTGCGAGTATTGAAACAAATAACGAAGGTCGTGATGAGCATTTACGTGGCGCTGATTTTTTTGATTCCGCAATCCACCCTACCATTAATTTTGTTTCAACTTCATTTACAAAAAAAGATGGAAATCTTTTTGAACTAGTTGGTGATCTGACCATGAAGGGTGTTACCAAATCAGTTTCACTCACAACTGAATTTAATGGCATCGGCAAAAATATGGGTGGCCAACGTTTTGCAAGTTTTAATCTTTCTGGAACTCTTAATCGTAACGATTTTGGACTTACCTGGAATTCAATTCTTGAAATGGGCGGCCTTGCGCTCAGCGAGGAGCTTGTTTTGGAAATGACCATCGAAGCAATCGAAGAATAAAAATCAGAAAATAAAAAAACCTCCCAATCGGGAGGTTTTTTTATTTTCGTTTTTTCTTTTGTCCTCCACGAACCTGCGGCTCATGTGGCTGCGGAATATTTTGCACTAACACTTTTTTAGTTGCCAACCGTCCGCTCGGTCGACCAATAATTTTTTTACCTGCGCTCATATAATAATTTTATACGGTCATCATAGCTTGACATGAATCTACATGTCAATCATTGGTGATGTCTTTTCCATTTTCATTTACGACCTGGATAATTCCTACTGGGCAACATTGCGCGGCATATTTATTATCTTCAATTTCGATGTCCGCAATCTCGGCAACAAATACATCATTTTTTTGCACGGCGCGTTTTAAACACGCTTTGCCGTCTTCTGCATTCATTTCCCAGTTCCCTGGCGATGTTTCAACGCATGATCCGCATCCAATACATGCATCACGAAAATGAATTATTTTGCATTTGCTCATACAATGCGTTCGCGAATCACAAACAACTTATCGTTCACACGCACGCGCTCCGGCAATAAAATAGAAATCACATCTCCTTTTTTTGCAATCTGTGCCGGCTTATCATTTACAAATAAACTTTCGAGTTTTAGTTTTACCATGCCCGTGTTATCTCCGACAATTAATAGTTCTTCACCAACTTGCAAATCTCCCGAATCCAAAATAAATTCACCAACACTTTTTTGTGAGAAAAAATTAGTCACACGTCCAATCTGTACATTGTGCGTCTGCGTGTGCGAGCCGTATTCACCACTCCATTCACCCAATTCTTTTCCTAAATAATATCCGCCGTGCCAAAACCCGCGGTTATATACCGTCTCCAATTCCTTCACCCAGGCATCACATTTTTCTTTGGTATAAGTTCCCTGCTCAACCGCATCAGCGGCCTCACGATAACATTTCGTTACCGTGTACACATAATCAACGGAACGGCCGCGGCCTTCAAGTTTTAAAACGCTCACACCTGCATCAAGCAACTGATCTACAAATTGAATCGTACACAAATCTTTTGGCGACATCACATATTTATTATCGATCACCAATTCTTCGTTTGTTTCTTCATCAATCACGCGATAGGCGCGGCGGCAATTTTGTGTGCACGCGCCACGATTTGCCGATGCATTATTTGTTGCCAAACTCATGTAGCACTTACCAGAAATCGCAACACACAGTGCGCCGTGCGCAAAAATTTCGATTTGTACGAGCTGGCCATTTGGCCCCACTACTTTATCGCGCGCAATACCATCAACAATCGCTTTAATTTGTTTCAACGTTAACTCACGCGCCAAAACAACCACGTCCGCAAACTTTGCAAAAAATTTAACTGCTTCCAAATTACTAACATTTTGCTGTGTTGAAATATGAATCTCCATGCCAATTGACGATGCATATTGCAGCGCTGCAATATCACACGCAATAATCGCCGTTACCCCTGCAGATTTTGCGGTGTCACAAATTTTCTTCATGAGCGTAATGTCATGATCGTACAAAATGGTGTTCACTGTAAGATACGATTTCACGCCCGCGGCTTTTGCAATTTCCACGATTTTTGGCAAATCAGTAACCTTAAAATTATTGGTGGAGCGCGCACGCATATTAAGCTGCTCCACGCCAAAATATACGGAGTTCGCTCCAGCTTTAATGGCGGTTTGTAACGCGGCAAACGAGCCGGCTGGTGACATGATTTCGATCTTGCTCATGGCCAAAAGATTAGTCCTTTTTTTGAAAATTGTCAATGAATAAAAACGGCGCGCAAACCCTGTGCCGTCTGGCATTGAGTTTGCGCGCGTAACAGCCTGCTTAGGGGCGAAGACAAACGCCCAAGATCGCGAACGCTGCCGCCGAAACGATCATGGTCGCCACGTTAACCCGGTCGAGCCACGGCCCATTTTGGTACCAAGGCAACTTCAGGAGCCGCAAGGGATGCGAGCCCAGAAAGATTACGAGCCACAGTCCGCTGCCCATGAGCACCAAATCGTGCACGGACCGGCCAGACGTTGCCGACGAGTAGAAAAGCAGCACCACCGTGATCACCGCACCCATGAACAGTGCGTGCATCCAGCCCGACAACGTTACGCGATGGTGCATGACGTGCGCTTCGAACGCAGGGCTTTTGGCATACCACAACTGCGCAATCAAGCCGAGTGTGATTCCTGCCGTACCTGCGCGCCAGATGTTGTAGTTACTCCACTGAGCATGGTACGTCCCGATGATGTACCCCATGAGCGGCGAGATGACGAGTAGGTCGCCCCACATTGCCAAATGTGCGTTCCACGGAATGCTGCGCGCCACGTGATGGCGGTCCAACATTTGCCGCCACGAGAATGTACCTTCGATGTAAGAAAACAACCCGCCCCACATACACACCACAAAGAAACCGACTGCCCACAAAATTCCAACACTGTTCATGATCCCCTCCCTGCAGCTATTCGCCGCGACATTGTAATTATGTTGGCAGAAAAACCTGAAAATGTCAACACCAAACTAGACCAATCGTATAAAGTTATCCCCTAAAATAATACTAAAGATAGCGATGCCTGCTATACTCAACTTACTTAATTTTGTACCTTAAAAATATGCAGGGATTCAATAGAATCTTGGGAAGCGCCACGACACTTTTATTCGTGTTAAGCTTTGCAGGACCCACAACCTTATTCGCCGCAAATCCACCACCACTCGGATATTCGATTACCTATGGTATTCTTGCGAACACTTATACCAACACCACACTTGGAACAACAGTGGCTGGCGATATTGGTTACACAACTGCTCCAGCAATTGTGGCGGCTGGCGTTCACAACAATCTTGGCTCCGAAGCGCCGTATGCTGCGGCTGGAGCAGATCAAGGCACTGCATTAGCAAATTTAAATTCACAACCCTGTACTTTCACTTTTGCACCAGGAGCAATTGATCTTTCAACAGATACAACTCACGGAACAATTGCCACATATGGCCCGGGTGTATATTGCAGTACCGGCGCAATGGATGTTGGCGGCCCTATTTCACTTAACGGCGCTGGCACCTATATTTTTAGACCAAGCGGCGCACTTACTTCAACAACCGGTTCTGTAATTTCATTATCTGGCGCGTCTGCTTGTAATGTATTTTGGACACCAGGAGGCGCAACATCATTGGCAACAAATACTACTTTTGTTGGTACTGATATTGATGTCGCTGGCATAACCGTTGGATCAACTGTAACTTGGGTTGGCCAAGCATTAGCATTTGGAGGAACCATTAGCACTGACGCAGATACCATCAGCGTTCCAAACTGTACAGTTGTACCAAAAGCACCGATCGTTGGACAAGGTGGAGGTTACACAACACCAACCGCAGCCGTTGTACCACCACTTATTCATATTACAAAAATTCCAGACCCACTTTTATTAACCGCTGGACCTGGATTAGTAACATACAATTACACGGTAACCAATGTTGGTCTTGTGCCAATGAGTAATATTACCGTCATCGACAATAAATGCAGCGCGGTTACCCTGTTATCTGGCGATTCAAATCTTGATTCAAAACTTGATGTTGGAGAAATTTGGAAATATCGTTGTGCCATGACGCTTTCCGAAACAACAACGAATACAGTTACCGCAACGGGGCAAGCAAGCGGTCTAACTGCAACCGATATCGCAGAATCAACGGTTGCTGTGAGCGCACCACTTCCTCCACCACTTATTGACCTTATCAAAATTCCAGACCCACTGGTACTTCCATCGACTGGTGGTGTAGTAAAATATACCTACACCGTTACCAATCCTGGCGTCACACCACTTAGCAACGTTTCGGTGGTTGATGATAAATGTATTCCCGTAAGCGGACCAAGTGGTGACACAAACAATAATAATTTGTTAGACATGAACGAGACGTGGACATATACGTGCAGCTCAGTGTTACACGAAACCACCGCTAACGTCGGCACTGCTACCGGGAGCGCCAATGGTATGTCAGCTCAGCATTCTTCAATTGCGCTCGTTGTTGTAAATGCACCCGCACTAACAATAAAAACGCCAACCTCAACAGTTCCAAAATTACCAAACACGGGTGTTAACCAAAACAATAATTTCTTGCAAATTTGTTTTGGCCTTGTGGGATTATTTGCACTTTTAGCAGCGTTCTTTAAAGGCAAAGAAATTCTTGCATCGCGCCGCTAATCGAAAAACATTTTGTCCGCAAAAATTCTAAAATTTGGAATTCTTGGAGTAATCGTAGTTGGTTCTGTAGGCATGTATTTTCAAAATGCCTATGGCACCTCTTCGTATTCAATCGAATTCGCACCCTCGCTAGAAAATAATGCTGCCCTACCCGCCATTCATATTGGTGCGCCACAACGAATCCAAATTCCAGAAATTGCGCTTGATGCGGTAATCGAAAGCGTTGCTTTAACAGCAGACGGATCAATGGACGTACCAAAAGATCCTCTCAATGCCGGCTGGTATTCGCTTGGACCCCGACCAGGAGAAATCGGAAGTGCAGTTATCGATGGTCATGTAAACTGGATACACAACAGTGTCGCTGTTTTTACAGATCTTCACAAAATAATATCAGGAGACACCATAATCATATCTGACGATACTGGCGCACAAACAAAATTTAGCGTTCGCAAAACAGAACTCTACAACGCCGCAGAAAATGCAGCGGATATTTTTACATCAACAGATAATAAATCTCATTTAAATTTGATCACCTGCGACGGAGAATGGGATAAAGTTGCGCGCCAATATAAACAAAGATTTATTGTCTTTGCAGACAAAGTTGATTAAATAGCGCGTTAAAATGTTTTGTCTAAAAGCTCAGCAAGTTTCTTTTTGGCGCTAATTGTAAACACAATTTTTTCTTCATCGCTACGCGCAGCCATCACTTGATTTATCTTTTCAAGATCGCCAGCCTGCATTGCCACGGCTAATTCTTTTGCATTTTCATCGCCTATCGTTTTCACGTATTCGCTCAAGCCAAATAACACAGCCAATTCAAAAGCGCCCATGAGATACTTTTCAGTTTCTTCTTCGCTAATTCCCTGCGCTAATAATTTTTCGCGACCTTCCGCCAACTGATGTACAAAAATAGTAAGCATATAAATTAGGAAATTCCTTCATCACGTGGCAAGCTCGGAATGTGTGTATTTTTGATACCCCGCACAGCATCACGGATTTTTTCAACGCCGTCTTTTACCGTTGTGATCAAAAAACCCGACGACATGGCCGCAACAAACCCAACCAAGGCTGCCGCATACGGCGCATCGTAGTAAGCTAAACCACCCGCAATAGCGGGCAAGGCAAGTCCTTCAACGATATGGTGCATGCCTTTATACATCTGCGCCGCAGTTTCGTTATGAATTAAAAGCTCTCTTTTTTCATCTTCCATTTCTCGATTCATTCTACGCATTGGCGATTCGCGATGCAATTCTCGAGGCAATGGTAAGTCTTTTGGCAATGCAAGTTCGGCCATATAAAAATATTATGGAATTAGTATATCACACCGTGCGGGCATGGCTCTGGCACAGCACGCCCATTTACTGCTAAAATAGCCCTGCTCTATGCACGAATATTCTGCGGCGGCAGAGATAGATTTTATTACTTCGACCCAGATACAGCGTCTTTTAAAATTTCAAAAAAAAATAGCGTCCTTGCACATTCCACTTGATACAAAAAACCTCGTGCAGGCGCAAACAAAAAATTTATTGGCGCTGTGTAAAAATGCAACACCTGACGCAGCTCGGACTTTGCAGGGCCAAGTCGCTGCGCTACTCGCCAGTGTTGATTGGCAATCCCCTTCTTTTTTGCATTCAACGTATGCCGAAGCAGGTACCCAAGAAGGCCGAATCGTGGGCACGGTTAATGATTACAAGCGCGATCAACATTTTGACGCGGTTGATTATGAATCAGCATTTCGATCTCAATATATTGACGCCCCGCTACGCCTGCCGCCCGCGGTTTTTTTAACCAATAGCGGCATGGCCGCATTTTCGACGATTATTTCGTGTCTGCATATGGACGGCGCCGCAAACGGGCCAATCCTGGCGGGCAACGCCTGCTACTTTCAGGAAAAGCGAGTGCTTGAAAATTTTTTTCCAAAAACACTTCACTTTGCTGACGAAACAAATAGTGAAAATTTTTTAGCCGCGGTTGAAAAATTGCAACCCGCGGTGATTTTTCTAGATACACTCTGCAATACCGAAAACATTGAGATGCCTGATTTAAAAAAATTAATTCCTGCAATTGCAAAAATAATTACGCGCACTACAACACTCGTGCTCGATAATACCGGACTCGGGCCCACCTATCAGCCGCTTGCCGATATGCCCGCGATTCCCGGCAAATTACGTCTTGTGGTATACGAAAGCTTACTGAAATATCATCAATTTGGTTTCGATCGCATCTCAGCGGGCATCATGTGGACACCAGGATTAACACCGATAAAATTATTTGCGCGTCGCATGGATTTAGGCACCAATATTTCAGATACTGCGGCGCTTTCACTCCCAGTTCCAAATCGCAAACTGCTCGAAGCTCGGATGATACAAATTGGCAGTAACGCCCGTTTCTTGGCGCATGAATTAGAAAATTTTATAAGCACGCGTAAAACAAAATTTACTGGCGTTTCCTACCCAGGACTTACACCAGCTCAAGAAAAAACTTTTTACGGTGGATGTCTCGTGCTTCGCGGTGCGGCAAAAAAACCAGACGTCGCCTTGTATAATCGATTCATTGCCACCGTTATTACCGAAGCAAAAAAGCAACATATCCCCCTTATTGCCGGCTCCAGTTTTGGATTCAACACTACCCGAATTTACCTCACCGCGCTGCGTGCAGACACCATAACACGCCCATTCTTACGCATTTCTGCCGGAACTGAGTCGCCAACACAAATCAAAGCGCTTGCAGAAATCTTCAAAAAAGCACTTGGCCATTGACAGAAAAGCGAAATTCTGCTACACTAGGCATCAATACGGTCGACTCTCAATCAAAACAAGCTTTCCAATATGACAGGTTCTATCAAGTCCCTTCCACCAGGCAAAGAGTTCGGCTTCATCAGCCAATCAAACGGCGACAAAGACGTGTTTTTCCACACATCTGAAGTTGTTGCTCCACTCGCATTCGCAGACCTCAAAATCGGCGATACAGTGACTTTTGAGCTTCAGGATTCTCCAAAGGGTCCTAAGGCAACTCAGGTTGCTCGCGCATAATTGCACGACATCCCAAACAGCCGCCCTTCGGGGCGGTTTTTTGTTTGCATCAAAATTGACTAATGGCAGTAAATAGCGTAAAAAAGGTAAAGGGCAGCCGCCCACATATCCGAAAACCCAGCAAGGAGATCTTTGATGAAATCGCACAATATTCTGCCCACGGGCTATCAGAGCCTACGGGAATTTTGGCGCGCGAGCGCCCTTCATACGGCAACGTGTGGTGCTCTTACCGATTTCGAAATCTGGAGCGTCAAGCGCCATCTGGACAACCACCAGACGTGCGTGGACTTTCAATGCCCGGTCATGAAAATCGATAAGTGGCTACTGCTACTTGATGCGTTCATTTTTGTTGGCTGCTCCGCGATTGGATTCGTAATCATTTCAGGATGGCTCCTGATCGGATTGCCGATTGCAGGGATCAGCTTTTACGTCAGGGGGAAACTGATTCAAAGCCAACTGGCATACCATCGTAGTCAAGAAGCAGCACCACCCGGCAACATGGATACGATCCGCGCGCGAGGATTCGTGCAATGGGATATCCAGCAGATGCAAACCCACTGGGCATCAGTGCAAGCGTGGCACCGCGATGTGGAGCAAGACCCGCTCAATCAGGCCAAGCTGCTAACGCATTCTGAGGACTTTACGGGGGTCGTAGAGGCCTATTTGAACCATCAGCGCGGTAAAGCCATTGCAGCCGACTTCAACAGCCTGTACGAGCTGCACCTGGCTACCGTGAATTTGTACCAAAAATACACCACGGCCGCAGATCAGGCCGTGGCGAGCCGACAAAAGCTGGGCGAATTGGCTCCCGGTATTCATCTGAAAATGGTTGCGGTGCAAGTGGGCGCCATGCGTACAACACTGCGTCAGATGCGAGCAATCGCAAATCTGCCAATCAACACATCCTTGTAACAATATTCTCGGGGTTTGGTCAAAAGCCGAGCTCCGAGGATTTATTTTTTTAAGCCACAAAGACCTCTTGCGTAATTAGAAATAATTTGATACAATTTGGCGGTAAAATTGAATAGGCGTGGAGAGGTGGCCGAGTGGTTTAAGGCAACGGTCTTGAAAACCGTCATAGGTGAAAGCTTATCGAGAGTTCGAATCTCTCCCTCTCCGCCAGGACAATTTCTTATCGAGCGACTCACTTTCTTGGCTAAAATTAGCCAAATAATTGAGCCATCAATGAGGCCTTGTCCGAGCAATATAAAACGACCCCATTTGGGGTCGTTTTATATTTACAACATCCTAACGCGAGAACGAATACTGTGCACGTTTAGTAATGTACACCGATTACGCCCCAAGCGTATCCAAAGGCTTCCGTGGTGCTGAACGCAGATGCCGTGCCTGAGCACGAAGCACCTCGAGTTTCAAATTATCATCTGAAATAATATCTCCTCGAATTGTCGTGAATTTACCAGGCTCGCCCGCAAACTCCTTGCTTGCCATTTTTGCAAACGCCTCCACCATATCTTCGGGAGGTTTGTTACCCTGATTCAGGTATTTCTTTGAAAGAATAAAAACTCGATGAGTATTCGTACCAAGTTTTTTAAACATTTTCTTTGCTCGCTGAAGATCTTCTTTTGTGTCTATGATAACCGCGCCTTCTGGTAATCCAAGCTTTTTTTCGCGAGAATCATCATTTGGCGGACCACTTTCACCCCCTTTCGGTGGGCGTGGCTCTGATGATGGAGTTTCCATTGCACCACGCGCCCATTCAGGTGTTACCAAAATCGGATCAATCCAGCCCGCGCCCGCGCCATTCAGATTTTTTACAACTGTTGTTGTATCTTCAATCGCGTGAATAATCGCGCCACCCGGACCATGACCAACACCTGTTGCAAGCGTATCATATCCTGCGGTACCACCACGTCGAAACACCGCTTCTGCAGCAAATTTAAGTTTACCGGCTTTGTTAATTAAAATATCGTGCAATGGATCTGACTTATCGATGACTAATTCTCCATGCTCATCTAATGGGATATCTACGCCCATAACATGCACCTTGAAGTTGCTTGCAACATCTTTTAGATTGCCGCCTCTTACCGCAGCGCGCAAATCTGCAAATTTATTATCATGCGTTCCGTCCGTATTTTTTGCACCATGCTTCATCATTTGTTGAAGCATTTTCTTCATAGAAAGCACGGTTTTACCAACACGATGTCTCAATTCAAGCTGCTGCTCCTTACCATCAAATTTAAACGTTTCATTGTTATGGTAATCGGCTCGAGCTCCTGGCGCATGTCCAAAACGATTTTCCATGTATGCTTTTATGCCCGCGTTATTCAGATGATGTGTAACAACTGCGTGATCCACAACTGTTTGAACCGCGTCTACTTTTACAATGCCGGCGTGAACAAGCGCTGCGTGCAATGCGCCCACATCATGACCCTGAAAAACTTTGGAAAGCGGAAGACCCCAATTGTCAACAAGCATCCCCATCCCCTTATCGTTTGTTATAAACTGAACGTGATCTGGGAGCTGCACATGCGATCCATCTGGAAGAGTAATGTTGTGAATTTGAGAAGTTATTTCGCTGCCACCCAAAAATGTTTTCACAATATGTTCTGACCCACTGTGAATCCAGTTTGAAAGAGAATTCATTGAGCCACTGAGTCCATCATTATACAAACTACTGCCGGCATTAATCACCGAGCGCATCAGCACACCACCCGCGATACCAATAACAGAGCCGCCAACAACTGCCTTTACCGTTTCCCAACGTTTGAAGCTTTTAAATTCATCATCTTGTTTTGCGACAGCTGCGAGTGTACCCTCTTCCATATGTCGCATATCTTCCGCGAAGATCTCTGCATTACCCGCTTCGGCTTGAATACGTTTTAATTCCGCACGAATTTTATTAAGCGAAAAAAGTTTTGTATTTCTTGCACCTTCTTCTGCATCAACCGCAAACATATCGATATGATTTGTGCGTTCGATTTTTTCTTTTGCCATGATTTGGCTTATGTTTGTGCGCTGCTCAGGTGTTAGCCGTGCGCCATTACACGTTTGCAAATATGCAATTACTTCACCGGCCTGCATGATCTCATCTCGATATCCAAGGCTGCGAATTTTTTCGGCGCGGTCACCACCTGCATGTTTACCCAGTGCTTCTCGGCGCATTTCAAGACCGCGATCGCGTCTTAATTCTGCTGAACGGCGTGCACCGGCAAAACCACCGCCCATAAGTGCAGCGGCTGCTACTGGCGCTCCCGCCAACAATGATGAGCCTCTGACGCCCACACCAATACCCATTCTCACAGCAAAATTGGCAAGCGCACTAGTTGCAGCACCCGCAAAAATAGGACTCGTTAACCGTCCAAGAATTGGAAGCGACTGAATACGGTTTACAACATTATCTACAAACGATTTTGATCCATCAGGAAATCGATTTGCGATATCACGTTCCTTTCGACCAAGCTGCACATCAACTGCCATGGTGCCACGAACAAACTTTGCGATAGCTTCTTTATTTTCTGCTCCATGTTCGGCAGCAGCTTCTTGAATTGAACGCTGAATTTCTGACTTATATTCTTCTGCGTATTTAAAAAGATTTGTTGCGTACAGTGCACCCTGATCATTTGCCGCCACAGGTCCCTTCGAAAATGTGCGGCCCTTAAGATAAGTTTGCACGATACGTACATCAACTTCTCTGTCGAATTCAGCACGCGTTCGAATCTCTCCTTGTGCGTAGCGCATCATAATCGATGCAACTTCTTGGTTGATTTGTTCATTGTTTTCAATTTTTTCGCCTTTTTCGTGTTCTTGAACAAGACCCTGATCGTACGCTTTAAATACTTCATCTAAATACTTTTCCGAGTCACCCAAACTTCCAGGCGTAATTACAACATCACTTTTGTGGATCAAGTGCGCTTCAATGGTTGCCATCAAATTACGATTCTGAATAATTGCGGATTTTGCTTCCTGAAAAAATTTCTCTCGCTGACCACTTCCACCCGCACGTGCCAAGAACCGCTTAAAAAAACCATTCTTTTTAGTATCATTCAAATATTCATTCTCTTTTTCTTCAGCAACACGCTGCGCAAGCTGATTCACAAGCGGCGTCACATCATTCACACCCATTTCAAATTTCATGGATGGAAGACGAGCGGGGCGTTTTACGTCATCAGTCACCTCGTTCAAGTTTTTTACACGCATGTAATCTTCAAGCGTAAACCGCGGATCCTCTTTATATGACACATGAAGCGCGTCACGAATTCGCGCTGATAATTCCGCGTCAGTTTCGTCAGATGCAGCATCACGACCATAGGTGGCGTCGGTGATTTCAAATTTTTTGAAAGGTTCTTTTGGCATACTACTAAGCTAAACTTGATAAAAATGTATCCTTGAAATCGAGGAGCGATTGCGCTACCACATCCGAGCTATTCAATACAGCGCCCTGCAAAAAAAGCGAGATCTGGCTCTCTGGCGCACCCGATGTAGCCAGCTGTTCGAATTCTGCCAATCTTTCGTCCGACAACTTTGCGAGCAAGTCAAGAAAAATTTGATGTTGAACGCGACCAAACAATTCCGTGATCATTGAAGTGCGCAGCTCAGCATTTGTCGGCTGAATCCCAGCTTCGATAAGCAAGCGTTCGAGATACAAACGCACATCGTCTGGAATGAGAACGCCATTTTCATCTGTCATGGCAGTAACTGTCATAGGTAAAGAAAATAAATTGTATGTAGTATACACCAAAAATCAAAAATCTCAAAAAGAATCCACTTATTTTTTTGATAATTCTTTAACCATTCTACAAACGCTCAGTGTAATTACGAATTGCCCCCATAAAAAGTTCCCCAAATTGAGAAAGCTTTAAATTACCAACGCCATTAATTTGCAAAAAAGCAGCCGGCGTTTGCGGCAATTGCGCAGCCATCTCCTGAAGCGCTTTGTCGCCAAACACAATATATGGTGGAACGCCAAGTCGTGAAGCTTCGCTCGTTCGAATAGCACGAAGTTCCTCAAACAACATCTTATCAAAAGCAACAGCCCCCACCGAAGCAGCTATTTTTTTTGCTTTTGAAATCACTTTAATTTCAAGTGGTGCATGCGGCGCGCACACATCACAATTTCCACAATTCACCACATCCGAATATTCATTAAAATACCAAAGCAAAAAACGACGCCGACAACTCAATAGATTCCCGTATTGCACCACATGATCCAACTTTTCTTGTGCAAGCATTTTCTCTGCGGCGTTTTCCATGTTTCGTAAAAAGAAATCATGCTTAAA
>CAITMK010000015.1 GCA_903893485.1 Candidatus Magasanikiibacteriota bacterium
CATTTGCGATCCCTTCTTCCAAGTTTACCTCAACCACTGCGTCGCCGAACGTCTCGCGGATGTCGCGGTCGTCGGCGCGATGTGGCGTTGCTGTCATGCCGAGCAGTGTGCGCGGCGTGAAATACTCGATCACCGGCTTGAAGGTGTTCGCTTCGCTGTGATGCGCCTCGTCGACGAGCACAAAGGAAAACTCGTCCGCAAAGAACGCATGCTTCCACGTGTGGAACGTCTGAAAGGTCGCGAAGAGAATGTCGACCTGCTCAAAATCCTTTTGCTCTCCGTAAAAAATGCCGAAGGAATACTTTTCCCCGAGCACCTCACGAAACACGGCCAGATTCTGTTGCAGAATATCGATGTCGTGACAGAGGAACAACCCACGACCATGCGCAATGAGTTCATTTTTGGTGAAATGCGCCGCGATGTGGGTTTTTCCGAGTCCTGTTGCCATGACCATCAGTAACCGGACCTGTTCCAGTGCTGCCTGTTTGAGCCGACGATACGGCTCCGTTTGGTGGACCAAAAGCTCCATGATAGCACCTCTTTCTGCAAAATTGTTGATGAACTGGTACCGCCTCGGCGGTGCGAAAAAAATACCATTTTTTCGCCAAAATGTCAACGTCGAGAACGCCACCTACCCACATTTGACAAAAACACACGCATTTGATAGAATTCCAGCATCTTTTTACTACTATGATTGCAGTCATCGAAACCGGCGGAAAGCAATATCTTGTTTCCCCAAAAACAAAACTCCAGATCGATAAGCTCGTCGCCGAAGCAGGTGGCACTCTTGAATTCGACAAAATCCTCCTCATTGCCGACGAAAAAGGCATGATCGAGATTGGCGCCCCAATGGTGGACGCAAAGGTTACCGCTACGGTGGAACGTCAGCTCCGCACCCGCAAAATCTTGGTTCGCAAGTTTAAAAACAAAACTCGCTACCACCGCACCCACGGTCATCGTCAGCACAAGACTGAGATCACTGTTGAAACCATCAAATAATTTCAGCGATACTCAAAAAAATCCCTCGGTTCGCCGGGGGATTTTTTATTTGCCAATTAATTACTGGGCATCTTTTATCTCATCACCAATTTTAACTCCAAGCCGATCAACGGTCCCTGAGACCACCTCAACAACAATATCCGCATCAAGACGCGACGTGTATTTTTGAATCTGATCATCCGGCGCACCAATTGGCGCAGGCGGCACCCGCGGAGCCATATCAACAATCGTATTACCCTTCAGCCACAAAATATCTAACGGATATTGCATATCTTTCATCCAAAATGAATACCGATTTAAGCCTGGCATTTTAAAAACCATGGCTTCATTTTTTCCAAGGCCGCTGGTGCCCGACAATCCTAACGTCCTTTTGTCATCAGTATCTGCAATGCGCGCGGTAAAAATTTCATCGTGCAGCAAAAACTTTGCGGTTGCATATGACGTCCCGCGAAAATAAAGAAAAACAAAAAAAATAAAAACGAGCCCCGCCCCGATAGCAATTCCGGTTGGCGAAAATATAATTATTTTTTTATCTTTTGCCATATTATTTTTTGGTCAGCCGTTTTTCAAGATATGCGGCAAGCATCCATTCGCCAGCAAGGAGCGCGATGAGCAATAAAATTTTACCAACCGTTGGTAAAAAAAGTGCGAGCAATCCGCACGCAATGCCGCACACATAATATAGTAGCACCGCCTTGCGATGTGACACGCCGCTACGCAGCAATAAATGATGCAGGTGGCGCTGGTCCGCGGCGAACGGTGTTTTGCCATGCGACATGCGCACTAAAATTAAACGTATCACATCAAATACGGCCAAACCCATTACCAAAAGCGCGGTTGCAATTTTACTGCCGCTTAAAATTGAAAGCACCGCTAAAACAAAACCTAAAAATAATGAGCCCCCCTCGCCCAAAAATGCGCGCGCGGGATAAAAATTAAAAAATAAAAAACCCGCGCAGCAGCCGGCAAACACAAGCGATGCAAAACCTAATCTCGGTTCAAAAAATTGCGCGGTTTGCGTGAGTGCAAAAATCATGACCGCACCAATGCCTGATAAACCCGTGGTGAGCCCATCAAGGCCATCGAGTAATTTGGTGCCATACATCATGGCGAGTAGCCACACGCTGGTTAAAAAAATCGTAACGCCAGACCCGGCAGAAAATAAAATAATGCCGCCAAGTGGACGCGTTACCGAATGAATTTGTATGCCCGCCAAAACAACGATTGCGGTGGCAACGAGCGGCCCCACAAGCTGCACTGCGGGCGGCAATCCAAAACGATCATCAATAATACCAACAAAAAATAAAACAAGTGACGCAAATATCAGCGCCTGCCATTGCATCGCTGGCAGCTGCGGCACATAGGTTGGCGCAATAAAAGTAGCTGCCCAAATCACTAAGCTAAACGAAACCGCAATAGCAACACCACCCACAAGCACCATGGGCCGCGCATGAATTTTGCGGCCGCTCGTAAACGGAACATCAACAATTTTTAGATATCGAAAGACGGGTAGTAATAATTTTGTCAGCAGCATCGCGCCAATCATTCCAACAATTCCACCCAGCACTTGCGGCATCCACATATTATGTTTTTTCCACGGTTACGCCAGTTTCGCTTACCACGATTGTATCTTTACGCTGCACCTTATTTTCCAAAAGTAATCCCGCAATTGCATTTTCAACTTTATCTTGGATTACACGGCGCAGCGGACGCACCCCAAACGCTGGATCATACCCAGCTTCGGCAAGATTTGCCAGCGCCTCATCGGTAACACGTAGCCCAATGCCACGTTCTGATAATTTTTTGGCAACACCCAAAACCATAAGTCGTGCCACGGACACAATTTGCGCTTGTGTAAGTGGTTGAAACAAAACAATCGCATCAAAACGGTTCAAAAATTCTGGGCGGAACTGATCTTTTAATTCCTGGTGGATGAGCGCATTTTTTATGTGATCCATGCTCGTGCCGCGCGCAATTTCATCTTGCACATATCGCGTGCCGGCATTTGAAGTTGCAATTAATATAATATTTGTAAAATCAATCACACGACCAACTGAATCGGTCAGGCGGCCATCATCCATGACTTGCAAAAAAATGTTTAATACATTTGCATCTGCTTTTTCCAGCTCGTCCAAAAGTAAAAGTGAAAATGGTTTTTGACGGACCTGCTCGGTAAGCATGCCCGTGCCCTGCTCGCCCGGTCGACCAATCAAACGATAAATTGAATTCGTATCTTGATATTCAGACATGTCCAAGCGAATCATCTGAGCCTCATCACCAAAATACACATCCGCGATGGTTTTGGCTAATTCAGTTTTACCAACACCGGTTGGACCTAAAAACAAAAAGTTCGCAAGCGGACGTTTGCCACTTTGCAGTTCCGCGCGCGCACGACGAAGTGCATTTGCCACCACGGTGACCGCCTCTTCCTGACCAATCACGCGTTCATGCATGGCACTTTCAAGACGCATTAATTTTTCTGATTCATTTTCTGAAACCGCGGTCACGGGAATTTTTGTTTTTTCCGCAACGATAGCCGATACATCTTCGGCGGTTACAAACTGATTTTTACCGCGGCGATTGCGCACATATAATGCCGCTTCACTTGCAATCTGAATTGCTTTTTTTGGCAAATAATCATCGTGCAAATATCGATTTGAAAGCTCAACCGCGCGATCAAGCGCCTCGTATGAAAACCACACATCATGCTGATATTCAAACTGATTTGATTTTGCTTCGAGCACCTGGATCGCGGTATTCACATCCATTTCATCAACAACTACTTTTTGAAATAGCGCACCCAGCGCCTGATTTGCGATAACTTTATTAAAACTTTCAGTGGTGGTTGTTGCAATGCAAAGCAAATATCCTTTTGAAAGTTCGTTTGCGAGCACACCCGCCACATCCATACTCTGCCCCGTGCCCATGGAAATGCCGATCATTTTTTCAATGTTTGGAATCACCAGTACGATATTTCCCGCACGCGCAATATCATACAACGCTTCAAGCAGGCGGTCTTCAGCTTCTGCCGCAGAGGCGCCAGACAAAAGGCGCGCCACATCTAATTCCATGAGGCGCTTGTCCGCAAGTTCTGGCGGCACTAGTTCGGCAACCATGAGTTCTGCGATGCCATTCACAATGGTGCGACGTCCAACACCAGGGTTTCCAACCAACAAAACTCCATGCGCACCGCTTTGCAATACGCGAAAAATTGATTCGAGTTCGGCACCGCGGCCAACCATTGGTTCTAAATGTCCATACCACGAAGCCTTGGTTAAATCAGAACTTACTGAATTTAAAAATGGTGTGGCAAGCGCGGTCATAGATCGATTCGTATCGCCCTTACCGCGACCACGGCTGCCAGATACACGTGCCGCACGTGCACGCTGCATGCGCGATCGAACCCGTTCCCATTGAAGTGCGTTTGCAAATTTTTCTTGTGATACTTCAAAGTCATCGTAAATTGTTTGAATTGATTCGTCGACGCTGATAATTACTGCCGCCAAATCTGCTATATCAACAACGGGTTCATGAGATTCCCATGCGATTTCGTAGGCGCCAAATAATAATTGCCACGTCTCGCGTGGAATTTGTGGTTCCGTGTCTTTTGGTGCTGCGCCAACTAAATGGGGTTGCAACGCTTGCAAAAAATCTTTTGGGCGAATGAGCAAACGCATTGAAAGTGTTTCCATGCGATGATTTTCTAAAATCGCGGCAAATAAATGTGATGAAGTTACAAACGCAGAATGATTTTGTTCAGCAATTAAAAATGCGCGCTCAATAGCATGCAACAAATCGGCGGAAAAAGCGGTGGTAATATTTTGTTTTGCAGCGCCAGATAATCGACGCGCTTCACTCCACGAGGTTGCTGTTGGCCCAACTGAGGAATCCGATTGCAGATACGTGTGCGGAATAACTTCCGTTTGCACCGAGGTATGCCGAATCATGCGCGCAACAAGCAGCATTAAAAAAATAAGCCACACCCCGCCAATGAGTGGCAAAAACTTTGTTTGATTTTGAAAAAATAATAATCCCGCGCCCGCAATGCCAAAAACTAAAATTGTGCCAAAAATCATTACAAACAAACGGTGTACTGATTCACTGCTTTGGCGATACGCAATTTCCGTGCCATTTACTAAACGCTCCCAAAATAAAAATCTACCGTGCGATTGCATGCCAACCGCGGCGCCGCCACAGGTGCGACATGCACCGCCCTGCACCGCACCAGCGCCCTGGCATGACTCGCAAACAATAATCGGCAAAGAATGTACATCCATATTATGCAACAAGGCGTACGACGCCTACGTATAAAAGAACGAGCGCTGCAAGCGGCCCGGCGCACCACACAATGGCGCACGCCATGAGCACCACCATCCACAGCGCCATGCCAATGAGCCGAAAAATAACATTTACAAAGCGCACAATAAAACTAATGATGCGGCCCCAAATGTCTGACTGCCCGTACATGGGCACAAATAAGTTGCGCGCCCACAAACCAACGCCCAAGTGTTCCCACGTTGCAACCGCCGAATTTTTAACGGCGCCCAAGAGCCACACAATACCAAAAGAATACCACCAGAGTGGCGTGGTAAGCGTTTCAAAACCTTGTGTTAAAAATGCCCGACTCGTGACAGTTGCACCGCGAATCATATGGGCGAATTATACCATTTATTTAAATGCAACGGAATTTTCTGTTGGCGCTGCGGCATATTGCACCGCTGCGTTTGGATGCAAGCCTAACGTTTCGGTTCGCTTTTGCAACTCCGACGCAGACCCTTGCTCCGCAACTTGCAAATCCAAGTCGCGCGTTTCAGTGGCAAGCGATGCGCGTTCGTCTGACAATTTTTTTAATTCGTATCCACGCGATGAGGCGACGGTAATTTGAAAAAAGTAAGCAATCGCTAATGATGCGGCGGCCGCGATCATAAGAATGCGAAGCTTTGATGGTTTTGAAGAAGAACGAATGTGCGAATGTCGGTTCATACTTTTTGAAATACGCGAAGTTTACTGCTTCGCGAACGTGGATTTTGTTGAATTTCAGCTTCTGTCGGTACGATCGGTTTTTTGGTGAGTGCGGCGCAATCTTTGCGACCCGCCACAAACTGTTTTACGATCCGATCTTCGAGTGAATGAAATGTGATGACCGCTACCCGTGCGCCTGATGGCATCCATTCGGTGATGCGTTCTAAGGCGGTGTGCAAAATTTCAAGTTCATCGTTTACTGCAATGCGCAGCGATTGAAAGACCTGCGTTGCGGGATGAATTTTCCCCGTGCGTGGCGCCACTTTCATGACCGTGAATGCAAGTTCCTGAGTCGTGTTAATGGGTTTTTCTTTTCGCGCTTCGCAAATTGCGGTTGCGATTTTATCAGCGCGTGGCTCTTCGCCAAAACGGCGAAAGATGCGAACCAATTCTTCGTGCGTGTATGTGTTCACAATTTCTGCTGCGGTTGGACGATCGCTGGTTGGATCAAATCGCATGTCGAGCGGTTCATTGGTGAGGAAACTGAATCCCCGACCACGAACCATGAACTGCGTTGTTGACCAGCCAAGATCCATGAGAATTCTGTCTGGCTTTGCGGTAACCAGCGATGGCATGTCTACAAAATTTCCGTGCACGGCGTGGAAATTTTTGAACTGCACCAAGCGTTCGCTTGCCAATTTTACAGCTTCTGGATCTTGATCAATGCCAATCACCTGCCCGCCATCGCCCACTAGCTCGCAAAACATTTGGCTATGCCCGCCGTCGCCTAAGGTGCCATCAATCACAACCATTCCTGGTTTGATTTCAAGCCAATCCGCTACTTCTTGCAAAAGCACCGGGGTGTGTAGGCTGGTATATGGCATAGTTATACGCCGAGATTATGCAGCTGCTCTGCGATTGCGCCACTTTCTTTTTCGGTGCGTGCAGTATAAGCGGCCCATGCGGCTTCGTCCCAGATTTCAACGTGATTGTACAGGCCTGCAACAACCACATTTTTTTTGAGCGATCCGTATGTGCGCAAATATTCCGGCACCACGACGCGACCTTGGCCATCCACTGACACTTCCATAGCACCCGCAAGCATGAACCGGGCGAACGCACGCGCGTTTGATTGTGTGAGTGGAAGAGCCGCTAACTTTTCCGCAATAATTTTCCATTCGCTGGCTGAATAAAGGAACAAACAATTATCCAGGCCACGAGTGACCACTGCCTTTTTTAAGGGCGCGCGAAATTTGACCGGTATTGCGATCCGGCCTTTGTCATCAATCGAATGGTGAAATTCACCGATAAACATTGTGTTTTGATGCGGGTGGGCTGAGGATTTCGTGTTCCCCACTTTTCCCCACTTGAAACCATTATAAACCACTTTACCTAGAAAAACAATGCAAATAGTGGGTGTGGATAAATAAAAGCGCATGTACGAACAGTCTAAAATCTTCTATACTACGATCCTATGGCGAATTCTGATAAAACAATGAGTCGCTTCGGTGCGATGATGCAAACGATTCCTGATGCACCCACCCGTAGCCGTGTTGCGCAATTAGCTGAAGCATTTACTGCGCCAAGAAAAGTTGGATTTGATCGACTCATTGAGCTTGGACTGCCGCACTATGAAATAAAATATTGCACCTTAGATTATTTTCTAATACATCCTAATGAAATTATTAATTCAGATGCTGCACACTTATGGTTTGCGCTCATCGAAAAACCCGGAGATAGTAAAACCCGGTATCGACGAGGCGGTATGCGCGGCGCAGAAGTATTACCATTTATTCAAAAAACAATTTCTGAAAATCAACTTGATTCGCATGAATTCGAAATGACTGTTACCGAAAATTATGTGCAAGAATATGGTGGAAATATTTTAATTGATGCTGATGGAAAAATTTTTGTTGAATGTATTAAAGGCAATCAAGGAATTATGGCGGATGGATCATACTCACGTAGCGAACATGGTGAATTATTCACTGTAACATGTGATTCACATTTTGGAAGTTTCAAATATTCATGGGAGGATGCCGATGTGCCGCTTCGGCACTATATTTTAGACACACTTATGCATATTCCCCACGATGGATCGGGTCGCAACATGAAGTTTATGCCAGGTTACTACGAATTCACCCTAGTTAAAAAAGATGGAAAAAATTTAGAACCTATTTTTTTAGATGCGCGCAAGGGAATTTAATTTTTACCAAAGTCCCGCATTTGTCGTTTTTTTCGTTGATAAGTAATTGCAAACCGATGCGACTCATTGCGCACTTTTACAAAAATGTGTCCGTATAATCGAATCGCACGATCGAGCGCCACATTGCGCCGATCAAACACGTATCGAATATTTTTTCGCTGCGCACCTTTGGCAATACCAACAACCGGCCGCGCGACGCCGTGCTCTTTTAATAATTTCACAATTGCATTTACTTGGCCCTCGCCGCCATCGATGAAAAAAATCTCTGGCAGTGGCCATTCACTGTGCGCCAAACGACGCGTTAACGTTTCGCGCAATGCGCCGACATCATTACTTTTCGTAAATCCTTTAATTTCAAACTTGCGATATTGTGATTTATCCGCCTCACCTGCGTTAAATACCACCATGCTCGCAACCATGCCAGTGCCACCCAAATGCGAAATGTCGTATCCTTCTACGCGCTTAAATGGGTTGACCGTTAAATTACTTGGCGGCGCTTCGTCATCGGTTTGATTAATGAGCGCAATGTCTTGAATATGCTGCAACGCAAATAATTGATTGCGCAGAAGCGCTGCTTGTTCAAAATCATGAGCCGTCGCGGCGCGCGTCATTTCCATGTGTAAATTTTTTTCAACGGAATTGCGCTTGCCATTTAAAAACATGGCCATACGCGCCAAAATTTTTTTATATGCAGCTGGCGTGATGGCACGCGTACACACGCCCGGGCAACGGCCGATCTGCGCGTTAAAACACGGACGTTTTTGATCCGGAAAACAATCGCTCCACGGAAAAATTTTGCGCATCAAATCGAGCGCCTGCCGCACCATTTTGGCACTCATGAACGGGCCCCACCGTTTTGGATACAACTTCCCCGCGCCCGACAAATCCAAATCCTTACCACGCACCAGCACCACGCGCGGATATTCATCGGCGGTAAAACAAATCCACAAAAAACTTTTGTCGTCTTTCAGCAAAACATTGTACGGCGGTTTATGCTGCTGAATCATTTTTGCTTCGAGCAAAAGCGCTTCCAAAACCGTTGGCGTTTCGTGATATTCGATGTGCGCAATTTCTGAAGCAACTTCTTCGATGGCGCGCGTTGGGCCATTTTTGCCAGGCGCACGAAAATATGATGCCACGCGCGAGCGGAGCGATGTTGCTTTGCCCACGTACATTAAGATGCCTTTACTATTAAAAAATAAATACACACCAGGCGCCTCTGGCAATTTTGACCGCTCTGAAACCAAAAGCTTTGGCGATTTATTCATATTATTCGATACCAACAGTTACGGCGCCCGTGCAAACACCCGCGACCAAATCGGATGGAAATTGCAACCGCATATATACCGGCTTCGTTGATGAAGCGGTTGTCGTTGCAACCGGAATATTTAATCCAAATTGCAGTGGCGTGGACGATGAAAGTGCGGTCATACTTCCGATTTCCGCGGGACTTCCTGCCGCATACACGTTTTCAGGTGGAATCGTTCCACTTGCGCCAGGCGATTCACTATCATTATGCCGACAAAGCAATGGTGATGATTCGACTGAAATATTTGTAAGCGGTGTATTTCCTGCATCTTCAACATCAAGCGTTTGCTGCGCCGAAACCGCACCGAACGCGAGCGATCCAAATGAGACGCTATGCCCTGCCGCAATCCCCGGCGATAACGCGACTTCAAAGTGCGCTGACGTATAGCCAGGTGATGTGTTATCGGTTGAGCCAGAACTTAACATTGTTTGATCGAGCGGCGAAACAAACGCGGTCCACTGATCCGCAGAATACTCTCCAAGGTCCGTTGCATCCGCGTTATATGCTACATTAAAATCACATTCAAAATTTGCCGTGGTGCCAGAACAATCGGTAATGGTGCAACCTTGCACAGCATAACAACTGTTACCACCATCTGAAACCATAAACCCGCTTGAAATGCAGGAGGTGACCGATCCGCGTTGCAATAAGGCATCCACGCGGCCTCCGGTGGTTACCTGAGAACATCCATCGGCATCAACAAAACTACCAACTACTTTAACCGGCACCGTGGCGCCGGCAACTAAGGTAAGCGGCGCATCAACCGACACGGTGCTTGAGGTTGCGGTGGCGACAATTGAGGTGATTGTTGCGGTTGGTGCATTGTTATTTGGATTATCAGGCGTGGTGACATCCGCATGCGTTCGAATATTTACGAAAATAAAAATCGCCAGCATGCTCGCGCCGCCTAAAAATATTTTAAAAATGGTATGGGGGAATTCTGAAAAATTGTGTTTCACACAGTTTTTTACTTCTTTAGCATAACATATTTTACTGCCCAGGTCATGTACGTCATGAAAAAAAATAGGAACAAAATAGAACCTGCAAAACTATGAAATGTGGTGACTGCAAAAGTGGGTGAAATATATGCGCCAATCAGCAATAACAAAAAAATACGTAAAAAATTTACTATTGCGGCGCCAATGATACCGCTAAAAAATACAATCGCGATTCGCCGCGCGGACAGCTGCTTTCCCAAATTGAGCAATAAAAAATATGAGGCGATACTGAGCATGATGAATGCGCTCATGGCGCCCAGCCCCGCACATTTTGAACCAATAAAAACGGTAAAATTATTAATCGTAATTTGAAATGTCGAGACGTTGATTACCTGTGCAATATGCAACAGCGAAAAAATATTGCCGAGCACCCAT
Source organism: Candidatus Magasanikiibacteriota bacterium (assembly GCA_903893485.1). GTDB lineage: Bacteria > Patescibacteriota > Patescibacteriia > Magasanikbacterales > 2-02-FULL-50-9b > 2-02-FULL-50-9b. Next base: position 10,850 of record CAITMK010000015.1, read on the forward strand.
AAAATGACGCGGCTCATTTGCTGCCACGCCTGATCCATATAAAATGAAAATAGGGTAAGCAAGATGGTGCACACCACAACAACTTGAAAAAATTCAGCTTTTTTCTTAAAAAATGAAACTGGAAAAAAATAAAGAAAAATAAAAATGGTTCGCAAACCATTCAGAAAAAATTCGAAGAAAACACGATCAACTGAATGTGCAAAAAAAGATACGCGCGTTGGAAACAGCATACAGAGTACTGCGAGGCATCCGAAGAAAAATCTTTTTTTTATTGCGATCGATTCACTTTGGTGCTTTTGCCATGTACCCCATTGCACCCCAACCATAAAAATCATCAGCGCATAAAAAAAATAATCGATGACCGGATCGGTGGTATGAAGTGCATAGCCAAAAAAGTGCTGCGTATAGGCTGTGCGCGCGATTCCTGCCACCAAACTCACTGCCAGGGCAACCAAAACCTTCATGCCGTCAAAATAATTTTGTTTTAAAATCTCGTTGAACTTCATACGCTGTCATGATATCATATTACCATTATGTGGCATAAAAAGTTTGGCGTAATTTTTGTTTTTTTACTCGCACTTTTTTTAATGCCGCGACATGCCTTTGCAACCGCACCAACCTGGACTGCTTACGATGCGGGCACTGATTATTCAAGTCCTGAAGGCGTTCAAATTCGATTTAATAGTAGCACCAACGAGTTTGGATTTCTTTATTTTCAAAATGGTGCAACTTGCTGTACTTCAGATGGTTATTTTAGATTATTTTTCTCCACTTCAACTGATGGAAGCAGTTTGAGTTCACGCACTACCGTTGAAACAATTGATACAAATGTTTGGGCCATGCAGGAATCTGCTTCAAACCTCGCGGTTTCAGAAACCGGCCAATATGTGTATCTCCGCCCGAGCGTCACACGCGGCGTTTCGGATGGTTCCTATTTTGGACAACGTCAATCGGATGGCACGTGGGTTAATTATTCGCCATCAGGATTATCAAACGCGTTTGGGCGAGGCACCCTGTTAGATGCGTCCGGTGGAGTTTATGCATTTGCAACTGAATATCAAGATCAAGAAAATAGCGCGAATCGCAAAATTATTTTTGCAACCTCTAACGACAACGGCATTACCTTTACGCCCGTTACAGTTGCATCAGACCTCAGTGCGCAAGCAAGTGAAGCCGATCTTTTAAAAACCGCGTCTGGTTATGCCATTGTGTGGCTCAGCGAAGACGCTAAAATTCACATAACTTTTAGCACCAACAATGGCGCCACCTGGTCAACACCGATTGATCATGTGGCATCAACGCTGCCGCTCGCCATGATCAGCAGCATTTCATCAGCAGTTGATACGTCAGGCAACATATGGGTGGCCTATCCGATTGCATCTGGTTCTGATGTTGGCGCCATTTCAGTTGAGCTGCGCCTATTAAAATTTCCCTCTGGCGGAACCGAGTGGAATTCCCCCGAGAGCATTGATAACGTACTTGCTGACGGTATCACGAGCTGGAATCCTGCATGGACGTCAATACAAGCCGCGGGACTTCAGTTGGTTAACGGAACCACGCCAATTATTGGCTACTACAAACTTGGATCCCAGGCGGGATTAAGTAAACCAGGATCAATTAATTATGCCCTTCGCGAACCCGGAACCGGCTGCAGCGGCACTGATGGTACAAATTTTAGATGTGGTATTATCGACTCCACTCTTACCGAAACGATCAATAGTTTTGATTCAGGATTTGCGGCGCCAATGGGAATGGCTGTTCACGGCTCTCGCGTTGTCGTTGGATACCCGCAAATTGGAGATAACGCTCGATTTCGCGTTGCATACACTGATGTTACTCTCGATGCCAGCTCAAGCACGCCTACATCAACTAGCGGCGGTGGTATTCCAGAATTTTCAACCTATGTCTATATCGCCACCATGTGCGGTGGACTTATTTTTCTTATCAAAAAATCAGAATCTTGGAAATCGTTATAACTCCTTAGCGAGTGCCGCGGCAGTTGCTGCATCAACATCGCCTGTTTGTTTCAGCCGGATCTTTTTTTGATAAGCAATAACAGCTGCTTTGGTTCGCGGACCATAAATCCCATCCTGACCGCGCGGCACCACTAACATTTTTTTGCGAGTTAAAATTTGTTGTATCACTAATACGGCAGCGCCACGAGATCCATTTTTTACTGGCAGTACCGTCACTTTTGCTGGCGCAGGTACTGTGTTTGCGGGAACCACTACAGGTTGTTTTATCGGCAAAATATTAGGAGGTAATACCGGACCGATAAAAGGTTTTGATTTAACACCGGTCGTTGGATCGGTACTTGATCGTGCAGAAGAACTTATGTAATGCTGTGGGGGTGTTGCGGGCTGTGGCGGCGTGATGCCAATCGTAACCGAAGTATGAACCGTCAAATCATTTGCAAAAACAATAGAGGGCAAAAAAATAGTTCCTAAAAAAATTACGCCAACCGCAATCGGCTTCATATTAATGTTGAAACTTAAAGATCGACGCGATAATAAGTCCGCCAGCAATCAAAAAAACAATCGTAAATAAAAGCCTAATCGCAAAATATATTTTCAAAAAATGATCGAACGAAAGCGCGGTCCGGCCATATCTTTTTTTGTCATGTGTACCAATTTTATCAAATGAATCCGCTACCGAATACCGTAAGATAAACGGTACATGGCGCGGATTAATGCTGAGGGTGAATCCCGCAAGCACGGTTGCAAACAAAAAACCACACACAAAGCCAATTAATAAATCGCTATGAAAAAAATCAATAACAAAAATTCGTGCTTCTGCTAAAAGTGGTATAATGCTGTCCAACATGAACTCAGTATATCACAACGAAAAATATCCTCGCCACCCGCATGAACGTGGTGCGATTATTTTTGAGCGATTTTTTTTGTGGATGCTCACGGGCGCCGCGACTTTTTTTATCCTTTGTTTACTAACCAAATTTTTTATCGTTGACGGCGGCATTATCGAAGGACCTTCCATGGAGCCGACATTTACATCAGGATCTTACTTTATAATCAATAAAACCGCATTTTATTTTGCCCCGCCGAAACGCGGCGATATTGTACAAATAATTCGTGATAATCGATTAATTATCAAGCGCATTATCGGTGTGCCGGGCGATGTAATTACCATAAAACAAGGAGCTGTTTGGGTCAATGGCATTCGGCTGCCAGAGCCGTACCTGCCACCATTCACCGACACCTCACTTTTGGGCCAACACGGCGAAAAAGACTATACCCTTCATGCGAAAGAATATTTTGTACTTGGTGATAATCGTATTCAAAGTTCTGATTCACGCATTTTTGGACCAATTCTTCGCAGCACGATTATCGGCAAAATTATAAAGCTTTAAAATATCCTACAAAGTGAGTCTGAGGATCCTGAGTCGTAAAAACTGCGCGCGTATTATTTGTAACATTTAATAGTTCGTATACGCCTCGGGTTCGGAGCATAAGCGCGTTTTCCGACACCGGCCGTACTTCCGTCCAAGGCCAGACTAAGAACGTTTTCTTTACGTGCGTTGCCAGATTCTCTGCGCGGATAAATGGCCCAAATCGTGCATAATGAAATGCGTTTGGCGTTGCAACAAGCTGCTTTACTGCGGCAGTAACATAATCGCTGGAAACTGATTTTGGCGCGTCATCCCATGGATCAAATGAAAAATAATGACGCGTGGTTTGATCAGCAATTAGTAATTCTCGAGGCATCTGTTTGTTCCAAAAAGCAAGTATGTGCGGTGAAGTACTTGTTGGCGCATGTAAAATACCGGTTAGTACATCCGCGCAAGGAAATCCTGGCGCTGTTATATCCGCCACACAAGAATAATAATCATTTTTTTTGTCCGCACGAATCCCCGTTACGAGCGCGTAGGTGCCCAAAGGGTTCATACCAACTTGCGTAATTCTGCCTGGCAATTGTGAAATCGCAAACTGTTTTCCAGATACTCCGTCTAATACATACAATCGCTGTTCATTTTTTTGCGTTTCTGTTTCGCCAAAAACAGCTACCACTTGTGGCGACACAAAATTTGCCTGCCACTGCCCGGGAAATGTTTGCGCAACTCCATCGGTGATTCTCAGCAAGGTAAGCGTTGACGATGCAGCATTAGGTGATGAATAAATCCCGATAAGCGGCGATCGGCCGCCATCAGCCGCGGAAATTCCTGTGACGCGCGCCACATGATGCGGAATTTGAATTCCTAGTCCAAAAAATAAGGCGGCGCACAAAATAATAAAACCACCTATGCTAATAAGTGGTTTTATATGGTTCATAAGTCCGCGTAAATTACTCCGTGCTAAACGTGAGTGTGCCCGTACAAGTACCATTTACATCAGATGCAGGTGTTTTTAAATTGAAGTAAGTTGTTGACGCCATGACGGTAGATGTTGCAAAACTAGAGCCAATACTAAGTCCTGTAGAAACAGCGGTGACATGATCTGAATTAAGTGCGGTCATGCTATCGTACGAGACATTCGTTGTTGCAAATTTGATGTTCTGTACAGGAATAACGCCGGGTGTACAAGTCATATCGGTACCCGTAATTGCAACACCTTCACCTTCTTTATTGCCAGTATTTGTAATAGATAATGCAACACTGCTCGTAGTGGCATTGAGCCCCATGGATCCAAACGCAATGTCGCCACTTAAACTAATTGCAGTAAGTTGTGCAATTTCAAAGGTCCGCGGAGAAGAAAGATTCGCGGAACCACCACCTGCCCCTATCATTGTTGCGTCCTGCGTATTCACAATTGCTTTCCAAGTATCTGCTTCATATAAACTTCCGGTATTTGTTGGATCCGCATTAAACCAAACAGGAACGGAACAGTCGAACTGACCCGTGGTTCCGCTACAGCTACTCAATGAGCAACTTGTTGCGAGAAAACAATGCGCACTTTCTGGACTGCCACCGACGCAGTCAGGACTTGATCCATGATAAATTACGCCGTCCATTCTGCCACCTGATGTTACATCGGTGCAGCCATTGTCATCACTGAAAGTTCCCTTAATATGCACGGTTGTTACGGTTCCGTCCGTCAATGTAAGTGCTGAACCATCTGATTCAATCGTTGAACTTGTGGCATTCGTTATGTAATTGATTGTTGCAGTCGGGATTGCATTAGTTGTTGACGCAGACACGTTTATGGTTTTGTCCGCACTGGTTTTCATGACCACGAATACCACGATCACCAATAAGGCGCCCAGGCCAAGGAGTGTCGCAGCGATCCAATGCTGTTTAATTTCTTTGTCCATATATTTATTTCTTAATGATCTGGACCTCGGTCCGGACAATTGGTGGCGCGCTAATATGTTGCACCTCTGTAGAATTTTGTTGTATCGCCGGAGTATTCAAATTAGCAGCTGCAATAAATTGTGTGCGATGGCTAAGCTCATAAATTGTATAAATAGTTACGGCGCATACCGCGATCCATGCAACGATGTATGGAATCACTGCCTCTTTCCAATTTGGACGATACAATTTTTTTGCCATATTTTCCTATGAGAAATAGTATACACTATTTTAATTGGATGTGCGATTTTTATTCTGTACTAAATGTTAAGGTACCAGTACAATCACCTGCAATTCCTGATGGTGGCGTATGCAAATTAAAATAGGTACTTGATGTCATGATCGTTGAGGTTGTGGCCAGCGGCGAAAGACTTAAGCCCGAACTTACCGCAGAAGCATCATCATGTAGCGACGTCATGCTATCAAACGCAACATCCGATGTTGCAAAATGAATATTAGACGCTGAAATAGACCCTGGGGTACACGTCATACCAGCAGTTGCAATACTTACGCCTTGCCCGTGTTTATTCCCCGTATTTTCAATTAAAATTGGAACGCTACTGGTGGTGGAATTTAAATCCATTTTGCCAAACGCAATATTACCGCTTAAGGAAATTGCGGTAAGCGAGGCGACTTCAAATGGACGCGCAGTTGATATGATCGGAGAATCATTATTCATGCTAGATTGAAGATAGGTATCAAGCGGGGCCACAACCGCATTCCACGAATCACTTTCATAATCCCCACCCGTGCCCGTTGAATCTGCATTAAACCAGACTGGTACGGTGCAATCAAACTGCCCGGTGGTTCCACTACAGCTACTAATCTGACATCTACTCCCCGTCGCAGCTGCGCAGTGACCGTTGTCCGTTGCCCCTGGAGAAAAATCCCCGCCCGAACCTGCCATAGTCATTGAATAATCATCGAGGTAAGATATAAATGCACCACCCCCACTTGGAATACCAATCGCGAGCATTTCAATTGTTCCATTTGCAGGAATTGGTAGTGTCCCCGTGAATTGAACCCATGCTCCCGAAGGACTTGGAGACTGAATATAGTCAGCTGGATTTCCTCCAAATGCTGTTGACCATGGATTTCCCATTGATATAGAGATCCACGTGGATGACGCAAAATCATACATCTCGGTTGCAGTTGAAACAGCCCCATTCAAAAAAAACGCACCACCACTACCATTACCACTGTCTCCATTATTCGTTACCCAACCGGAAAATGTAACCGTGTCTCCTGGATTTTTACCAGATAAATAACTACTTTCAAGTGCCAATATATCCGGTCCAGATCCTGTACCAGTTATTTTTGCAGCATAAGCGCCAGAATGAATAATGGTTGATTCACGATCCAGCGTTGGTGCACCGACCGCTACCGTTTTTGCCCAATCCGAAGGCGTCGATGCGTCTGACCAGTGCTCAAAACCACCGTCCGCTAACAGCTCCGAAGAACCTCCACCATGACCAACGCAATCAACAGTTTCTTGCGACCCATGATAAATTACCGCGAGCATCCCGACCAAATCAGCACAACCATTTAAATCAGTGACGTTACCCTTTACATGAACCGGCGTTGCCGCACCGTCAGTAAGTGTTAAAGCGGTTCCATCTGATTCGACTGTTGAGTTTGAGTCATTAGTAATTGAAGTAATTTCTGCGGTTGGCAACACATTAGCGGCCGATGCCGTAATCATTGCGGTTTTATCCGCGTGCGTCTTAACAACCACGAACGTGGAAACACCGCTAATTGCAAGAAGTCCTAACACACTCAATGCAATTCCATGTTGTTTAAAACCAATACCCATAGCTACCGCTTTTTGTGTTTCTTATGTTTTTTGTGTTTTGAAATATACATCCAAACAAGACCGATGCAGGCAATCAGCGCTGCAATGGCGCACACAATAAATATTGCAATTGTTATTTTGCTCATTGCCAAAGAAAATTGCAGTATTTTTTCTGGTGTGCGACTGACACCGTATTCAAGCCACGCGTGCGCATCGTATGATCCAGAGTTTTTTGGTGCATACACGAGTGATAAGTGCCCCGAGGCGCCGCGCACTAACACTTGATTTTCAGTTCGAAGCGTATCAATAATTTTGCCGCCCTGATACAAATCAATATTGAGCAGAACCGTTGCATTGCCGGAGCCGGTATTACTCATGCCCGCATCAAAACGAATATTATTTCCCGCATCAACAGACGTTACATTTGACGTGAAAGAATCAAGCGCAACAGATTGACTTAAGGTACCTGGTGCAAACACACGAAACGTCGCATCTTTTTTTGATGCAATTTCTTTTTGCGCATCAGTAACGCTAATACTTCCCACATACGTACCAATCGTTGGCGCAGGATTTGGCGTTGTTTTAACCACAATAGTTTGTGTTTCAAGCGGTGGCACGGCCGTTAAGTCTGATCCATTCACGTGGGCCGTAAGCGTATGTTTTGGATCAGTTGTGTCAGCCAGCGAAACATCGATGCCTTCTGGCAACGCGTCCACATTGCCGTTATTGGTAATCGCAATGGTGAAAACCAATGGCTGGCCAACTTCTGAATCCGTGGTATCAATACTACCAACGCTAAAATCACGCACTTGTTGATCGGTGATCACAAAATGCACGTGCCCCGTGATTGAAAGCAATGTGGATAAACTATTCGAGCTGCCCGGCCCGGTTGGCAACTGCTCGGTAAAATGAATGACCGCATCGTGCGGGCCATTTGGTGCGGCCACTGGTGCGATATAAAAAGTATAGGGCGTTTGCTGCTGGCCTTTTGGCAATACTAATGTTGGGGTTGGTAGCTGTAAATATTTCCCCCCTTCTCCGCCCGCGGTAATCGAAAGCGTTTCATCGTGCGATGGATTAGCGCGTGTTACCGTGATTACGCGCTTAATTTGTATACCGTTAATTACATTGGTTGCAACCACAACCCCTGGCGAAATGCCCAGTGCAAATGCGGTGCGTGGTAATAAAAAAATTACACTAATGAGTAATAGGCTTATTGGTGTAAATTTGTTGATTTTAAAAGACATAATACGGCTCGAGGTAAGCCGTATAAGTATATCACACTTTTGTCTTTTTTTGCTTCAGCAATTTTAATTTGAAGATAAGTTCAATGTGCGGCGTGTGCGGAAACATGTCAACTGCAGAAAGCGAATCGATCACGTAAGTTTTTTTGAGCAGCCCGTATTCGCGGACAAACTGCTCGAAATTACACGAGACATAGATAAGTTCTGGCGCTGTTTGCTTGGTCACCCACTCGAGCACGCGTGGATGCAGGCCCATGCGTGGTGGATCAAGCACGATGGTGGCAGGTTTAAAAGCCTTTACCAAATCATCGCCACCCGTTTTGAGCCACTCTTCAACACTGCTTGCATGAAAGTCGGCTTTCACTTTATTTACAAGTGCATTATCGCGTGCAACTTCAATCGCGCGTTCATCAATTTCAACACCCAACACTTTTTTGCCACGCGCTGCAAAATCGATCGAGAAAAAACCCATGCCACAATACAAATCTAACACTTTTTTCCCCGTAATAATTTCGCCCACGGCATTTTGGAGTAGTGCCGCACCATTTGAATTGGTCTGAAAAAAAGATGACGGATAAATTTTATAGGTGAACGCGTTAATTTTTTCCGTTAAAAATTCTGGGCCATACAGCGTGCGAATATCTTGTGGAATTGAAAGATCCGTAATTTCTGGATTAATTCCCCACATGATACTCGTGCATGAAGATTTTAAACGACGCACCAATTCTGGCCAAATTTTTTCATCATGCTCCATGGCGCTGGTCACAATCATCACCATGCGTTCGTTGGTATTTTTTCCTTCGCGAATCACCACGTAGCGAATAAATCCGGCGTGACGCACCGCATTCCACCCTTGCAGTTCATATGCATTCATCCAATCGCGCACCAATTGCAAAATTTTTGGCGCTTCACGCGACATGATATAACAATCTTTTAAATCAAGAACATCGCGCCATTTGCCGTAGGGCTTCATGCCGATTTCACCATCTTCACCAACTGGAAAATCCATGCGATTGCGGTAATACCAGGTTTCGGGGCTGAGCAACACATCTTTTTTTAACAAGCGCTCAGTCATTCCGGCAGTTTCAAATGCGCGGTTCACCAGTGCACGTTTTAATTCAACCTGATCCGGATATTCCAAATCCTGCATTAAGCAGCCACCACATTCGCCAAAATATTGGCACTTAGCTTTAATTTTTTTATAGCCCGTTGCCAATTCTTCTAACCGCGACATTTTTTCTCGTTTACCTTTTTTCATAAAACTTTCTTTAAATACTTACCCGTCAAACTATTTTTATTTTTCGCAATATCTTCTGGCGTGCCGGTTGCAACCAATTGTCCACCCTCATCGCCGCCGCCCGGGCCAAGATCAATAATCCAATCTGCTGATTTGATAATATCCAAGTTATGCTCAATTACCAGCACCGTATTACCACGATCAACAATATGCTGCAACACATCTAATAATTTTTGAATATCCGCAAAATGCAAACCCGTTGTTGGTTCATCAAAAATATATAACGTGCGGCCTTGTGTACGTTTTGCAAGTTCCGTTGCTAATTTTACGCGCTGCGATTCACCGCCCGATAATGTCGGTGCTGATTGACCAAGCTCCAAATATTCTAAACCAACTTGATTCAACATTTTTAATTTATCATTGATCTGCGGAATGTCTTCAAAAAACTTTTCCGATTCTTCAATAGTCATTTTCAAAACATCTGAAATATTTTTTTCTTTATACGTCACCTCAAGTGTTTCGCGATCAAAACGTGCGCCCTTGCACACTTCACAAGGCACCCACACGGTTGGTAAAAAATGCATTTCAATTGCAAGTTCGCCATGACCTTCACAATGTTCGCAGCGGCCACCGGCAACGTTAAAACTAAAACGCGATGGGCGATATCCGCGCGCTTTTGCTTCAGGCGTTGACGCAAATAATTCACGAATTGGCGACCATGCGCCGGTGTATGTTGCTGGATTACTACGCGACGTGCGGCCAATTGCAGACTGATCAACCATAATTACGCGTTCAACGTATTCCAAACCAAGTAACTGTTTGTGGCGGCCTGGGAGTGGGCCAGAATTATTGAGGCGACGATGCACCGCGCGATATACAATATCATGCACCAAGGTTGATTTACCCGAACCCGAAACACCCGTGACACACACAAAACGGCGCAGCGGAATTTCGACGGTGATATCCTGAAGATTATGTTCAGATGCGCCAATAATGCGAAGTGTATCGTGCACTTTCACGCGACGCTTTTCTGGAACGGGAATTTTTTTCTCGCCGTTTAAATATTGTACGGTCAATGATTTTGATTTTTTTTCTTTAAGCATTTTTGCGGTCTCGCCTGCTGCGACCACATAACCGCCGTGCACGCCAGCGCCCGGGCCAATTTCCACCATGTAATCTGATGCACGAATCGTGTCTTCATCGTGCTCCACTACAATAATCGTGTTACCAATATCGCGAAGCTCCAAAAGCGTGTTAATTAATTTTTCATTATCAGCTTGATGCAACCCAATCGTTGGTTCATCCAAAACATACAGTGCGCCCACCAATCGAGAACCAATTTGTGATGCCAAACGAATACGCTGCGCTTCCCCGCCCGAAAGCGAGCCTGCTAAACGACCGAGTGTTAAATAATGCAAACCAACATTTAGTAAAAATTGCAGACGCGCTAAAATTTCACGCATCGCTGGTTCTGCAATTTCGTGGCGCAGCTCATCAAGTTCGTTGAAATACCACTGCTCCAAATGTTTTTGCGCTTCACGAATGGTGTACGAAGTAATATCAACAATGCTTTTGCCAGAAATTTTAACCGCAAGCGCTTCAGGGCGCAACCGTTTTCCTAAACACGTTGGACATGGCTTTGGCGAAAACAATGATTCAGTGCCAAGCCCCGTACACGTTGGACAATACCCGTATGGCGAATTAAAACTAAACAGGCGCGGTTCGATTTCAGGAAACGAAAATCCATCGCGCGGACAGGCAAACGTGGTTGAAAATAATTTTTCTGTTTTATCGGGAAAAATAACCGTGATGAGGCCTGAACTTTTCAACAGCGCCGCTTCAACGCCTTCGGCCAAACGCTGACGTTCTGATTTTTGCATTTCCAAATCTTTTGTTTGCGTCATGCCAAGCACGGGAATCGTATCCACCACCACTTCAATAGTGTGCTGTTCGTAGCGTTCCAGATTAATTCTTTTTTTCAAAGAATTAAATTCACTATCAACGCGCACTTCCATGAAGCCGGCGTTATATAAATCGTACAGCAACTGATAATATTCACCTTTGCGGCCGCGCACCACGGGCGCCATTAATTTAATTTCACCTTTTTTTGGCAAGCTGCCCAAAATTAAATTTACAATTTGTTCGGCGGTTAATCGTTGAATCGGATCGCCACACAAAATACAATGCGGCGTGCCAACACGCGCAAAAAGTACGCGCAAATAATCGTACATTTCGGTAATCGTTGCAACGGTTGAACGCGGATTTGCACTATGCGCTTTTTGATCAATGGCAATTGCCGGCGATAATCCTTCGATTTCGTCAACATCTGGTTTTTGCATGCCGCCCAAAAATTGGCGCGCGTAGGCACTGAGTGATTCGATATAACGGCGTTGCCCTTCTGCAAAAATGGTATCAAATGCAAGTGATGATTTGCCTGAACCCGACAACCCCGTAAAAACAATCATCTTGCCACGCGGCAAGTCCAAAGAAATATTTTTTAAATTGTGTTCGCGTGCACCGCGAATTTTAATTTGATCCTGCATATTATAGTGCAGGCCCCTTTTTAATCAGCTCGATACCGCGCACATCTAAATATGCAAATGGCGATGCAAGAAAATCGCGAAACCAATACCAGGTGTTACTTAAATACCAATGACGATCAGCAAGTGCACCATTCGCTTTCACGCCAATTTGATTACACAAATATAATGCACGTGGCATGTGAAATCGCTGCGTAATCAGTAATACATTATTAAATCCGCGACGTGACAAATTTTCGCAGCTCATGAATGTTCGATATGCGCCGCCATCGGTTACGATCACATCATCCGGCACACCCTGCTTATGCAAATAGGTTACCATCGATTTAACTTCGTCAGATTTCCAATTGCCATCATCGCCAGTTACCACCACGCCCATGATCACATGTTTTTTGAGCAAATCGATTGCAGTATCGAGGCGATCACGCAAAACATCGCTTGGCTCAAGAGTGTCGGGCTTCATGGCGGCGCCCAAAACTACGCCATACACTGTATGAGGCGCGGCGTCCGGTTCGTATACATTGGCATTATATTTGTTGCGCACCTCGAGCCCAAAAATGGTGCATAACACAAAAAGGGCCGCAAAAAGCGTGCCTAATGCCATGCCAACGATGTGTAGCCAAAGTCGTGGACGAGAGAACAATTTCATGTAGGTAGTGTAGCACCCTTTCCCTTCTTTTTCAACTGTCGGTTCTGCTCCTTGGTGAGGGTCACAATTTCATCGCGCAAAATGGCCGCCAGCTCAAACTGGAGCTCTTTTGAGGCCTGGCGCATCTGCATCTCTTTTGCCTTAATAATATCCGGAATTGAACGGCCCTCATCTGCCAATAAATCCAAATTTGGCAGGTCTGGATGCTCACCTTTTTTCGGTTTTTTGTTTTTATCTTTCACCGAAGTCAATCCAAAATCCTTCAAAATATCGCGAATGTTTTTCTTGATTGTTTGTGGTGTAATGCCATGCTTTTTGTTGTACGCCATTTGAATCGTGCGGCGACGTTCGGTTTCGGCCATCGCGCGCTCCAGTGAATTGGTCATGTGGTCGGCGTACAAAATAACTTCACCCGCGGCATTACGCGCAGCGCGACCAATCGTTTGAATGAGCGATGTTTCGCTACGTAAAAAACCTTCTTTGTCTGCATCCAAAATTGCAACAAGCGAAACTTCTGGCACATCCAAACCTTCACGAAGCAAATTCACACCAACCAAAACATCATAAATACCCCGGCGAAAATCACCCATGATTTGAATGCGTTCGATGGTATCGATATCCGAATGCAAATATTGCACCTTGATTTTTTTCTGCTTCAAAAAGTCAGTTAAATCTTCGGCCATTTTTTTGGTTAGCGTTGTTACCATCGTGCGTTCATCTTTTTTAGCACGTTCAACCGCACGCTCAATTAAATCATGCACTTGGCCCTGATAGTCGCCAATGGCCGTAACTGGTTTAACAATTAATACCGGATCAAGCAAACCGGTTGGACGAATAATTTGCTCCACCACTTGCGCTGATTTTTTGCGTTCAAATTCTGCTGGCGTTGCGGACACAAAAATAATTTGTGGGGCGCGCGCCAAAAATTCTTTATCATTGAGCGGACGATTATCCGCGGCGCTTGGCAACCGAAAACCGAAATCAACCAAGCTACGTTTACGTGCACTATCGCCACCCGACATGGCGCCAATTTGCGGCAAGGTGACATGTGATTCATCAAGCACACACAAAAAATCTTTCGGAAAATAATCCATGAGCGTGTATGGCGGATCGCCTTCTTTGCGGCCATCAAAGTAGCGCGAATAATTTTCAACGCCATTCACATACCCAATTTCTTTGAGCATGGTGATGTCGTATTTCGTGCGACGACGCAAACGATCTTCTTCGACCAACATGTTTTTTGATTGAAAATATTTTAATCGCTCATCTAATTCTTTTTGAATTTGCGCAAGTGCTTTTTCACTCGTTTTACTATCTGCCAAATAATGTTTCGCAGGGAAAATCCAGGCGTCATTACTTTTTCCCATGGCTTTGCGCGTTACTAAATCAAACAGTTCAATGGATTTTATGTTGCCGCCCATGCCGTTGATGCGATAGATGCGCCCTTCTTCAACCGGTACAATATCAAGCACCTCGCCTTGCAACCGAAAGGTGCCGCGCGCCAATTCCACGGTGGTGCGTGTAAATTGCATGGCAATTAATTTTTTTAAAATTACCGGGCGCGAAAAAACATCACCAACTTTTAACTGCAAAACATTTTCCAAATAATTTTGCGGCGAACCCAAACCATAAATACACGAAACTGACGAAACGATAATCGTGTCGCGGCGCGTCAAAAGCGCTTGCGTTGCGGCGTGGCGCAAACGATCAATTTCCTGATTGATCATCGCTTCTTTTTCAATGTATGTGTCCGTGCCTGGCATGTACGCTTCTGGCTGATAATAATCGTAATACGAAACAAAATATTCCACGGCGTTTTCCGGAAAAAATTCACGGAATTCGTTGCAGAGCTGCGCCGCTAATGTTTTGTTATGCGCAATCACCAAGGTTGGGCGCTGCGTTTGTTCAATTACATTTGCAATGGTAAATGTTTTACCCGTACCCGTTGCACCAAGCAGTGTTTGCATGCCATCGCCGCGCGTGGTGCCCGTTACCAACGCCGAAATAGCCTCGGGCTGATCACCCGCAGGCTTATATTCGGAATGTAATTTAAATTTTTTATCGCCAACCTTTTCTAACATACTTTAGATATCTGCAATTTCGCCAAAGCGTGCAACTTGCACAGGAATTTTTAATCGAACCGTGACTAATTCTGCAAACGTACTTGCCGATGATGGATCTGCATGCACAATAATAATTCGTCCTGGTTTGTGAGGCGCACTGCCGGCCCATGCTAACAACTTATTTTGATCGCCATGTGCGGAATACGAATCCAGGCGTTCGATATGACAGCGCACGGGAATTTGCTCGCCGTTAATTGTTACCATTGGTGCACGATCTTGCACGCGACGGCCGAGCGTTCCTTCGGCCTGATACGAAACCAACGCAACCGTTGAATTAGGATCCGACAAATAACGCATCAGGTGATGCATAATGCGCCCTCCAGACATCATGCCGCTGCCCGCGATAATCACTTTTGGATTTGGCGTACTATTAATCGTCTTTGATTCTTCGGTGGTTAACGTGACTTTGAGCCCCGGAAAATCGAGAAAATCATCGCCCGCCTTCCACTTAGCCGCCGCTTCGGAATCGTAATACTGTGGAAACGCACGATACACTGCATTTGCATGTATGGCAAGGGGTCCGTCAAGGAAGATTGGAATGCGTGGCAACGCGTGTTCAAATTCAATGAGCTGGTTAAATTCAAACAAAATTTCCTGCGTACGTTCAATGGAAAACGCGGGGATTAATAATGCCCCGCCGCGCTTCACTGACTCAATAATAATTTTACGCAAATCTTCGCGGCGCTGACGTGGCGATCCATGCAAACGATCACCATACGTCGCTTCCATTACTAACACATCGCAATCAACTAAATTTTCTGAATTTTTTACAATTGGCACATCGTCGTTTCCCATGTCACCTGAAAACACCGCGACTTTCCCGTGCACATGCAGTTCAATAAATGCAGAACCAAAAATATGTCCCGCGTCGTGGAAGATCGCAAAAAAATCTTCGCCTGGCGCTCCTAACAAAATTTTCTCGCTGTATTTTTTTGGTACTAATTTTGTATTTGCGCGATCCACATCTGGCTGCTGGTACAACATCGGGTTGCCATGTTTACGATGTTCCGTGGTCATGACGCCGAGCATGTCATCCCACTGCAAACGGATTAATGCCGCGCCCGGCTCGGTTGCATACACGGGCCCGCGAAACCCGCGTTCAAAAAGTAATGGCACGCGACCACAATGATCGATGTGTGCGTGCGTTACCAACACCGCAGAAATTTCGGTTGCATCAAATAAAAATGGATCCGTATTGCTTGTTGCCGCATGTTCAGATCCTTGAAACATACCGCAATCGACCAGAATTTTTTTACCTTCTGATTCGACCATAAAACAGGAACCCGTAACTTCGCCCGAGGCGCCGCAAAATTGAATGTGCATAGATGTGGTCAGTATACCTAATATATGGTACACTCGTCACATATCAAGTATGCGCGCTGATCAACAAGCATCAAATACCGTACAAATTCAGGAGCCAACACTTAAAGAAATTAACAAACGGAGCAGTTGGATTCGTGGAAGTTGCCTCACCGGCGCTGGCTGTATTGTCTTTTTTTTCGCGGGCCTTTATTTTGTTTTTCGTCTTGTCGTGGGCAGCGGCCCCGCGGTGCTTTCTGAATTCCCCGATGACTTCCCTCGCGACATTCCTCAATCAAATCCCGACAAATTAATTCGTGTGACCTACGTTGATGCAACCACGAAATCTCGTGCAATGTGGCTTGCAACCGCGATTCCAGAAATCATGCTTGCGCCGCTTTTGGGCGAAATCGATCCGAATGCGCGCATCACCGAAACGCATGATAGTTTAGGGCGCGTTGATTTTGAGCGCTCGATCGATCGTTCAGACTTACTCCGCTATATCGCGTGGCCGATTGGCGCATCAAATACAAAAACCGTTGTAGCGACCTGGAGCGGCATCAACTCATACCCTTCAATTTTGGCAGATAATTTAGAACGCAGCTTAAAACAAAAAGGTTTTACCGTTGCTGAAGATGCACACCCCGCAGACAATGCCGCTGACTTTTCATTCAACCGCGCCGACAATATCTCCGGAACATTTCGCGCCATAGATTTGCATTCAGACCAATCTGGTGTAGAATTCGTAGAACTGATCGTGAACTATCCGTAATTACTGTGATGATGCTGAAAAGATTGTTTAACCACACATCCGAAACCATAACGGCTGCTGCCGTAGTGCTTGGTGGCGCTGCGCTCATGAGCCGTATTTTAGGTTTGCTGCGTGATCGACTGCTTACTTATACATTTGGTGCTGGCCCAACACTTGACGCCTATTATGTTGCGTTCAAAGTGCCGGATTTATTATATAATTTATTAATTTTGGGCGCGCTGTCTTCAGCGTTCATTCCAATTTTTTCAGAATATTTGGCCAAAAAAGACACCGATGGCGCCTGGAATTTCATGAACAAAAGTATTAGCACCATGGGAAGTATTTTTTTATTGCTTGCAATTGCCTGTAGTGTTTTTGCACCGTGGTACACGCACCTTACGGCGCCAGGTTTTGTTGGCGCGCAATTTAATTTAGCGGTGCTACTCACGCGCATCATGTGTTTTTCGCCAGTGCTCATGGGTTTGTCCGCTGCGGTGGGCGGCGCGCTACAATCATTAAAAAAGTTTTTGCTGTATGCGCTCGCGCCAGTACTTTATAATGTTGGTATCATCGTTGGCATTTTAATTTTTGTTCCGTTGTTTGGAACAGTTGGTTTGGCGCTTGGCGTTTTACTTGGCGCACTCATGCATCTTGGTATTCAATTGCCCGCGCTTATTTCGTCTGGTTTTAAACCTGCGTGGAGTTGGGGGTGGAAAGATAAAAATGTTCGCGAGATGTTCATGCTCATGGGACCACGCACCATCGCGCTCGCTGCGGTGCAAATTAATTTAGTGGTGATCACGGCGCTTGCATCAAAACTGCCGGTTGGCTCTGTTTCGATTTTTACCCTTGCCGACAATATTCAATCCATGCCAGAAGGTGTCATTGCGGTTTCATTTGCCGTTGCCGCGTTTCCACTCATGACCCATTTTGCGGCCGAAGGAAATCCCGATGGCGTTGCAAAAACAATTAACCAAACCATGCGCACCGTGCTTACGTGGATGCTGCCAATTTGTATTTTATTTGTGGTGCTGCGTACGGAATGGGTTCGTATTATTTTGGGCGCGGGTAAATTCGATTGGGCCGCAACCGTTGCAACTGCCGACACGCTTGCACTTTTTGCAATCGGTTTATTTGGCCAAGCAGCGGTGCATGTTTTGGCGCGCGGTTTTTACGCCATCAAAGACACGCGCACCCCAGCCACGGTTGCAATTGCCGCAACGGTGATTGGTCTTGGCAGCGCACTCTGGCTCATGGGTCCACTTGGTGTTCGTGGACTTGGCTTGGCCGCAAGTATTGAATCAATTATTAATGCACTGGTGCTGTATGCATTACTCATTCGTCGCCTCGGCAGCACCTACGTTGCAGACACATTAAAAACAATTTATAAAATCAGCATTGCCGGCCTTGTCATGGCGCTTTTAGTGCAAGGGCTAAAAGAACCAATCGGCACCTACGTAAACATGCAAACTTTTTTTGGCGTTTTAATTAAAGCGGGCGGTGCATCACTTGGCGGACTTATTGGATTCGTTGCGATTGCGCTTTTACTTCGCGTTCCCGAAATGTACGAAATTTTAGAAATGTTTAAAACGCGTTTACGCGGCGTCACCAAATTGCTTCCTGCGGACGTCACCGATATCGATAGCTCCCATTAAAAAAATGCCGCTCTCCCCTTGTCGCCGTATGGTGACTTGGGGAGAACGGATTGAGGCGCCAGCGAACTACGGATGCTCAAGCGGAATTTCAGTGGCATCGCGCTTACGCTTCTGTTCGTCGGCCCAGGCGTCCAAAATTTTCACCCGGCTCGCCTGCACGCGCTCGTTGATTTCACTTGCGCGAAAACCATGACTCACGCCATACAGCACGTCAACCGTGCGGGCGTGCGCCAGTTTTTTCCAGACGCTTGCCGGAATCTGATGGCTGATGCCTCGCCACACCAAATCCTGGTAGCCGTTGCGGCAGTTGCCGGTGTTTTCACACTGGATCTGCATGAGCGGCGCCGGTTTGTATTCGGGAATTGGATCAAGCGGCCGACAAGCATCCTCCGGAACTCGTGCGTGCGTCGTACGGTATTCGTAACAGGCCTTCTCGTACGCAGCTTCGTTGGCAACGATCTTCGCAACGCCGAACGCGCGTTGATCCGGCGTCTTTCCGAGCCATGCCGCCGCGATCACTTTCGGATAGCTGGGAACGACCTGCGGTGTACCGTCGTCGATCATGCCCATCATGTGCGCGGACAAGCACCGCTTCGGGATCGGATAGCCAAGCCGCGCTTTGAACAACTGGTACCACCGCTCCGGACACTTCCCACGCGAGTTCTGCCAGGCCCGCTTCTGCGCTTCGGACGGCGGCGTACGCACCTCATACTCAACGCTATGCGGCACTTTCGTACCATCGGGCGCTGTGTATGTGCAGGTGTTACCCTCGCACTCGAGCGAGTCATTGCTCACATTGACCGCGGCCAGCGCAGCCAAGAAAATAACACCGATCATCGGACCTCCTGATAGCAATCCCGCACGCGGGTGCCAAAACGATAGCGTTTAGTTCACATTTTGTCAATAGTATTAATTCGAGACAACCGCTAAAATTAGCTAAAAACTTGATTTATTTTAGGAGGCCCGGTATAATCCCCTCACTTATATGGACCAAATCCGCAATTTTTGCATCATCGCCCACATTGACCACGGCAAGTCGACCCTCGCGGACCGACTTCTTGAAGTTACCGGCACCGTGCAAAAACGTGACATGCAAGCGCAGCTGCTTGATTCCATGGATTTGGAGCGCGAACGCGGGATTACCATTAAATTGGCGCCAGCGCGCATGAAACACGTGGTTGATGGCCGCGAATACGAATTAAATTTGATTGATACTCCAGGACACGTGGATTTTTCATACGAAGTTTCACGATCGCTTGCCGCGGTCGAAGGCGCGCTATTAGTCGTTGACGCATCGCAAGGCATGCAAGCACAAACGCTCGCAAATTTATATTTGGCCATTGAACAAGATTTAACCATCATCCCGGTTTTAAATAAAATTGATTTGCCAAATGCGGACATCGAAAAAACAACCGCTGAAATTATTTCCGTGATTGGTTGCAAAAAAGAAGATATTATTTTAGCGAGCGGCAAAACGGGCGCCGGTGTGCCAGCAATTTTAGACGCAATCGTCGCGCGTGTTCCAGCGCCAGTTGGAAATATTAATGGCCCGGTGCGCGCATTAATTTTTGATTCCATTTACGATGACTATCGCGGCGTGGTTGCAAAAGTAAAAATCGTTGATGGCATCTTGCGCCCAACCACCAAAATTAAATTTATTGCAACACAAAGTTTAGGCGAAGCGCTAGAAGTTGGTTTTTATAATCCAAAATTAGTTTCAACACCCGCGCTGCATACCGGCGAAATCGGATATGTGGTCACGGGCCTGAAAGAAATTGTTGGCGTGCGCGTTGGTGATACAATTACGTCCGCAGCAGATGGTGCAACCGAGGGTTTGCCTGGCTACAAACCTGTTGTACCGATGGTGTACGCCGGTGTGTATCCAAAAGATGGCTCGCAATTTTCGCGTTTGCGCGATGCGATGGAGCGTTTAAAATTAAATGACTCGTCGCTCGTGTACGAAACAGAACAATCCCCTGCGCTTGGCATGGGTTTTCGTTGCGGTTTGCTCGGCCTCTTGCATTTAGAAATTGTCCAGGAACGTTTGTCGCGCGAATTTAAAATTGATGTGGTTGTGACCACGCCTTCCGTTGCGCTCACGGTGCACAAAACAAATGGCGATGTGATTACGGTTCATTCGCCAATGGAATATCCAGATCCAACTTTTATTGAAGAAACTTTAGAACCGTGGGTTAAAGTTGATGTGGTCACGCCAGCAATTTCACAAGGTGCGATCATTCAGCTCGTACACGAAAAACGTGGCCGCTACAAAAACGCGGAATATTTATCTGTCGGCGAGGTACACTCACGCGTGCTTTTGCATTTTGAATTACCACTATCTTCCATTTTGGTTGATTTTTATGATCGCTTGAAATCGATTTCGAGCGGGTACGCTTCCCTTTCATACGATTTGCTCGACGAAGAACCGGCCGATATTATTCGGTTGGAAATTTTAGTTGCCGAAGAATCTGTTGAAGCGCTTGCCGCGTTGGTGCCGCGTGAAGACGCCTATCGCCAAGGTAAACGCGTGTGTGAAAAATTAAAAGAACATTTGCCACGCCAAATGTTTGAAGTAAAATTACAAGCCGTGATCGGCGGCAAAATTATCGCGTCAGAGCGCATCAGCGCAATGCGTAAGGATGTTACATCTGGTTTGTACGGCGGCGATGTAACCCGTAAAAATAAATTACTCGACAAACAAAAGAAAGGTAAAGAAAAAATGAAAGCCATGGGCCGTGGATCTGTCGATATTCCACCAGAAACTTTTTTGGCTATTTTGAAACCGGACGCGAGCTAAATAAAATGACCGCCCCGTCTGCATCGCTGCAAACAAGGCGGGTCAGTGGCGCAAGTACGGTACACGTGAAATTACGGCGTGTATAACTCGCGATTGAACGAGACAACCATTTGGCAGCGAGGACCGAGATGGATCTCGTTGGCATCGCACACTTCCTGGAAGCCTTTAGTGTTCCACAAGAACACGCGGCAAGATCCGCTTGACGTCACGCCACTCTCCGCGAGCGCGCGCTCGAGGCCGTTGCCCACAACATCAAGCTTCGCAACGTAGAACGCATGATGGCTGGTGTAGCCGTTTTGCTGCGCCGTTTGATTTACCTGCAGGCGCAACGATTCGCACCCGTCTTTGCGAAGCTCAACGAGCACTGTCGCGGGACCATGCTGCGCGTTGAACGCCGTGGTCGCCGCATCGAATTGCTTGATGAGGCACGTCTGCCACAGCGGCGCACCTTTCACGGCGACTGGCGCAGCATCAACTTGTGGCGGCCACACGCCCCTGTGGAAAGCGATGGCCGCGATCCCCAAAAGAAGCAGGCCGATCAAATTCTTCCAGTAGCCCATAGACGGCTCACTGGATTGTGCCCGCCAAAAAGCTAACAGCGCAAGGATCACGAAAATAATACCGAGAACAACCATTCCGTTCATTGAGCACTCCGAGAGATCTGGCTTTGTTTCTCCCTCACTTTCTAGAGACTACTCTGGGTTTGCCGTTTTGTCAACGCCTTTTACGTGATTAAATAAAAAAAACAGCCCGCCTCCCAATCACGAATCGTGAAGGAAAACGGGCTCGCCGAACGCTTGCGTGTAGCGCGTCAGGGCTTGTACAAATCGATCATCCACTGCACCGCCGCGTGGCATTGCTCGCCGTCGAGCGCGTTGCAGATCTCCGTGTAGTTGTCGCCGCGGAGCAGGAGCACCCGACAGTCGGGCGTGGCCGTGGCGCCGCTTTCTTCGAGCACCTCATCCAATTTGTCGACCTTGTTCACGTCGGCAATGATGAAAAGGTGTTTTTCTGCGAAGCCGATTTTCTTGGCCGTTCCCTCCATGATGTCGTGTTCCGCGTTGCAGCCGCCACTGCGCCCTTCAACCAGAATGGTTGTGTTGCCGCCTTCGCCCAGCTCCTGCCGCGCCTTGTAGATCTGCGGGCCGGAGACGTGCTGCGCGACGTGGCGCCACGGCAGCAAGTCGTTGGGATTCTTCGTAGGAGAAGGTACAACAGCTAATGATGTATTCTGATCCGGCGTCGTCTCAAGTGCGTCAGACACAATTCCACCACCCATGATCGCAATCAGCACTGCTGACGCCATAAAACGTGGAAGCTTACCGTGAGACTCCGTCGACAAAAACAACGCCACCCAGATCAAGAGCAGCAGCGCGACAGCAATCAAACTCAACCCAACAATCATTTCGACAGACATCTCACACCTCCAAGGAATTTGGTTTCGTTCCCTCTTGTCAAGATCCTCTCATTTTTCCGCCATTTTGTCAACGCTTCAGGTGTGGTAGAATACACCCGCTATGAAACAGAAAACACGTCGCATCTTTTCCGCAATCTTTGCACTCTTTGTGCTTATTTCAATGGTTTTGGCATTTACGCTCCGCGTGTGAAAAAAACTCTTTGGGCGATTTCCGAGGATGCCGAAAAACATGACGCCGCTGCCATGCCGGGCGTGCACCCCGTGATTGCGCAGCTCCTGTGGAATCGCGGCCTGCGCACTGCCGCCCAGGCGCAAGCTTTTTTGGAACCAAATTACGAGCGTGATATTCACGATCCTTTTTTGTTTCGCGATATGCATAAGGCGGTGGATCGCCTGCGCGAAGCGATTATCGCGAAAGAATTAATTATTGTGCACGGCGATTACGACGCTGATGGAATTTCTGCTTCCGCGATTTTAATGCACACGCTTCGTACACTTGGCGCCAACGTCGATGGCTTTATTCCCCACCGCGAACTTGATGGCTATGGCCTGCGCACATCGACTGTTGAAAAACTTGCGGCGCGCGATACCAAAATTTTAATCACGTGCGATTGCGGAATTTCGAACCTCGCCGAAATTACACGTGGTAATGAATTGGGAATTCAGACGATCATCACCGACCATCACACCGTACCTGCAGATTTGCCGCCCGCATTCGCGACGCTTCACCCAAAAGTTCCAGGCGAAACATATCCTGACCAAACATTATCTGGCGGCGGCGTTGCATTTAAATTAATGCAGGGGCTCATGCAAGATCCGGAAATTCAAAAATTATTGCCGCCGAATTTTAATACAGCGGCGTTTCAAAAATGGCAACTCGATTTAGTTGCAATTTCCAGTGTTGCCGACATGGTGCCGCTCGTTGGTGAAACACGTACGCTGGTTTATTTTGGTTGCAAAGTTTTGGGAAAAACAAAACGCCATGGTCTTCGTGCACTTTTAGCACACGACAAAATCATGATCACAGATTTAGGTCCATCATCGCCCATCACGCCGCAAACCATTGGTTTTAAAATCGCGCCACGCATTAATGCCGCGGGTCGCATGGACCACGGCAAATACGCGTTCGAAATGCTGCTTGCCGAAACGCCCGAAGAAGGCGCGCGCCTTGCAGACCAACTTTATAATCACAATACGGACCGCCAAAAATTAACTGAATCAATTTTAAAAGAAGCAATTGCGAAAATAAAAAAAGATAGTCTCGATCGATTCCCCGCACTCGTCGTTGCGGGCGAAGGCTGGCCCGCGGGCCTCGTTGGCCTGATCGCATCGCGCCTCAAAGATAAATTTTATAAACCAACATTTGTGATTGGTATTAACGAAGATCGCGTCGTTGGTTCGGGTCGCAGCATCACGGAATGGAATATGATCGCTGCCATGCAAACCGTGCCGGAGGTATTCACCAAATTTGGCGGTCATCCACAAGCGTGCGGATTTTCGCTCGCCACGCCCAACCACATTCAGCCGTTCGCCGACACGATGCATCGCCTCGCGGATTCACACGTTGAAAAAATCCAAGAACTCATTCCAACCGTCACCATCGACGCGCGCATCCCGCTCGATAAACTCGATTGGGAACTGCAGCGTCACCTTGAAAAATTTGAGCCATTTGGCATTGGCAACCCAGAGCCAACCTTTTTAACTGAAAATATTTCGATTGTCGGCGTCGTACCCGTTGGCGCAACTGGCAAGCACATTCGCCTCATGGTACAAAGTGATTCGCCGCAGATTAAAAAAATGATGGGATTTGGCATGTCCGAATTTTTAGACGATTTGCAGGCGGGGAAAAAAATTAATAGCGTCGTGTGCCTGAGCGTAAACGAATGGAACGGCGCGCGAGAATTGCAATATACGCTCCAAGACTTTAGAATCGCTAATTAAAAAAAATCATCCCGACTCGCAGCATTGCGAATCGGGATTTGATCTACTCAGCTGCTCACCTTCTACCAGTTCAGGATGAAGGCGCTGAGCTTGCTAGCCTTGCACGTCGTGGTGAGCGGCGTGTAGGTGTAGCCGTTCAACTCGCCGCAGGCAGGCATGTCGGAAAAGGACAGCTGCTGGGCCACCTCGGTCGCGCCAGCCTTTTCACTCATGAACCAGCTCGTGAAATACTCCATGATGCCGGGCGACACGCCGAGGCGCACGTGAGTGTGCTTGGCGTCCGCCGAAATGATCGTGCACCAGCGCGTGCCGTCACCATCGGTGAGCGTCGGCTGCCACGCGACGTACGAGCTGATGTCCGGGCAATCATCTTCGACACGGCTTCCGGTGAAGTTGCAGCTCACGACGGTCGTGGCCTGCACCTTTTCAGCCAGATCAATGCAGAAAATGGTCGCCGGCGCGGATGACACGATCGGGTTACACGTGATCGTGTTGTCCTGGTTTTGCTGACACATCTGACCGGACGGGCACGATACCGACTTGCTGAAGTGATGTCCGGAGCAGCTCGTCGCCTTTGTGCCGTCCAGAAGCATGACGATCTGCATCCAGCCTGGCATGACTGGCGTGCCGGTGCGATGGTCGCTGATCGACACACTTTCACACAACTCCTCGGTCGTGTCGCAGTAGCCGTTGCCAGCCGCGATCCAATCGCCGACTTTCGCGGCAGCCACGCGCTCGCTCAAGGTGCCCGCAAGCGCGTTCTTGCCGTGAATGCACTGCGGCTGATCCGGGGAACCTGCGGCCGGCGTGTGCCACAGATCGTCCGTGGTAGGATCGCCATCGTCGCAAGGATCCACCTGCGGCTGCCCAGACGTGTCAGCTTCCCCCGCCATCGTTGCCGAAGGGCTCACAGATTCAACTGAACAACCCACCAAGACCACCAGAAACGCGTAGAAGATCTTCATCTGTCCTCCAAGACACAGCTCGCACGCGAGCAAAAGGCTGAAATTAGCCAAGAACCGTTCGTGTGACCCTACACGATTGTGCAGGTCTGGCGCAGAATATAGCACATTTTGGGGGTTTTGTCAATCCTCACCCTACATGCTACAATTCTCATATTCTATGAAATTCATCACCTACACCGACGGCGGATCACGCGGCAATCCAGGGCCGGCAGCAACCGGCACGGTCATTAAAAATGCCCAAGGCGAAACAATTGCGGCTTTTGGCCGTTATATTGGCCACACCACAAATAATCAGGCGGAATATCAGGCGCTGGTTGCCGCGCTTGAATACGCCACCGAACATGGCGCCACGGAGGTACAATGTTTTTTGGATTCAGAATTGATTGTAAAACAAATGAACCGCGAATATCGCGTGAAAGATGTTGGCTTGCAAGTGCATTATTTAAAAATTTATAACATGGCGGGCCGCATTGGCCGCGTTACGTTTACCCATGTGCCGCGTGAAAAAAATAAGGAAGCTGATGCCGAAGTTAACAAAGCGCTCGATGCGCATGCCCGCAATCAATAATTGCGACCCAAAACTTTTGTACCAAAACTTTCGATTGAAATGCCAACAATAAGCAGCCCAAAAATTGGTGCGACGACCCATGCAAACGCGCCCCATGGTGATGCAAAAATGATTTGTAAAAATGGTGAAATTTTAGAGAGCCAAAGCGTTGGCAAAAAACTCATGATCACGGATATAAGCATGCCCACTTGCAAAAACGAAAGCACGATAACGTGCCACCAGCTACCCATGGGCCCATCTGACGATAGTGCATGATTTAATGCGCTGCGTGTGAGCATGAAAAACAAAATTGCAAAAAGCCCCACAAACGTGCCAATACGGAATGCAAAACCGTTGGTAAGTTGCACGGTGGCGCCAAACGAAGGCAGCGGCGGCAACGTGTGCACCGCGGCCACGGCCATATACACCGCAACCATAATCATAATGGTGCGGCCACGGCCAAGCGAAAATCCGTACACCAGCGTGCCGACCACCAAAAACAACAAAATAAACAAGTCCCAACTTGGGTGTGACCACGAGAGTGAGTGGATAAAATCGAGGAAAAGCGGGTACATACGGATACTAGTATAGGCCGGGCCCTACTTTTATTCAAGTTCTTTTTTGAGCTCTTCCAGTAATTTTTTCGCGGTGCGCGATAATTTTTTTGGCGTCTCAACGGTCACGCGGACCAAATGATCTGCGCGTGCGCCGCCGCGGCGCATACCACCCTTGCCTTTCAAGCGAATGAGTTCACCAGTTTGTACGCCATCAGGAATTTTAATTGTTACTTCACCTTCCACGGTGTGTGTTTTTGCTTCACCACCAAGCGCGGCCATTGGAAATGAAATGTGTACTTCGGAATAAATATCATCGCCCTGCACCTGCAAATTTTTGTCGCGCGCCACATGAATGCGCACATATAAATCGCCGGCCTGGCCACCATGCGGCGCTGCGGCGCCACGACCAGTCACACGAATGGATTCGCCATCATGAATGCCAGCTGGAATTTTAATTTTAATTTCATCAATTTTTTTGTGTGTGCCGGTTCCGCGGCAATCCTTACATTCTTTTTCTGGTTTTTTGCCCGTACCGCGACAATCGCCACACGTGCTTGCTGTTTGCATGGCACCTAAAATCGTGTGTTGAATGCGCACCACTTGGCCACGACCGCCGCAAGTTTTACATGTATCAACTTTGGTACCTGGCGCGCCGCCGGATCCGTGGCAGGTGTCACACTGTCCTAATTTATTTAAACTAAATTCTTCTTCGATACCAAAAACCGCGTCGCGCAATTTTAATTCAACGTCCACCGCGATATCTTCGCCGCGTTGTTCACGTCGTCCGCCGCCGCGGCCACCACCAAAGCCAAACATATCGCCCATGTTACCAAAAATATCACCAAGGTCTTCGCCGCTAAAATCAAAACCACCGGCGCCACCAAACGGATTGCCACCTGCGCCCGGTTGATTTACATGTTCGGATCCAAACTGGTCGTACTGCGCGCGCTTTGATTTGTCAGACAAAACTTGATTTGCTTCGTTGATTTCTTTAAATTTTTCAGCGTTGCCTGATGGTTTATCCGGATGATGCTGATGCGCTAATTTACGAAATGCTTTTTTGATTTCGTCATCGGTTGCATTTTTATCAACGCCTAAGGTTTTGTAGTAATCTTTTTGAGCCATATCATTTTATGAAGAACACTAAAGTGCCGAGTCGCCTCGGCACTTCAAGCTCGTCACGAGAGATTAAACAACTTCGCCTTCGATAGGACCTTTTTCTTCGCCTGCTGGTGGTGGAGTTCCGGCGCCAGCATCAGCTCCTGGCTGTTGGTACATTGCAGCGCCAATTTTCTGTGCGATTTCACCAAGCTCGTCGCCAGCTTTTTTGATCGCATCAACGTCGTCAGAATCTTTAACTGCTTTTAATGCAGCTAATTTTTCTTCAACAATTTTTTTATCATCAGCATTTACTTTTTCGCCCGCGTCCTTCAACATTTTTTCTGTGGTGTACATCATGGTATCTGCAATATTGCGCGCTTCGATAAGTTCCTGTTTTTTCTTATCTTCGTCGGCGTGCAATTCTGCATCTTGTTTCATCTTTTCAACTTCTTCCTTTGAAAGACCCGACGATGCAGTGATCGTAATTTTCTGTTCTTTGTTTGTACCCTTGTCCTTGGCACTCACAGACAAAATGCCGTTCGCATCAATATCGAATGACACTTCGATTTGTGGCACGCCGCGTGGTGCTGGTGGAATACCGTCGAGCATAAAACGACCTAATGTTTTGTTGTCGCCTGCCATTGGACGTTCACCCTGGAGCACATGAATTTCAACGCTTGGCTGCGAGTCAGCTGCGGTTGAAAACACCTGCGACTTGCTGGTTGGAACAGTTGTGTTGCGCGTAATCAGTGCGGTCATTACACCACCCATGGTTTCAATACCAAGTGAAAGTGGAGTTAC